>NZ_JAPFCE010000001.1:0-406620 GCF_026240895.1 Pseudomonas sp. DCB_AW
GCACCTGCAGACTGCAATGGTTCTACGATGCAGCAGGTAACAACACGCGCGAGCATCAGTGGCTGGATTATCTGGTCAAGCCACAGGTGGCCGTGTTCAAGCATGAGTACGATGCGCTTAATCAACGCATCGCCACCACCCGCCCCGATGGCCACCGGGTTAGCTGGCTAACCTACGGCAGCGGTCACCTGCTCGCGCTCAAACTCGACGACCAGGAGTTGATCAGTTACGAGCGTGATGACCTGCACCGGGAGATCGGCCGCGTGCAGGGCAATGGCCTGATCCAGCGCCAGACCTGGAGCCCGAATGGTCAGTTGCTGGAACACACCCTGGTTCGGCAAGGTGAGTCCAAACGCATAGCAGCGCGCACCTATCGTTACGACGAGGCGGGTCAGTTACACCGCATCAAAGACTTGAACCGTGGTGATCTACGCTACCGCTATGACCCAGTGGGGCGCTTGCTCGAAGCCAGCCTTAACTACGAAAAGGAAACGTTTGCCTTCGACCCGGCGAGCAACCTGCTGGACCCCGAAGCTCCACCGGGGCCCAATCCGCACTCGCCGCGCAAGCTCATGGACAACGTGCTGCGCAGCTACTGCGGCACGCAGTACCGCTACGACGAGCGCGGCAATCTGCTGGAGCGGATTGAGAACGGCAAGACCGGCAAGTTTACCTGGGACCTGTATGACCGCCTGCGTCGATACGAGGATGATCGACTGGTTGTCGAGTTTGGATATGACGCCTTAGGCCGCCGTGTGTACAAGGACTCGCGCTCGAAGTACCGCAACCGCGTCCAGGCTGGACCGGTTTGGAACGAGAACGCACGGCGTGCGCTGGATCAGAAGCTAGGCTGCGATCTGACGCTATTCATCTGGGACGGTGACACACTGGCCTTCGAGCAGCGCGGTCGGGATGGCAAGGGGCAGACCACACACTATGTGTTTGAACCAGCCACCTTCGTTCCGGTTGCACAAGGAGTGCTCAATCACATCGAGGAAATGCTGTATCAGCCGGCCTATAATTCCCCCTATGACATGGACCGTGATCCGGTGTGGCAGCACAAGCCTAAACCAAAACCGTTGGATGGGTTTGCTTGGTATCAATGCGATCAGCTTGGCACCCCCCTGGACGTGACAAACTGTGGCGGGAAAATATGGCGGCGCGACATCTATACAGCCTGGGGATTAGCTGATCAGAATACAAGCACCAATGAATGCTCACATCTCCACCATAATTCACTTCGATTCCAAGGGCAGTACTTTGACGTCGAGAGTGGCTATAGCTATAACAGATATAGATACTACGACCCCAGTACAGGCCGCTTTATCACCAAAGACCCAATCGGCTTCAGCGGTGGCCTAAATGTTTATACCTACGCGCAGAACCCTACTCAATGGATAGACCCACTCGGACTAACAAAAAGCTCATCGCCAAGCGGAAGAAAACCAAAGTCATCAAAATCCAATCAACATTCTTCAAATCCATGCAGGAAACCATGGGAAGTGCACCGCTACAATCGCGTATGCGAAGGCATGTTAAACGGAACAAGAGCAAAGTATTATCGAGATCCAGAAAGCGACCTATGGTGGTCGCGGGACACTGAGAATCATGGTGGTAGTGAATGGAAAGTAATGAGACAACTCGGCGATCAACTTATCCACCAAGAAGATGCGGATATATATGGCGATTACATGAAGGGCAAACATAAAGGTGCTACTGGCGAAAAAATGAGCCTGAAGGGCATGCAATGCAAGGACCAAAAGGGGAAATAGATGAGTATCACAGCTGAAGAATTCAGGATCCTTTGCGACGATGATGAAGATACCACGTTTGCACACCAAACTGCCTCACTTGAAGTATGGACTGAAATACTTAATAACTACCCGGAGCTCGCACGATGCGTAGCTGGGAACAAAAACATTCCCGACGACATCATAGACCGTCTCTCGAAGAGCAGCGACATAGATATCCGATGGAAAATAGCAACCAAACGAAAACTTAATAGAACGGTCTTCGAGCGACTCGCAATCGATTCGGACGCAACTGTAAGACACCGAATTGCCTGCAATCCCAAGGTGCCCAAAGACATCCTGCAACAACTATCCAAAGACCCTGACCCCATGGTTGCATCATCAGCCATTAGAAAACTTTATACCTAAAACGAAGCCGCAAACCCAAAACAGACACTATTGATTGAGTTCCAACTGAATCTGGAGTAGGCCCAACACAATGATAAAAATAATCTGTCTTGCTGACACAACCGATCATGGCGGAGAAGTCGTGAACGCCATCCCTCATACCAACCTCAACGGCAAACCAATGCCCGGCAAAGGCTATAGAGTTTTATGCCCTCTATGCAAAGGTGAGTTCCCAATCATCGAAGGCAGTGACACCTACCGCGTCAATGGCATTTCCGTCGCGCTCGACAGCATGAAAACCGCGTGTGGCGCCAGCTTGATTGCCAGCGCATCACACGGCAGCGTCCATCGCTGAGTGGCCGCGCAGCCTTATGGACAACGTGTTGCGCAGCTACTGCGGCACGCAGTATCGGTACGACGAGCGCGGTAACCTGATCGAGCGGATTGAGAACGGCAAGACCGGCATGTTCACCTGGGACTTGTATGACCGACTGCGGCGGTACGAGGATGACCGATTGATTGTCGAGTTTGGTTATGACGCGTTAGGCCGCCGCGTCTACAAGGACTCACGCTCGAAGTACCGCAACCGGGTGCAAGCTGGACCGGTTTGGAACGAAAACGCGAGGCGTGCGCTGGATGAAAAGCTGGGCTGCAATTTGACGCTGTTCATATGGGATGGGGACACGTTGGCCTTCGAGCAGCGCGGTCGGGATGGCAAGGGGCGGACCATACACTATGTGTTTGAGCCGGGAACATTCATACCAGTTGCACAGGACGTGATGAATCACATCGAGGAGATGCTGCACCAGCCAAGCTATGATTTTCCCTATGACGTCGCACAAGATCCGGTGTGGCAGCGCAAGCCAATGCCTAAACCATCCCACACCTTTGCTTGGTATCACTGCAATCATCTGGGTACGCCCATGGAGAAAACAGACGACGTTGGCAACATATTCTGGAGCGGTCAGCATACCGTCTGGGGAATGTCGCATGAGAAACACAATGATCATCCCGTCTCAACCGACATTCGAAATCCGCTCCTGTTTCAAGGGCAGCACTCTGACCTCAAAACAGAGTTGCACTACAACTACCATCACTACTACGACCCTCGGACGGCAAGATTTATTAGCAAGGATCCAATAGGGCTTGATGGCGGGCTTTACGTATCAGTACGCGCCAAACCCGATACAGTGGATTGACCCATTTGGACTGACAAAAACCGCCACGCCATGCAGCGCTAGAGACAAGAGAAAAGAACTCGAAAGAGAAAGGACTAGGAAAGAACGTCAATGTGACGAGTTGCACGACGACTACAATCAAGCAATGAATAGCGCCCTAGGACACACTCAAATCTCCGCAAAAGACTCCGTTCCCAATCCGGCTAAATTCATACCAGAACCCTTCAATGGGAGACGCGCTCAAAATGAGCACCGGGGATTCCGTGTGGAATATGACAACAGACACAAGGCTCATATAAATGCTTTCAACAGGAAAAACGAAAGAACAATTTGCTTTGAGGCAACACAAAAAACAGTTGGGAAAATAATAAGGAGATTTAACCGATGAGCTTCACACCAGAATGCCAAGCTTACATCGACACCCACCTCTATGAAAACCAGGATGAACTTTTAAAAAAAATTAGGAGCCTACTACCAACAGGCGCATCCAACATTCATTGGGATAAAATCCCCGACAAATATGAAGCACACTCTATCCAAAGAGACAAATTAATCATGGAGATACTCGCCGCAGCATCACTCATAGACCTAAAGGAATCAGAAACCATAATAATCATCAACATAGATGATGCCTTCCCAGCAATTATAACCACTCTGAAAGAATGGCAACCATACGCACAAGAACTAGATTACGTAAACACTCTATACGTAAATGAAAATAACTCAAAAATTATTCATTGGGGTTTTTACAAAAATCTGTACGCACTTAAAACCCCCTCACAGTAGCATTCGCCGCATTAAGGGTCATTTGAGTGACCTAACCTACCTGAAACACACAAGAGAAATTCACATGAAGAGCATTGTAAGGACTGGGGATCCAACCGACCATGGTGGTATGGTGATCGGCTCCATAGACAATACTAACCTCAACGGCAAACCAATGGCCGGCGAAGGCAGCATGGTTTTCTGCCCTCTGTGCAAAGGCGAGTTTCCAATCATCGAAGGCAGTGACACGTACCGCGTCAACGGAGTACCCGTCGCCCTTGACGGCATGAAAACCGCGTGCGGCGCCAGCTTGATTGCCAGCGCATCACACGGCAGCGTCCATCGCTGAGTCAATCAGGCCAAGTGAAGCAGGCGAACAACAGACACCCAGGCAGTATGTCTGTTGCCGCCGCTCCCGACTTAGAACTCAGAGCTGGTCAGGCAGCTCTCCATTCCGTCGATGTACATGCACCGATGGAGGGCGGTGCGAGAATGAATTTCAAACTGAATGCATGGAACCCAAACATCCGCCTGACTCGCATAGTGGATGCCAACGGCAACCCTGTAGGCCGACTGCTCAAGCAAACCGGCTTCGACAAAGAGACCATCCACTACCTTTACGACAACGGCAGCAACCTGCCGACCCGCCGTGTGGATGGCGACAGAACTACCCACTTCGAGTACGCCCCCATGGGTCGGCTTATCCAGCGCAAGGCCGGATGACGTGGCGGCGAGAAGTGGGAGGTTGAGACCTTTGCCTATGACGGCAATGGCAACCTGCTGCTGGCTAACAACGGTTCCTGCAGGCTGCAATGGTTCTACGATGCAGCAGGCAACAACACGCGTGAGCATCAGTGGCTGGATTATTTGGTCAAGCCGCAGGTTGCCGTGTTCAAGCACGAGTACGATGCCCTCAACCAACGCGTCGCCACCACCCGCCCCGATGGCCACCGGGTCAGCTGGCTGACCTACGGCAGCGGCCACCTGCTCGCGCTCAAACTTGATGACCAGGAGTTGATCAGTTTCGAGCGTGATGACCTGCACCGAGAGATCGGTCGCGTGCAGGGCAATGGCCTGGTCCAGCGACAGACTTGGAGCCCGAATGGCCAGTTGCTGGAACAGACGCTGGCTCGGCAAGGTGAGTCCAAACGCATAGCGGCGCGCACCTACCGTTATGACGAAGCCGGGCAGCTATGCCACATCAAAGACTTGAACCGTGGCGATCTGCGCTACCGTTATGACCCGGTTGGTCGTTTGCTTGAAGCCAGCCTTAACTACGAGAAGGAAATATTTGCCTTTGACCCAGCGAGCAACCTGCTGGACCCCGAGGCACCGCCCGGGCCAAATCCGCACTCGCCACGCAAGCTGATGGACAACGTGCTGCGCAGCTACTGCGGAACGCAATACCGGTACGACGAGCGCGGCAATCTGCTGGAACGGATTGAGAAGGGCAAGACAGGCAAGTTCACCTGGGACCTGTATGACCGGCTGCGGCGGTACGAGGATCACCGGTTGGTCGTCGAGTTCGGCTATGACGCGTTAGGCCGTCGTGTCTACAAGGACTCGCGCTCGAAGTACCGCAACCGGGTCCAGGCCGGACCGGTCTGGAACGAGAATGCGCGGCGTGCGCTGGATGAGCAGCTAGGCTGCAATCTGACGCTGTTTATCTGGGACGGCGATACGCTGGCGTTCGAGCAACGAGGCCGAGACGGCAAGGGGCAGACCATACATTATGTGTTTGAACCAGGCACCTTCATTCCGGTCGCGCAAGGCATGATGAATCATATTGAAGAGATGCTGCATCAGCCGAACTATGATTTTCCGTACAAAGCCGACCGGGATCCAGTATGGCAGCGTAAACCAATGCTGAGGCCATTCGACGCTCTCACCTGGTATCAATGTGATCACTTGGGTACGGCGATGGAGCTTACTTCCAATGATGGAAGAATTCAGTGGAGCGGAACTTATAGAGCTTGGGGACATGAGAGCCAGAAACGGCCCGACACCGGGCTAGCGCACTACCGTAATCCGCTGCGCCTCCAAGGTCAATACCTTGATATTGAAACAGGACTACATTATAACCGACATCGCTATTATGACTCGCGCCTTGGTCGCTTTATTGGAAAGGACCCCATCGGCTTCTTAGGCGGCATAAACATATATATGTTTGCCCCAAACCCAACGGAGTGGGTAGACCCATTAGGCTTGGCGCGAAAGTGCCAACTAGGCACCTACGAAAGCTTAACAGATTTAGAGACTAACAGAGGAGACCAATTGGATGCACACGAATTTATACGACACGAAGCACTTGAGCAAATCGGACTAATTCCAGAAGGGAGGCGAAGCAAGAACAACCCTTCCATCGCTATTCCACGCCCAATGCACGTCGATGCTCATAGAGCAGAAAATCGCCTGGCGTCGTTGCACTTAGGCCTAGGTCGCGACGAATTCCAAATCGGCACCAATGGAAAACCAACTAAACGACAGATGGATATATGGCAAGGAGCATTGAGAACATCCGGGGTTCCAACCTCCCGCGCCAGAGCGTTACGCAATAACGCACAACAATTTCTAGATTGCAACTGCCCCTGCCCATGATAGGATAAATCAATATGTTCAAAGAGTTAATATTTACCAAGCACCCTCAAACAGCTGAGTTGCCGTTCATTGGTGGCGAACCATACATCCCCAAAGCCACGCCATGGCCAACGGACAAGCTCGGAAATCCACTACTACATCTGGCAAGCCTGCCCGCCTCTTTCATTACAAAGCAAATAAGCGGGCTAACCATTAACTCAGAGCTATTGATTTCTATATTCACACCATACTCCAAATCAGACCAATATATTGAAATCGCATTAAACGAAGGTGGCAAGGTACTTGCCTACCCTCCTTGCAAAATTCACTCAAGCACCTTTAATCCAGCACTCGAAAGCCACCTGATATCGATAGTAGAAAACCCCGAAATTGACACCTCAGATAATGGAATTGCAAAAATAGGCGGAATACCATCCTGGCTTCAGGACAAAGAGGAGACCAATCTAAAATTTATCCTCCAAATCAACAACTCAAGGCTAAACAAATCAGCGCCAAACCATAAAGGAATACTTGTTGGCGGCATAGGCTATTTATTACTAAAAAAAGAGATCATTGAGCAAGACCAAGCAGCCGGGTCGTTCGTCATCCAAACCACTTAAATAGACTACTGGACGAGTAATAATGAAACCCCTCACCAGGCTAGGGACTTGCCAGATCATGACGGCGCGGTTATGACGAGCATTCCACAAGGTGAATATCGAACAAGGACTAGCAACACCTGAAAATTAAACTGCACATATTAGGGGGCGACGCAATGCTCAGCAGAAACGAAAAAAAACGCATCGTGCAAAACATGATTAATTTCCTCTCATCAAGAGAGTACAACCCGTTAGAATTCTCCAAATACACATACCTGATCAGCCTAGATGAGAAAACCCATCGCTCCGATGATATCCAGCTGAATGAAATAATTTACACCTTAAGCGGGATGGATGCAGGTGAAGAATTTATATTTACGAAAACCGAAGTACTTGAAATTCTTAGATCCTACCTACTTTCAATTGATGAGGGTCGAGCAGAAGTATCTCCCACCCCAAAATCCGATTCAGCAGAATCATAAATAGGAGCCAAACCGAATGTTGAGGATTATAAGACTTAACGACTCAACCGATCACGGAGGCAAAGTTATTGAGTGCATAACCAATACAACCTCAACGGCAAACCCATGGCCGGCAAAGGCAACATGGTCTTCTGCCCTCTATGCAAGGGTGAATTCCCAATCATCGAAGGCAGTGACACCTACCGCGTCAGTGGCATCCCCGTTGCGCTCGACGGCATGAAGACCGCGTGCGGCGCCAGCCTGATCGCCAGCGCTTCACACGGCAGCGTCCAAAAGCCGCAAACCCAAAACAGACACTATTGAGTGAGTTCCAACTGAATCTCCGCCATGATCGGTTGTGTCACCAAGACAGATTATTTTCATCATTGTGTTGGGCCTACTTGAAGACACCCTTTGCGATGGGGCCGATCGGCAGCGAGCCATTCTTGCCATCCAGCTCCAGTGTTGCGAAGGCGTTCTGGTCCGGGTCGGTCTGGCAAGCGGAAAGGGTGATCTGGAAGTCAACCTTCGGCGTCGCGAGTGGAACGGGTCACCTGGTACTTCTACTAGTTTTCGACGCTGAACCTTGGCGCTAATACTTCCTAACATTCAATGAGTACAAGCGCTCAATTGCAAATCGGCTAATCATATTTGAACGGGTGCCGTAAACAGGCGCACGAGGAGAACAGCATGCTTCCGGCTCGTTGGGTCGCTAAAACCGGCCTGTCCGCCATGGACACCATTTCCAACAACCTGGCCAACGTCTCGACCACTGGCTTCAAACGTGATCGCGCCGAAGTCCAGGACCTGAAAAAAACCTGTTCGGTCAGGGTCTCGCTAGGCACTGCATGCCACTGCTTTTTGTGCCAGGCGAGGTCGGGATTGGTTTCGTCAGGTTCCGGATCGTTCAAGCGCGGCAGGGTGACATCCAGCGGTGCTGAAAACCCCAGCTAATGGATCCATAAAACAAAAAACCACTCATGTCAGTCCGATAATCGCCCAGATAAATCAGCAAAAAATACCATAATCGTTGACTAGGCCGCCCTCCGCCACTTTTAATGGATCCATTAAATAAAAACAATCGCTACCCCGGAGAGCCTCCATGTACCCCAAAAACACGTGGTATGTCGCCTGCACCCCCGATGAAATCGCCGAGAAACCGCTGGGCCGTCAGGTCTGCGGGGAGCGGATCGTGTTCTATAGGGGCCACGAAAACCGGGTAGCTGCGGTGGAAGACTTTTGCCCACACCGTGGCGCCCCGCTGTCGTTGGGCTATGTCGAAAACGGCAACCTGGTGTGTGGCTACCATGGCCTGGTGATGGGCTGCGACGGCAAGACCGTCGAGATGCCAGGGCAGCGAGTCAGGGGCTTCCCTTGCAACAAAACCTTCGCGGTGGTCGAGCGCTACGGCTTCATCTGGGTCTGGCCCGGCGACCAGGCGCAAGCGGACCCAAGCCTGATCCCGCACCTGGAGTGGGCGGAGAATGACGCGTGGGCCTACGGCGGCGGGCTGTTCCACATTGGCTGCGACTACCGGCTGATGATCGACAACCTCATGGACCTGACCCACGAAACCTATGTGCATGCCTCCAGCATTGGTCAGAAGGAAATCGACGAAGCCCCGCCCGTGACCACCGTCACCGGTGACGAAGTGGTGACTGCCCGGCACATGGAAAACATCATGGCACCGCCGTTCTGGCGCATGGCCCTGCGCGGCAACGGCCTGGCCGACGATGTGCCGGTGGACCGCTGGCAGATCTGCCGCTTCACCCCGCCCAGCCATGTGCTGATCGAAGTTGGCGTGGCCCACGCAGGCAAAGGGGGTTATCACGCCGATGCGCAGCACAAAGCCTCGAGCATCGTGGTCGACTTCATCACCCCAGAGACCGACACCTCGATCTGGTACTTCTGGGGCATGGCGCGCAACTTTGCAGCGCACGACGAAACGCTGACCGCCAACATCCGCGAAGGCCAGGGCAAGATTTTCAGCGAAGACCTGGAAATGCTCGAACGCCAGCAACAGAACCTGCTCGCCTACCCCGAGCGCAACCTGCTCAAGCTCAACATCGATGCCGGCGGGGTCCAGTCGCGCAAGATACTGGAGCGCCTAATCGCCAACGAACGCACGGCCCAAGCCCAACTGATCGCGACCAGCGCAAGCCCAGCCTGACGAGGAACGGACATGATCGATGCCGTAGTGGTTTCCCGTAACGACGAAGCGCAGGACATCTGCAGCTTCGAGCTGGCCGCAATCGATGGCAGCCTGCTACCGCCCTTTAGCGCAGGCGCGCACATTGACGTGCACCTGCCGGATGGGCAAGTCCGCCAGTATTCACTGTGCAATCACCCCGAAGAACGCCACCGTTACCTGATCGGCGTACTCAAGGACCCTGCCTCACGTGGCGGCTCGCGCAGCCTGCACGAGCAGGTGCACAACGGTGCCCGCCTGCGTATCAGCGCACCGCGCAACTTGTTCCCCCTGGCCCTGGGCGCCCGTCGCAGCCTGTTGTTCGCAGGTGGCATCGGCATTACGCCGATCCTCTGCATGGCCGAGCAACTGGCCCACAGCGGCGAAGACTTCGAACTGCATTACTGCGCCCGCTCCAGCGAACGTGCAGCCTTCGTCGAACGCATGCGCGGTGCCGCCTTCGCCGACCGCCTGTTCGTGCATTTCGACGAGCAACCTGAAACTGCACTGGACATCGCCCAGGTATTGGCCAACCCGCAAGACGATATGCACCTGTATGTGTGCGGCCCAGGCGGGTTCATGCAGCATGTGCTGGAAAGCGCCAAGGCGCAGGGCTGGCAGGAGGCCTGCCTGCACCGCGAATACTTTGCCGCCGCGCCGGTTGATACGCAGAACGACGGCAGCTTCTCGGTGCAGGTGAACAGCACCGGCCAGGTCTTCGAGGTGCCCGCCGACCAGAGTGTGGTGCAGGTGCTTGAACAGCACGGCATCGCGATCGCCATGTCGTGCGAGCAAGGCATTTGCGGCACCTGCCTGACGCGCGTGCTGGCAGGCACACCGGAGCATCGCGACCTGTTCCTCACGGAACAGGAGCAGGCGCAGAACGATCAGTTCACGCCCTGCTGCTCGCGCTCGAAAACGCCACTGCTGGTGCTGGATATCTGAAGCGCTTTAAGACGAGGGCAGGATGACCTTCATGCGCGCATCGGCCGTGGCCGCGCCGAACGTCTCGGCGTAGCGCAAGGTGGCATTGGCGTGCTCGCGCATGATGGCCTCGGCGCGGGCGCCCTGCCCGCTGACCAGGGCATCGAACACCGAATGGTGCTGCATGTGTGCATAGTTGAAGCGCCTGTACTCACGCGCCAGGTCATGGCGGTCCACGGCCAGCGCAGTGACCGAGGCAAACGGCAGGTGGTCATTGCGCGCCAGGGCATCGGCAATCGCCGGGTTGTGGCTGGCTGCGATGATCACCTGGTGGAAGCGCATGTTGAGGTCATGGTAGGCCTGCAGGTCTTCCTCGGTGACAAAACCCTTGTCGAACAGCTGGTCGCCTTCGACCAGGCAGCGCTGCAGCGCCGCGCGCGCTTCAGCGGACAGCCCACGCTCTGCCGCTTGGCGCGCAGCCAGGCCTTCCAGCACGCCACGCACCTCGACCGCACCGGCGATGTCGTCTGCGCTGACGGAACGCACCTGAAACCCACGCCCGCCAAAACGCACCAGCAAGCCCTCCTGCTCGAGGGTGCGAAATGCCATGCGCACCGGCATCCGCGAGACACCGAACAGTTCGGCGGTGGGGATTTCCATCAGACGCTCGCCGGCCGCCAACTCGCCGGAGGCGATCATCTTGCGAAGCGTAACCAGCACCAATTGACCGGGCTTGCTCATCCAGGCAGTTTCCAGAGACATGAGCGGTAATCTTATCGCAGTGCTCGCCACGACGCATTGGGTGGCCATGAGATCGAGCGCCGCCCGCGCGGCGCTTCGCAGCACAAGGCTGCTCCCACATCTGTTTCGGGCCAGTGAGGCCTGTGATATTTGCGCGCGACCGCCTTGTTGGTCCGACTCAATATCGTGTCAGGCGCCAAGGGGGCGCGCGCTCATGGCACAGGAATAATTGGCCCGAAACAGATGTGGGAGCAGCCTTGTGCTGCGAAGCGCCGCGCGGGCGGCGCTCGATCTCAATGCCGGCAAAATTGCTGCGGCGTACACCTGCCAGCCTCACCCATTCTTGGCAAAATTTTGCTGGGATACGACCCTAGGCATCGGCCATCACTGCCTGCCCCGGCCGCGACGCTGGCTTGAGCAAAAGCAGGCAACCAGCAGCAAGCACGAAGACACTGGCAAACACCCCATACAGGTGCAGCGGTTGCCAGCCACCGTCGAGCAGTACGCCTGCCACGGTCGGCGACAGGATTGCGCCAATCCGGCCAATGCCGATGCCCCAGCCCACCCCGGTGGCGCGCACCGACGCGTCATAGACCACCGGTGACAGCGCATACAGCCCAGCCACGCAACCGTTGGCGAACAGCCCGATCAGCAAGCCCAGCGCCAGCGCGGCAGTGACCGATGACCCGCTGGCCACGAACAGCACCAGCAGCCCGGCCGTGACCAGCATGAACATCGCCAACACGCGGCTCAGTGGCCAGCGTGACGACAGGCCGCCAATCAGCGCCGCACCAAGGATGCCGCCAACGCTCAGCAGCACTCCGCCGGTAATGCCCTGCTGCGCCGACAAGCCAGCCGCGACCAGCAGCTTCGGTGTCCAGCTCATGACGAAGTAGAAGCCGAACATCACCAGGAAGAACAGCAACCAGATCACCAGCGTGGTACGGCGCATGGCGGGGGTCAGCAACTGCCTGAACCCTGTGGCGGCACCAGGCACGCTTTGCGCGGGCGGCGGCAGCTGGGACAGTGCCGGTTGCCCGAGTTTGTCGGCCAACCGATTGACCCGCGCCAAGGCATTCGCCGGGCGGCGTGCCAACAAAAAGTCCAGCGACTCCGGCAGCCACAGCAGCACCAGCGGGATCACCAGCACCGTGACGATGCCGCCGAACAGGAACACCGAACGCCAGCCCCAGTGGCCCAGCAGCCATACCGCCAACAAGCCGCCCAAGGTCGCGCCCAAGGCATACCCCGTGGACTGCAGGCTCACTGCCAGGCCACGCCAGCGTTTGCTGGCATATTCACTGGCGATCACATTGCTGCTGGCCAGAATGCCGCCGATGCCAAGGCCGGTCAGCCCGCGCAGCAGCGCCAGTTGCAACGGGCTCTGGCTCAACGCCGAGAGCAACATGCCGACACCGGAAAGCGCCAGACAGAACAGAATCAATGGGCGCCGGCCAACGCGGTCGGCCCACGGCGCAATAAACAGTGACCCTGCCGCCATGCCGAACAGGCCGGCGCTGAGCAGCAGCCCCACCTGCGCCCCACTCAGGCCCCACTCGGCAGACACCGAGGCGGCCGTGAAGGCCATCACCAGCACGTCAAAGCCATCGATCATGTTCAGCACGATGCAAATGCCGATGGCCAGGCACTGGAAGCGGCCCATCGGGTCATTGTCCAGACGCTGCTTGAGATCGATGTTCATGGGGCCACCTGCAGGCCGATGCGGGCCACAGGCGGGAGGACAGACGTGCACACGCAAGCAGAGCAGAAGGAACGTTGACAGTTCCGTGCCCCAGATAAGCCATTCATGACTGGACCCTTCTTGTAATTGTCGTCGCGCACGGCCGGAGGGCTGGCCGTCGTCAGGCGCTAATCAATCAGATAATGGATCCACAGACAACCGTGTGTGATTTGCTAAACACCAATCCGACGACACAAAGCGGCAAGCGCACAACGAATTAATACAATAATCCGTTAATTTTCAATATTTTATGAATTTAGCGCCTGATGATTATTTCGTTCGTTTATCGCACAGCAGTTGTTTTGTGGATCCACAAACAACCTTATACGCCCCCTCTGCGCAGCCATCCGAGTGCCGGCATGAACAAATCTTCATGTTCGCCGTGAACACCCTGATACCGGGGCCAACAGCTGATCGCCGGCCCCGGCCCAAGGCCGCCTGCCTTGAGCGAAAGGGAGGGGTTGCGTAGCATCGCCGGCCCCGGGGCCGCCGCCCGGCCACACCGCCACCCCACAGAGCCACCCATGCCGCAGCCCATACCCCTCAAGGACCACGAAAAGGAAAAGCACCTGGTCAACCGCCGGCTGATCGCCTGCGCCACCCTGGTCTTCACCCTGGTCGCCGTCCTCGTGGGCCGCCTTTATGTGCTGCAGGTGCTGCAACATGACCAGCAGAGCGCCGTGTCGGAAAACAACCGCGTGCACGTGCTGCCCATCGCCCCTGAGCGCGGGCTGATCTACGACCGTAACGGTGTGGTGCTGGCCGACAACAAGCCCAGTTTCGACCTGACCATGACCCGTGAGCGGGCCGGCGACTCGGCCAAGGTGCTGGATACCCTGGCGCAGGTGTTGAGCCTTTCGGAGGATGACCGCCGGCAGTTCGACAAGGACCTGCGCCGCGGCCGCAAACCCTTCGAGCCGGTCACCCTGATGGTCGGCCTGAACGAAGAGCAGATCGCCCTGGTTGCGGTCAACCAGTTCCGCCTGCCCGGCCTTGAGGTAGAACCGCAGTTCATCCGCGAATACCCACTGGCCGAGCATTTCGCCCATTCGGTGGGTTATGTTGGGCGCATCAACGAGAAAGAAGCCAAGACCCTCGACAGCACCGAGTATCGCGGCACGCAGTCGATCGGCAAGACCGGTATCGAGCACTTCTACGAACGCCAGCTGCACGGCCAGGTGGGCTACGAAGAAGTCGAGACCAACGCCCAGGGCCGGGTCATGCGCGTGCTCAACCACAAGGCCCCGATCCCCGGCAAGGACATCATCCTGAGCCTGGACAGCCACTTGCAACTGGCGGCCGAAAAGGCCCTGGGCGACCGCCGCGGTTCGGTGGTGGTGCTGGACCCAGCCAATGGCGACGTGCTGGCGATGGTCAGCAACCCAAGCTTCGACCCCAACCTGTTCGTCAAAGGCATCAGCTTCAAGCAGTACGCCGCCCTGCGCGACTCCATCGACCGGCCGCTGTTCAACCGCGTGCTGCGCGGCTTGTATGCACCGGGCTCGACGGTCAAGCCGGAAGTGGCCATCGCCGGCCTGGACAGTGGCGTGATCACCCCCGGCAGCCGTGTGTTCGACCCGGGCTACTACGAGCTACCCAACTACGAACACAAATACCGCAACTGGAACCGCAGCGGTGACGGCTGGGTAGATATGTACACCGCCATCATGCGGTCCAACGACACCTACTTCTACGACCTCGCGCACAAGCTGGGGATCGAGCGCCTGCACGACTACATGGCCGAATTCGGTCTGGGGCAGAAGGTGTCGCTGGACATGTTCGAGGAAGCGTCCGGGCTGATGCCTTCCGCCGAATGGAAGCGCGCCACGCGCCGCCAGGCCTGGTTCCCGGGCGAGACGTTGATCCTGGGGATCGGCCAGGGCTACATGCAGGTCACCCCGCTGCAATTGGCCCAGGCCACCAGCCTGCTGGCGAGCAAGGGTGTATGGCACCGCCCGCACCTGGCCATGACAGTGGGTGGCGAGACCCCGGTCGACCCCAACCCGATGCCCGACATCGTGCTGCATGACAAACGCGCCTGGGACCAGGTCAGCCAAGGCATGCAGATGGTCATGCACGACCCCCGCGGCATCGCCCGCGCCTCGGCGGCCGGCGCCCAGTACCGCATCGCCGGCAAGAGCGGCACGGCGCAGGTGGTGGCGATCAAGCAAGGCGAGCGCTACAACCGCAACAAGACCCTGGAACGGCACCGCGACAACGCCCTGTTCGTCGGCTTCGCACCGGCCGATCACCCAAGCGTGGTGGTGGCGGTGATGATCGAGAACGGCGAAGCGGGCGGGCGCGTGGCAGGGCCGGTGGTGCGCGAGGTGATGGATGCGTACCTGCTGGATGAGCAGGGGCACTTGAAGCCTGAATATGCGGGCAATGCGGCGACCAAGGCAGTGCCGCACGGTTAGGGGTGGATGTGGCGATGGGTTGCTAGGGGTTCGCCATGGGATTTGCAGCGCCTATGAGATCGAGCGCCGCCCGCGCGGCGCATCGCGAGCAACGCTCGCTCCTACGTTTGTTTCGGGCCAGTTATTTCTGGGGCAAACGCGCGCGACCGCCTTGGCGTATGGCTCAATATCGCGCCGAACAAACAAAGCGTTCGCGCGCGCCTGTCACAGGCGTTATTGGCCGAAAACAAACGTAGGAGCGAGCGTTGCTCGCGATGCGCCGCGCGGGCGGCGCTCCGCCTGGTTAGTGGAATAAGAATATAAATTCTTATTCTTTTTTGGTCGAACCCAAATCCTCTATAACGCTCTCAACTGTACAGCCGCCAACACCCGGCCAACTGTCTGCAGCGCAACACCCGATCAACAGCCAGCGCCCGCACGGCAACATCGCCCCGGGCGCTGTAAAGCGTAACCCGTTGATCTAAAATACGTTTTATAAACGGCACGACGATTGCTCCAGCAAAGTCCCCCGCTCAACCCGAACCGGAGACTTGCCCATGAGCACCCCACTGAATGTCGTCGCCCTGTCTGGCGGTACTTCCCGCCCTTCGCGCACCTTGGCCCTGACCGAGGCGATCCTCGCGGAACTGGCCGAACACCTGAACATCAAGCCTCACCTCATCGACCTGGGTGACATTGCCCGCCCGTTGGGCAGTGCCCTGTGGCGCAGCGAGCTGCCCGAGGCCGTGGAGCAGCAACTGCGGCTGGTGGAAAAGGCCGACCTGCTGGTGGTGACCACGCCGGTGTACCGCGGCAGCTTTACCGGCCACTTCAAGCATCTGTTCGACCTTATTGGCCAGGACGCCCTGGTCGACACCCCAGTGCTGCTCGCCGCCACTGGGGGCAGTGAGCGCCACGCGCTGGTGCTCGATCACCAGTTGCGCCCGCTGTTCAGCTTCCTGCAGGCCCTGACACTGCCGATTGGTGTGTTTGCCAGCCAAGCGGAACTGGCCGACTACCGCGTTTCCAGTGAGGCCCTCGCCGCGCGTATCCGCCTGGCCGCCGAACGTGCCGTGCCGCTGTTCGGCGCCCATCACGCGCTGCGCAAAAGCGCCTGAGGAGCGGCCATGAATGCACCGGTAAACACGGCACCACGCCCTGCCCTGGCCATCGCCCGCGAGTTGGCTGGGCAGTTCGCCCAGACCGCCGTCGAGCGTGACGAGCGCGGCGGTACGCCCAAGGTTGAGCGCGACGCGCTACGTGGCAGCGGCCTGTTGTCGCTGGCTATCCCACAGGCGTTCGGTGGCCAAGGCGCGAGCTGGTTCGATACTTTCGAAGTGGTGCGCGAGTTCGCCCGGGTCGACAGCTCCATTGCCCACGTCTTCGGTTTCCATCACCTGATGCTGGCCACCGTGCGCCTGTTTTCGCGCCCAGACCAATGGCAGCCGTGGTTCGAGCAGACTGCACGCAAGCAGTGGTTTTGGGGTAACGCCCTCAACCCGCTGGACACACGCACCGTGGTCAAGCACTTCGACGGTTGGTGCGAATTCTCTGGCAAGAAGAGCTTCTGCTCCGGTGCCAGCGACTCGGAAATGCTGATCGCCTCCGCCGTGGACGAACGCGCGGGCGGCAAACTGCTGATCGCCGCGATCCCCAGTGGCCGTACCGGTATCAGCCTGCACAGCGACTGGCACAACATCGGCCAGCGCCAGACCGACAGCGGCAGCGCCACGTTTGAACGGGTGCGGGTCGAGCACACTGAACTGCTGCTCGACCCAGGGCCGTTGAGCACGCCCTTCGCCGCCTTGCGCCCGCTGATTGCGCAGCTGCATTTTGCCAACCTGTTCCTGGGTATCGCCGAAGGCGCGTACGAGGAAGCCCGCCAGTACACCCTCAAGGAAAGCCGGCCGTGGTTCCGCTCAAACGCCACCACCACTGCCGAAGACCCTTATGTGCTGCGCCATTACGGCGAGTTCTGGGTCGGCCTGGAAAGCGTCCGTTTGCTGATCGAACGCGCTGCCCGCCAGCTCGATAGCGCCTGGGCCAAGGAGCATGCCTTAAGCGCAGAGGAACGCGGCGACCTGGCCCTGGCCATCGGCACTGCCAAGGTTGCCGCCAGCCGCCATGGCCTGGATATCTGCAACCGGCTGTTCGAGGTCACCGGTGCCCGCGCTACCCACGCCTCGCTGCGCTTCGACCGCCACTGGCGCAACCTGAGGACACAGACCCTGCACGACCCCGTGGACTACCGCATCCATGAATTGGGCGAGTGGGCCCTCAACGGCAAGCGCCCTGCCCCCTCCTTCTACTCCTGAGGATTGCCCATGCAACTGCTGACCCTCCCCCCGTCCCCGACACTGGCCACCTCGATCAGGGCGACCGCGCAGGTTTTCGAAGACCCCAGGTCACAGGCGCTGCTCGCCCACCTGCAACAGGTCGCGCCGAGTGAGGCGAGCGTGCTGATCATCGGCGAAACCGGCACGGGCAAGGAGCTGGTCGCACGCCATATTCATAACCTCAGCGGCCGGCGTAACGGCCCATTCGTCGCGGTCAATTGCGGGGCGTTTTCCGAGTCGCTGGTGGAGGCCGAACTGTTTGGCCATGAAAAAGGCGCCTTCACCGGCGCCCTGGCGGCCAAGGCCGGCTGGTTCGAGGAGGCTGACGGCGGCACGCTGTTCCTCGATGAGATTGGCGACCTGCCCTTGCCGATCCAGGTCAAGCTGCTACGGGTGTTGCAGGAGCGCGAGGTGGTGCGGCTGGGTTCACGCAAAAGCATCCCGATCAATGTGCGTGTGCTGGCGGCGACCAACGTGCAGCTGGAGAAGGCCATCAATGCCGGGCATTTTCGCGAAGACTTGTATTACCGGCTGAACGTGGTGACCTTGCAGTTGCACCCGCTGCGTGACCGGCCAGGTGACATCCTGCCATTGGCGCGTCATTTCATTCGTAGCTACAGCGACCGGCTGGGCTACGGGCCGGTGGAATTGAACCCGACGGCCCAGGCCAAGCTGGTTGACTATGCGTGGCCGGGCAATATCCGTGAGTTGGAAAACGTTATTCACCACAGCTTGTTGACCTGTGCTGACGGGGTGATCCAGGCGCAGGATTTGCGGCTGTCCAACCTGCGTATCGAACGGCAGGAGGAGCCTGCCAGCAATGCCGTGGAGGAACTGCTGCAGCGGGCGTTTAGCCAATTGTACGAGGAGCAGCCTGGGGGGCTGTACGAGAAGGTCGAAAATGCCCTGCTGCGCTCGGCGTACCGTTTTTGCCATTACAACCAGGTGCATACCGCGCAGTTGCTGGGGCTGTCGCGCAACATCACCCGGACCCGGCTGATTGCGATTGGCGAGTTGGTGGTGAACAAAAGGCGGGGGCAGGAGCATCAGGTTATGGATAACCGGGTGGTGCGATTGTCGATTTGAAATGTGCAGTGCCTGTACCGGCCTCTTCGCGGGTAAACCCGCTCCTACAGGTATTCCACTGCTTTCAAGGCCAGTGAAGATCCTGTGGGAGCGGGTTTACCCGCGAAGAGGCCGGCACGGGCCACTCAAATGCTAGGTGCGGTCACCGCCATGATCATCGCCGACATCATGATCGGCACCATCATCGGCGCCATGCCCTACACCGTGGGCCTCGCCAACACTGTGATTCGCTTCGTGATTCGCTTCATGGTTGGCCTCATGGTTGGCACCATCATCGGCGCCATTGCGTCCACTTTCACCACGGCCTGAGCTGGCATGCCCGCCGCCATCGCCGCTGTGTCCGCTCCCACTGCCGCCGTGGCCTCCACCGCCGCCACTGCCGCCGCCTCCACTGCCACCACCATGACCACCTCCACCACCGCTGCCGCCGCCGTGACCACCGCCACCACCACCACCGCTATCACCCCCACCGCCGCCATGACCACCGCCGCCACCGCCGCCACCATGGCCGCCGCCACCTCCACCACCGCCATCCTTCGCAAACGCGCTGGACGCACCGCCAATGGAGTCAGGCACCAACACGGCCGACGCTGACAAAACCGCGCCGATTGCCAAAGCCAACAAGCATTTTTTGAGCATGTAGAGCCTCCGCTTGGAGTAGCACGGGGGTTGCACATGACACCCCGTGAGTTCCGGCCCCCCCATGGGGCGACCTGCAAACCAGTGCGGCCTTCCATCTGCAGCGGGTGAGCGAGATCCATCAGGGCCAACTGGCCAGTTGTTGCAGAATGTGTCTTACGTCCTGAGCGTAGTCATGCGCTAGCGCTTGTCACGACCAGTCATCCGAATGGCGCTTGAACAGGCGCTGTCCGCGGCATCAGGTCATAGGGGTGTTTCCAGCCTGGCGTGCTCTTGATCCGCGCTTTCCAGGCCTCGATATGAACGAATTCGTCCAGCGCGATACCCGTGTCTTCAGGCATGAACACATACCCCGCCAACGACAGGTCGGCGATGGTCAAGCGCCCGCCGACCATGAACGGCGTCTTCGCCAAATGTGCATCAACGATGCGATAGGCCGCCGTGGCGCGATCACGCAAGAACTTGGTCACATCGGTTTCGCCCATTTGTTTCAGGCAATAGATGAACCGCAGCGCCGCGTAGTAGCTGGTGAACTTGTGGTTGTCGAACAGCATCCAGCGCCAGATCTCGCGCTTTTCGTCCTCATCGCGTGGGCCAAACTGGCCGGTCTGCTCAGCGAGGTATTCCAGGATCAAGGCCGATTGGGTGAACGACTTGCCCGCGTGTTCGAGCACCGGCACCTCGCCCTGCTCGTTCACTTCATCGCGCCAGGCCTGCTCGCGGGTCTGGCCGTTGAAAAAGTCGACGAACACCGGCTGCCAAGGCTGGCCGGTGAGTTCGAGCATGAGGGCGGCTTTGTAGGCATTGCCGGATTCGGCGAAGCAGTGGAGCGTGTATTCGGACATGGCAGACCTTCAGTTTCCTTTGAATGATCGTTAGGTGCCGGGGCTTTTGCTCGGGCCAGTCACCGGTAAACCGAGCAAATCACGCAGGGCTTGCCGCGGTCAATTCAAAACCTCCCACGACCCGTCATTCCCGTTATATGCCCCCTGCCCGGGCCATGCGACAGTGAAGAAAACAACACGGATAAAACCCATGTACAGAAACACCTCTACCCCCGCGGATGACAACGGTTGCGGCTGGTTCCACCTCAGCCCCATGCGCCAGCCACGCGCCGCGCACCGGGGGCGGAGCGAAGCGCGCTGGGTGGTACTCGGTGCTGGCTTCACCGGCCTTGCCGCCGCGCGGCAGCTGGCGCTGCATCATCCGGATGACGAGGTGATCCTGCTCGAAGCCCAGGAAGTCGGCTTTGGCGCCTCGGGGCGCAATTCAGGCTTTGCCATCGACCTGCCCCATGACATCGGCGCACCGGACTACATCGGTGAGCTGGCCACGGCGCGGATGAACCTCAAGCTCAACCTGCGCGCGCAGTCGATACTGCACACGCTGATCCAGCAGCATGGCATCGACTGCCAGATCCGCCCAGACGGCAAGTACCAGGCGGCGGTCGAAGACAAGGGTTTGGCGGTGCTCGAAGCGTACCGCAGCGGCCTGGAGAAACTCGGCCAGTCCTACCAGATGATCGATGCCCGTGACCTGCCCGAGCATTTCGGCACCGCGTTCTACCGCAAAGCGTTGTACACCCCAGGTACCCAGTTACTGCAGCCGGCCGCCTTGGCCAAAGGCCTGGCAGACAGCCTGCCCAGCAACGTAACGCTGTACGAACACACCACCATCACCCGCATCGAACAGGGCACGCGCATCACCCTTGCGCATGCCCATGGCGAGATCGTTGCCGAGCAGTTGCTGCTGACCAACAACGCCTTCGCCTCGTACTTCGGCTTCTTGCCGGGGCGGCTGCTGCCGATTTTCACCTACGCCAGCATGACCCGGCCCCTGAGCGAAGACGAACAAGCACGCCTGGGTGGCAAGGCGACCTGGGGCATCATCCCCGCCGACCCGTTTGGCAGCACCCTGCGACGCACCCCGGACCAGCGCCTGCTGGTGCGCAACAGCTTCAGTTTCAACGCCGATGGGCGCGCCAACCAGCGCCACCTGCAACGCGCCGGGCGACAGCACCGGGCGTCGTTCGAGCGGCGCTTCCCGATGCTCGCGGGTACGCCGTTCGAATTCACCTGGGGCGGTTCGATGTGCCTGTCGCGCAACCACCAATCGCACTTCGGCACGCTGGCACCCAATGTCCATGCGGCGCTGTGCTGCAACGGCCTGGGAATTACCCGGGGCACTGCCACCGGGACCCTGTTGGCCGACTGGCTGAGTGGCGAGCGTGACGAGCTGATCGACTTCCTGCTGGGCTCGGCCGGACCCAACCGCAACCCGCCGGAGCCGCTGCTGAGCCTGGGCGTCAACCTGAACCTGCACTGGGGCCAGCGCCGCGCCGGCCTAGAAAGCTGACAAGGAGGCATCATGCATAGCCTGGGCATCCTCGGGGTCGGCGAGCTGACCGAAAAAGTCGTTATCGGCCTGCGCCGCGGTGGTTTCGACGGCGCGATCCTGCTGTCACCACGCAACGCCCAGCGCGCCGAAACACTGGCCCACGCACACGGTTGCCAAGTACTGCCGAGCAATCAGGCGGTAGTCGACCAGGCCGAGGTGCTGATGCTGGGCGTGCGCCCGGAATCACTGGCACACCTGGCCGACGAGGTACGCCTGCACCCCGGGCAACGCCTGCTGTCGTTGGCGGCAGGTGTGAACCTGCTACAGCTGCAAGCCGCCTTCCCCGCCGCTCACTGCGTGCGCGTGATGCTGTCTTATGCCGCGCAACACAACCAGTCCACGGTAGTGGTCTACCCCACGGATCCCCCCACTGAGCAATGCCTGGCCGCGCTGGGCAACCTGGTGATATTGCAGGATGAAGCCGCATTCGAGCTGGCCACGGTGGCCGCGTGCATGAATGGCTGGTTCTACTTCCTTTTGCACGACCTGCAGCAGTGGCTGACCGACAAAGGCCTGCCCGCAACCGAGGCACGCGCCTTGGTGCTGGGCAACCTGCACGACTGTGTGAGCAGTGCCCAGCGCCAGCCCGAACACACGCTCAAGGCCCTGGGGCAAGCGATTGCCACGCCGGGCACCTTTACCGCCGATGGGCTGGCCGTGTTGATGCATCAACCGGTAAGTGCCAGCTGGGGCGCGGCCTGCGAAGTGGTGCTGGATGCGCTGTTGACTCGGTCGCGGTAGGCGCAGCCTTATGCTGCGAAGAGGCCGGTGACAACGCCGTAAATCTTGGCTGATGTCGCCGGCCTCTTCGCAGCACAAGGCTGCGCCTACAGTGCCATTCACACTTCGCAATGCCATCCCACGACCCGTCCGAACCGTTATAGGGAACCCCTGCAACCCGGTGCCATAGTGCCGCCACGCAAGTGCGTCAAATAACAACAAGAGGTAAGTCCAATGTCTGTCCCCAAACGCTCCGTCGAAGATGCGCCACTCAATGCGTTCCATCGCAAACTGACGGTCTATTCCGCCGGTGGCCCGTTCCTCGACGGCTATGTGCTGAGCATCATCGGCGTGGCCATGCTGCAGATCACCCAGGCCCTGCAACTGTCGGCGTTCTGGGAGGGGCTGATTGCGGCTTCGGCGCTGATCGGGGTGTTCCTCGGCGGCTTCCTGGGTGGCTGGTTCACCGACAAATACGGGCGCAAGGTGCTGTACCTGGTCGACCTCATCGCCATTGTCGGTTTTTCGGTGGCGCAGTTCTGGGTCGAGTCGGCCTGGGCATTGTTCGCCTGGCGGTTGTTGATCGGTATCGCGGTCGGCGCCGACTACCCGATCGCTACCTCGCTGCTGGCCGAGTTCCTGCCACGCAAGCAACGCGGGCCGCTGCTGGCGGCAATGGTACTGATGTGGTTCGCCGGGGCCGCCGTGGCCTATGTGGTCGGTGAACTGTTGCTGCGCGTCGGCGGCGATGACGGCTGGCGCTGGGTATTGGCCAGTGCGTTGGTCCCGGGTGCGTTGTTCCTGATTGCCCGTAGCGGTACGCCAGAATCGCCACGTTGGCTGCTGAGCAAGGGCCGCACTGCCGAGGCGGATGCCGTGATCAAACGCGTCTATGGCCCGGATTACTCCATCGCCGATCTGCCCGAACACGTCAGCGGCAAACCGGTGTCGGTGTGGTCGCTGTTCCACTCCGGCTACGGCAAGCGCATGGCCTTCGTCACCCTGTTCTGGACCTGCGCCATCGTCCCGCTGTTCGCCATTTACGCGTTCGCCCCAAAGGTGCTGCAGGCGCTGAAGCTCACCGGCGACTGGGCCGCCTACGGCTCGATCGCCATCACCCTGCTGTTCACCCTGGGCTGCCTGCTGGCAACCAAGCTGATCAACCGCCTGGGGCGGCGCAAGATGCTGATCCACAGCTTCCTCTGGTCGGGCATGTCGCTGGTGCTGCTGGGCGTGTTCCCCGACGCATCGCCCACCACCGTGCTGGTGCTGTTTGGCGCCTACGCGGTGTTGATCGGCGGCGCTCAGGTGCTGGAATACGTCTACCCCAACGAGTTGTTCCCCACCGAGATCCGCGCGTCTGCCGTTGGTCTGGCCACTTCGCTGTCGCGTATCGGCGCGGCCGTGGGCACCTACCTGGTGCCTATTTCCCTGGCCACCTATGGCATTGCCAACACCATGTTCGCCGCCGCGTTGATCTCACTGTTCGGTGCACTGATCTCGTGGTGGCTGGCCCCAGAGACCAGCAAGCTCGACCTGCAGCAAGCCGCCGCGTTGGGCGGGGCCGCCCCTGCACCGTCACCGTCCTACAAAACCGTTGCCCGAAAAGCCTGAAGGAGCCACACCATGAGCCAAGTGCTTACCGTTGTCCGCAATGCCGCTGCCTCGCCCCTGGGCACGCCAGCCCCTGCCCGGCTGCCGATCGGCGAACCGATCGCCCACGCCGCCAGCGCCCAGGACCAGACCGATGAAGCGGTGGGCGCCAGCATTGGCGTCTGGGAAAGCAGCCCCGGGGTGTTCCGCCGTTTCCTGAAAAACCGCGAGTTCAGCCATATCGTCAGCGGCAGCTGCACCTTTACCCCCGACGGTGGCGAGCCGGTCGAGCTGCGGGCGGGCGATGCGGTGCTGTTCCCAGAGAACTGCGAAGGCGTGTGGGAGATCCACGAGACCCTGCGCAAGACCTACGTACTGTTCTGAGGAGCGCGCTGATGATCGAACGTATCAACCCCGGCAAACGGGCCAGCCAGATGGTTCTGGTGGATGGCCGCCTGGAAACCTGCGGGATCGTCGCCCTTGCACCGGGCGATATCGCTGCGCAGACGCGGTGCGTGCTGGCGCAGCTGGAGCAATGGTTGGCGCAGGTTGGCGCAGGTAAGGGCAACCTGACCCGCGTGCAGATCTGGCTGGCTGACATGGGGGAGTTTGCGGCGATGAATGAGGTGTATGACGCCTGGGTAGGGCAGCAACCACCGGTGCGGGCGTGTGTAGGGGCTGCGCTGGCGGCGCCTGAGTATCGGATCGAAATTCAGGCATTTGGTCAGCTTTGATAGCGCCGGGGCCGCTTTGCGGCCCATTCGCAGGCAAGCCAGCGCCTACACGGGTAGCGCTGGAGATGGCTACACAGCTACAGCTCCGGGTCCAAGCCTACTTTGTCCCCATGCCAGTCAAACCGCTCCACTTCATGCCGCCGTTTGCGGAAGCTGTAAGGCGTCTCGCCGTACTGCTTGCGGAACCACAAGATGAAGTGCGACGCATCGGAAAACCCACACGCCAAGGCAATGGTGGTGATGTTCTGGCTGGTATTCACCAGCAAGCGCCGGGCATGGTCCAGGCGCAGCTTGCGCCAGTAGTTGGCCGGTGGCTCTTGCGTGTTGGCAACGAACTCGCGGTGCAACTGCCGCGGGTGCGTGCCCACTGCCTCGGCCACGGCCTTGAGGGTCATCGAGGCATCCAGGTTGGCGCGCATGAAGGCAATGGCCCGCTGCACACGGTCGTTCTGGTAAACGCTTTCGCTGGCGGCCTTGTCCTCTTGCGCGTCGGCACGCTCGTCCACCAGCAGGTACTCCAAGCCCTTCTGCGCACGCACCGCTCCGCAGTGCCGGCGAATCAGGTTGGCCGCCAGGTCGATGGCCGTGCCGCCCGGGCAGGTGATAATGCCGCGGTCATCCACATAGCTCTTGTCAATCACGGCGGTGGACATCGGGAAACGCTCCTTGAACTCATCGCGCAAAGTGAAATGCAACGCGCACCGCCGGCCATCGAGCAGGCCGGCCTTACCCAGCACGAACGAACCTGAACACAGGGCGATGATCGGGATATTGGCCGCATGCACCTCACGCAGCGCATCGAGTAGCCAGTCTGGGGGGTTACGCGTTTCGCCCAGCAGCCCGCCCGCCAGCACGATGTAGTCGTACTGGGCAAACAGGTTGAGCGGTTTGGTCGGCGAAATGGGCATGCCGCAACTGGCGGTGATCGGCTGGTCGTCCAGGGTCATCCAGTCCCATTGGCAATACACTTGCTGGCTGCGGAACGACTTGTCGGCAGCGAAGCGCAGCGAGTCGACCAGGCCAGCGACCGGGACCAGGGTGAACTGGTTGAGGAGCACGAAGCCGACCCGCAGTTCAGGTTTTATCTGCGAGGCGGCTTCGGGGGGCTGTGGTTGTTGTTGATCTTGTAGGGCGACCATGGACGCTGCTCACATGACATCCGAAGTGGGTGTCATTTTAGGCGTATTCAGGTGTCCGTCCTATCATATTTAGCGCCGAAAATAGAATGGTTCAGACGTACCTCCGCTTAACCTCAGCACTCTTGTCCTTCTCCCAATCGGACATAGTAATGGCCTTTTCCTTGTTCCAAGCATCAATCTCGTACTTCAAGGGTGCCCTTCGTGTCCCATCAAGATTCTGAAGGGGATTAGCACCCAGTACACTCATCCTATCAATATTAAGTTGTACAGAGACGTAGGGGTTTCGGCTGCCGTCCCCTCCGACGTGGTAGATCAGTCGCGCTCGCTTGTTATCACTGTAGTTTTGTATGCCTACGTCCTTGCCATTAACCCAGGCATTCATCACTTCACGTTGAATTTCGCGATCTCCCGTTACACCATCCCTCGCGAAGTCTCCGGCGTGCCTTCCACTAACATGATCCAAGCCCCCCACCATCGTTTTACCGGACTCCTGGTAGATCTTTTTCTCCAAAACGGAAACCTCTCGTCTACCGTGAATAAAACTTGGCCTTTCGGCGATCGCCAAAACGTTTTCCGGTCTTTTTTTACTGATTGCAGGAATTAAGGGAAACAATTCTGAATAAATCGAACTCCCCCTCAATCCATACCTTCTTTCAACTTCCTTCTTTGCTTTGGGAGCAACTACTTCCCAGCCATCGTCGTCCTGGCTATCGGCAGCCGGTCCCTCTGAATGAGAAGATGATGCACGCGCCTGCGCACCGTCATGGCTCGGCCCTGCTGAAGCTGAGGTTGACGCGACAGGTGGAGGGTCAGCGTCACCACTTCGGCTGACAACCGGCGTGCCTTGTGCTCCGGAACTGCCCCCCCCGCCTTTGTTCTTGTTCCCTTTGCCCATCAACCCCAACTCATCAACCAAAGTCATCGGGTTGTTACGCACCATCGCGTACAAGTTCAAGCCATCCACCGTACCTGCCGGGTCCGCACTCAACCACCGCCCCAGCCAAGGCTGGTAATAGCGATACCCGTAGTAGTACAGCCCTGTCGCATCGCGCTCCTTGCCCGAATAACGAACAAACTTGTAGCGCCCCTGCACCTCGCTGCGAGCGGCCCATACCGCAGTGCCGCCGTACGGGTAGTACTCCTCTTGGCTGATCACCGCACCACTGCCATCGACCTCCAGGCAACCGCTGCCCAGCTGGTCGGCGTAGCTGTAACGCAGTTGCGCGTCGGCAAGTTCTGGCGGCTTACCTGCAGCCCAGTGCAAGGCCCGCACCTGGGCGTGCCCAGCGTCGCCCACCAGCACCACCTGCAACTGCTCGATCAGCGTGCCGCCCTGGGTTGTACTGCGCAGCTCCAGGCCTGGCAGGTACTGCACACGTTGCGTGCGCATGTGGGTCGCGGTCTTTTGGGTACTGACCTTGAGCACCCGTTGGTTGCCGATGTCGTAGCGGTAACTCTCGCCATCGTCCTCCGCCCCTTCGCGCATGACCTGGGTAACGGCGTGCAACTCACCGCGCGGTGTCCAGTTCAACTGTTGGCCAGGCAACAAAGCCTTTTGCTGGCCACTGGCATTGAACAACGCGTCGACGGCGGCCGGGTCCTGGGTGAGCGCGCTGTGCACCGCCCGGTTGCTGCGGTCGCTGACAGTGATATCGGTGGTGTAGCTATGGTTTGTGGCAGGCGCGCTGTGGCGGATGCGGGTCAGGTTGCCCGCCATGTCGTAGGTATAGGTACGGTTGTAACGGCTGTAGGTGACGTTATCGAGGGTCGCCATATCCGGCAGGTTGGCGCCCTGCTGCCCGGCATTGGCCATCTCGCGCCCGGTGGCGCTGGCCAGCTGGTACAGGCTGTCATAGACATAGGTGCTTAGCGGTTCGACTTTCTGATTGCGCCAGAAGCGGGTTTCTTCGGCGTCGTTGCGCACACTCAGCACATTGCCCACCGGGTCGTAAGCGTAGCGCAGGTCTTGCAGCACCTTGGCCCCTTGCGCGTGCCCTGTCGGGCGCTCGGTACGGACTTCGGCCAGCCGCTGAGTGCGCGGTTCGTAGCGGTATTGGGTGACCAAGCCATTACCGTGCTCCTCGCGCAGCTTTTGCCCGGCCGCCGAATAGCTCAGGGCTTTGAGAATGACCTGCTCAGGGCCGCCCTCGAGCGTCAGCCAACGCTGCGTGAGCAGGCCCGCCACGTCGTAGGCGTGGCGGCGCAGATGGCCTGCGGCATCACGCGTGGCCAAGGGGGCGCCGGTCGCATCCACCGTGGTCAGCGTAGTGCTGGCTTCGCTTTCCGGCTGCAGTTGGGCCTCCCAATCAGCAGGCTGCTCACTTTGCCAATCCGCCCCTACCTGCGGGTTATCGGCATCCGCCAGCAAGCGTTGCGTGGTCTCTAGCGGGACGCCGGTCAAGCCAACGCCATGGGTCTGCAGCAAACCGGCGGTGTGGTAGTGCCGGCTCGCCTGGCCCGCCAAATTGTGGGCTTTTTCTGCGGCGCTGTTGCCGGCATAAATCAGCCGCTCCAGCCGACACGCCACGTGGCCATTGGCCTGTTCGCTGATGCCCAGCAGGCGCCCTGGCAGGTTGGCGTTCTCGTAAAGCCAGGTGCGGGTGACCGCTTCACTGCGCAGGTGCTCGCCGTGTTCATCGAGCGCGATTCGCGACACCGCCAGCAACGGGCGCCCTGCTGCATCGCTCAGGTTGATCGACACGCCGGCGTCGGCGCTTTGGGTGCACACCGGGGTGCCGGCCAGGTCGGTCAGCCAGGCAAAGTTACCCCGGCCGCTGGGGTGCAGGCGCGGGTCGCTGCTGTGGGTCATGGAGCCCTTGGCGTCATGCTGCTGGCGCGTAATCCGAGGTTGCGTCAGGGTTGGCGTGTCTGGGTGGCGGTGGTAGTGGATGGTCCGGGCCACCAGGCCGCGGTTGTCCACGACCGTGACGGTAGGGGTATTACGATGGACAGCGTTGTCCGAAAGAGCAGGCATCGCGTGCCTCCTGTTCTTGAAATCTGCATGGGGTTGAGTGGATGGCGCGCGCCAGGTAGCGCGCGCCATCAAGGTCGCGCTCAGGCCGTGTCGTTCTCGTCCTGCGCTACCGTGAACCAGGGGTAGTACTCGGTACGCCGCTCCCAGCCCGCGGCGGTGAGGACGCGGTAAACGCGCCCCATGGCGTCATACAGCTGGGTATCGGCATACAGCCCGGGGTGGCCGCTGTCATCGCTTACAGGGCGCCAGTCATCGAGGTAGTACGGCAACCAGGTGCGCACAGGCTGGCCTTTGTTGTCGTACTCGGTCTTGCCGGTTACCGCCCAGCGTCGCGCTGCCGGCTGCACGCGTGCAGCACCGTTGGCATCGCGCTCGAGGCTGCCTGCGGCGGTACGCACCCACGCATCGCCAGGCGCACTCAGCACAGCGGTCTGCAACAGGCGGCCGGCGCCATCGCTGTGCGCCACGTTTACGCGCAGCTGCTGCGCAGGGTCGCCGTCGTAGCGGTCGGTCTGCAGGCTGATGATGTGCGGTGGCTGGCGGCTTTCGCCGTCGTCCCCAGCGGGCAGGCCATTGGCCTTGAGCAGGCGACGCAGCGCCAGCTCGCCCATACGGGTAACCAGAGGGCGCCCTTGGCTATCACGTGCCAAGGGCATCCAGCTGTCGGTCACTACCCGGTGCGCCGTGGCCACGGGTACCTCGCCTCCTTCGAGTGCCAGGATGCCCTCGACCGTTGCCGGCAGCGTGAATGCCTTGCTGCTATAGCCGGCCAACTGGCCTTGCTCTGTGCCGTGAAAGCGGGTTTGTGTCACTCGCCCCAAGGCATCGAGGCTGACCTGGTGCTGGTTGTCGTTGGCATCGGTCATGGCTACGGGCGTGAGGAAACGCCAGTCATACTCGAAGCCGGTTTCCAGGCCAGCGGCGTCGGTTATCTTCAGCACTTGCTGGGCGTGTGGGCTCCAGTCAACACGCTGCTCACCAAGCAGCTCGCTGGCACGCAGCGTGGCCAGTCGATAAAACAGTGACGCACCCTGGTGCTTGATCAGGTCGTGGCGGCTGACGTACACCCGCTTGCCGTCCTCAGCCAAGGCGATGAGGTGATAGCCGCCGTTGGCCTGCCACTGTGCCAGCTCGTGCGGCAAAAGCGTTGTCTCGAGCGCAGCCAAGGTGGCGTGTTCGAGCATGGCGGTTTCGCGGTAGGCCACCAGCGCCTGGCGGATTGGCGCCGTGGTCGGTTGCCCCTGGGCATCACACCATTGCTTGCGCTGGTAGCCCGATAGAGTGGCAGCATCCAGGCCCTCCAATGGGCCATCGGGTACCAGCAGATGCTCCACGCTGAAGCCGCCCTGCGGCAGCGCGTGCGCTGGCAGCGCCAGCACATCGGTACGGGTCGCTTCGATCAGCCCGGACACGTAATCATGGCCGTCCTCCAGGTTGCTTACCCGATGGCGCGCGTGCTCAAGCCAGGCCATGTCCTGCTGAGGGTCGCGGGCATCGTCCAGCAAACCGGCTGGCAGCGAGGCTGGATAAGGCGATGGGGAGGCTGCGACCCGGCGCGGGTAATGCACCTGCACCTGCTGCAGGACATGGCCGTACTTGTCTTGGCCAATCACCAGTGTCTGCGTGATAACCGGGTCCTGGACAATGCGCTCGGTGGTGAAGGCCAGGCTCTCTATTGCCGTTACCAAGGCCGCAGGCCGGTCGGCGTGCGCGGTCTCGTAAACCCGCACTTGCCAGCGCTGACGGGTGATGCTGTACGGCACCCCAGCGTGTTCAGTGCCGTCAAGGCCGTAGGTTTCACTGCGCACTTGCGCCCCTTTCAAGGCACAAAGCAGCCAACGCCGGGCTGCACCTTGCGGCGAGTAAGGCACATCGCAGTCACCTTCAAGGCGAGTGAAACGCACCGGTTGCAAGGGAAAGTCCGCCTCTGCGCTGCGCTGCCCATCAAAGCCCTGTGGCGCGATGCTGTCCAGGTCTTCGATGCCACTGAGGAACCAATGGCGTATTTGCGCCGGCGGCGAACGCTCGGCGGCCGTGCCCTGGGCGTCGCTCAGGGTGTCGGTCTGGATCAGCTGCCTGAAACCGCGAAACTCCCGCTCGACTGGGTCCCAGACCGGGCTCTGATAGCGCATGCCACTGACAGTACGCAGGCCACTGATGTCGTCCACAAGGGTCACCTGGGCCAAGGTGTGAACCGGGAACGGCAAGCGACTGATCGCTGCCCTGCCTTCCACTTGCAGGGCACGCTTTTCATCCAGCCAGCTCTGCGCCGAACTGCGGTAATCGAACAGCGTACGGCCACCGGTGTTGCTGCACACCTCAGCCAGCAACCAGGGGCGTCGGTCATTGAAGCGGTACACCCAGCTACGGGGAGAGAGGTGCGGCACAGTCAGCACCAGCTCTGCACAACCCTGCCCGCGCAAATCGACCAGTTGCAGCTTGCAGCTGGCATCGAGCACGACCCCCTCTGGCGCCGGCACGCAATGGCTTTCGACGAAGCGATTGCCGTTATGGCTGACGAATACCCGGATGCGGTCCGCGTCTACATAAAGGATATCGGTAGTACCACTGCCATCGGTATCGCCAAGCAATACCCGCGAGGCGTTGAAATGTTCGATGGCAAAACCCGGCATCTGCACAGGGTTGGCAAAATGACCGTGGCCAAGCATCGGCCAGTAGGTGACGCCTTCGGCCGTGACCTCGATCAATTGCTGCAACCCTGTACCCGCCAGGTCGGCAAATGCCACCAGCCGGTGCTCACCGCCAGGCAATGGCAGCGCGGTGCCTGCCACGATGTCGCTGGCAGGCTGCCAGCCGGCACCACGCACCCTGGCAGACAAGCGCACGCTACGTGGCCCGATCATCACCAGGTCCTGCTGCCCGCCACCGCTGAAATCGACCAGTTGCGCATCCCCATGGGCCAGCTCGCTGGGCATGGCGTCAGCGGCAATGAAGTCACCCCATTGCCCATCCGGCGCCAGGGTGAAGCTGCCGCGAACACCCGGCAGGTTGACCAGCCATTGTGGCTGGCCGTCTCCTTCGAGGTCGGCGAGCATCCCGGTGCCTGGGCGTGGGGCTCCCGGTAATGCCTGTGACTCACCCCACGTGACGGCATCGCCACCCAGGTCGCTGTTGCGTTCCGGCGCGCGATACCACCAGGCACCGGCATCCTGGAACAGCAAACCCGGCAGCCCCTCGCCGTAAAGATCCACCATCTGCCAGTGTGGCGCGCTGAAGCCATCGAGGTCGGGCAATGCCTCCCAGCTTGAGTGCTCACGCCCTGGGCGACTCGGCTCGAATTCCACCGGTGGCAGCAACAACGGCGTGCCATCCGTTTCGTAAGCGACCTGTTGCGCGGCGACCAGCACCGAGGCGACGCCCGATGCGTCATACCCCAGGTGCAAGCGCGAAACCAGTTGCGGGCTTGGGTCAGCCTCCCCGGCCATCATTCGCGTACGGTGCCACAGCAGCACCTCGTGGCAAAGCCGCCGCACCCGTTTATCGAAGCCCCAGCGCCAGTACGAAAAGCAGTCCTCGCGCACCGGCCAGGGTGCCTTCACCTCGAACGCCGGTGGGGTGTTCACGTCCACGCCGCGCTCGCCGTAATCCAGCTGCATCACGGTCATGAAATCGTCCGGGCGAAAGGCCTGCTGCGGTAACAGCAGCGCTGCGCTTGGGGTTGCATTCATGGCGTGGACGGCAACCAGGTAGGTGTTGGCAACCTGCGGGTGCATGGCCTGTTCGTGCGCATCACACCCTGCCTGGTCTTCGCTGCGGTAGGTGTAGACCACATGCTCCCCCATGGCACTGACGGTCTCTTCGGCATACCAGCACGCGACCTCTGCCGGTTTGCCGGGCTTGGCCAGGCGTGCCGAGGCCGACCAGCCAAACAGCGTTATGCTGCCGTCGGCATGGTATTGCAGCCAGAAGCCCGGCGAGTCAGGGCTCGCTTGCGCTTGCCAATGCTCCAGGCGCTGGTCGCGGCCGCCACTGCGCTGCACCCAGGCGGTTACCGTGTGAGCAGCGGGGGTATCGGAAAACGGCAAACTGGCGACAGTGCGCGGCGCCCCGCGGTCGAGCAGGATTTCTTCGCCATCGGGGCCCTGCCAACGGTCACTGCGGGTGTAACGGGGGACCCCCAGGCGGTCCAGGCGGCAGACTGTGGGCGGGCTACACTGCCAGCCAGCACCGAAGGCGCCATTACCTGCCGAAGAACGGTAGGCCAGGCTCAACGACGGCGACAACGCGCGGCCGACCGGCAATGGTAATGGCAGCGACCAACCTGCGGCGCCGTCGGCGCTACCGACTGACAGCATGCCTCCGCCCGCCGAAACCGTACCGCCGCCCTTGGGTAGCGAGGGGGGGCTGAACACAGGTTCACCGCCGTCACCCGAAGGGGTGACAGACATATCATTCATGATGTTGCTCCTTGACGACCCCCGCGCCTTGGCGCAAGGGTCAGGAAATAGGAAGTCGGCCTCAGCGGGAGGGCACCTGGGTACCCTCCCCTGCCCCTTAGCGGACGGTGAACTGCACGTGCAGAATGATGTCGTTGAGGCGTTCCAGCAGTGCTCGCTGATCGCCCTGAGCCTGGTCGAAGTTCAACGTCATCTGGGTCTGGTCTTGGTCATCATCCGCCTTGGCGATGTGCAGCCCTTCGAACGGCAGCAACTGGTTACCTGGGCGGAATGCCGGGTAACCATTGAGCTGGCTGAACTGGCCGTTGTCCTGCATGGCATGGGAGATGTTCATCTGCTCACAGCCCGCAGGCAGGCCTTGAGTACTGGTCAACAGCCGTGCATGCACATCTTGGTAGGGGCCCAGCAAGGCTGGCAGCGAGACGGCAATGCTGCGGATGCGTCGCGAAGCTGCAGTTTCGAAGCCTGCTGCCAGGTTCAACGTTTTAAGGCCGAACTGGATCGATAGCATGCCGTTTGCAGCCAGTGCAAAGCTGCTGTTTTCAAGCGTGTCATCGACCTCAACTGTTTGACCGTCAAGCAGCGCCTTGACCGCCTCACCCAGGGTTACGGCTTGCTCTTGCGAGCTGAGCTTGCCGTCGAAGAGCCTGGCCAGTGACACCGTGCGCGTGACCTCAAGCTCGCGCTTCTGCCATTTGACCCAGGCCGTTTCCATCTGCCCCAGTGCCAGCATCAGCCCCTCACCACACAGCAAACCCGACCAGGCGCTGTTCCAGGTGCCGGTGCGCAGGTACAAAGCCGCGTCGCCTTTTTCCCACTGCAGGGCCTTTTGTGCCATCAGGCAGCGCGACACGGTGAGGTCGTAATAGGTGTAGAAAATGCTCGCCAGGCGTGCGCGCAGCCAGCTGTACATGGCCTTGCCAGTGTACTTGCCTTGGAACAAGGCAAGCTGGGCCTGTGAATGGGCAGCTTGGGTGTTCAAGTGAGCAATGTGCATATGGGCGGAGGTTTCACGTACTGCCAGGGCATCGAGTTGAGCCTGTACGGTCGCCATCTGTTTCTCTGCCGACTCATACTGGAACTTCCAGTCAGCGCGACGGCGCGCGAAGGCCTCCTCTTGGCTAAGGCGCGATGCCTTGAGGCCACACACTTTCGAGCGCGCGCCAAAGCCGTAGGCAACGGCCTTCAAGGCGTCTTCCGGTTTACCGCCACCGTTGGCGAAACCAAAGATCTTGGGGAAGGCGGCAATGATCGAAGCCCCTGCCATGAGGGCAGATTCAGCCGCACCTGCCTGTTCAGACTCGGTTCGCAACTTCAGCGCAAGGTGCTCGCGATCAGAGATGTTCCTTTGGTAGAGGTTCAGGTAGTGATTTCGACTGGCCGTGGCCGCCACCAGCGAGCTTTGCAAGGTCACGCGGTCGGCTGCCAGCTCCTTGAGAGTGTGCTTGAACAGCGCCACATTGCTCTCGGCAAGCTCCGCGCCCTGGCTGGCCAGCAAGCCTGCCAACGCATCGGCATCCTGGCGCTCGAGAATCCATTGCAGCTCGCTGCCAAAATGAATCAGCTGGGCGGCCATGCTGCGGGCGCCGTCGAGCAACACGGTGAAGCGCAGCGCCGGCACGTCTTTGACTTCCGTAAGGCCACGTTCGCCACTGGCCTCTGCTGCCACTGCAGCGGCCAGCAACGCCTTGGGATCGGCCGGTGTGGCGTAGAGCGGCAAGCTTAGCGGCTGGCCATCGAGGGTCAGGTTGTGGCGCAGGTTGTACTGGCGAATGCGCAGCGCCTCCCAGTAACCGAGCAGGGTCCGGTTGACCTCTGGCAGAAACGGGCTTTCGCCGGGCACTGCGGCCTGCCCCAACACGGGTTCGTTCCAGCCCGTTGCCGGCGGGGCCCAGGGGGCGTCGCCCAGCAGGCTCACCGCGCGCTGATACCAGACGCGGGCTTCGCTGAGGGTGTCGCGCTGCAGCTTACGGTAAGCGGCATCGCCGCGGCCGATGCAAATGTCCAGCAGGCGCATGAAGACGTTGTACTTGTAGTGCATCGGGTCGTTCTGCGCCACAGCATCCGGGTCGAGCGACTTCAGGGGGTCGTCGTTCCAGCTGCTGTCTTCTTCCAGCGGCCGTACATTCCACATCCGCTGTGTGCCTACGCCGGATACTGAGTAGCCAGCCGGGTTGAACACGTACTTCAGCCACTGTTCGGCAAGGTCAAAGCGTTCTTCCTGAAGGAAGCGCTGCATGACCAACATTGGGGTGTAGTAGAACAACTCCCAGAAATACAGGGCATTGGCGCCGGTGAAATCCATGCTATCCGTGTCGTTCCTGCCAAACACCTGCACACTGTCGACATTGTCCTTGAGCAGCACTTGGCCGGTAGATGCCACATCAGAGTCACGCTGAATTGCCAGGGTCTCGCTTGAGATCATGATGCTAAGGCCTGATATGGCCTTGTTGTGTTTAGCGCTGTATTTCGTTTCCAAGTGGTAGGACTGTTGCCCGACATACCGCTGATCCGACTCGAACATCATGCTGGCGAGCACCTTGGCGTTGTCGCTGAGCTGGCCCCTCCACAGCAAGGTGCGCTCCTCTTTGTCGGTAGCAAGCCAGACTTCGGCCCAGCGCTCTGGGCCGTGATACGAAGGCTTGTACACCGGAAGCGTCAGACGCACGACGACGCCAAGTTTCGGCTCGGGCATGTGCTGGGTGTCGTAGTTCAGGATTGAGTCGATCCCTGAGACCGCCTTTACCGTCAGCTCCCGAGCGAACAGGGTGTTGAGGCGGGTTACCTGCCCTCTGTGCGCCAGATACTGAGCGCCTTGATCAGTGGCACCGATGATGGCGGTCTTGAGTACATCGGCATCTTTGTAAACCTTGACGGTGTAGTTGCGGGTATTGCCGTTGCCGAACTGGAACTCGATGCGGTGCAGGGCTTCGCTACCCCCATCCCACTCGCTGATGTCGCCCATGGGTGCAGTGGTGTTCAACTGTACCTGCGCCGGCCCTTGTGACAGATCGTACTCCTGGTTGGCCTTTACGGTTTTAAAGCGCGTGCCATCGACGCTGTAGATGCGGCACAACACTTCCTCAGCAGGAACGCTGCCAAGCAGGTTCAGGTAATCCTGAGGGTAGAAGGTGTCTTCCCTTGCGATCTGTGTGTAGCCCAAAACCGCAGGTGTAAGTCTTGGTGGAGGGGTTCCGCCCGTGCTCTCATCAAAGAGCAGAGTCATGCGAGTCATCGGGTCACTGGTCGCAATTGTGAAGCGTGCGACCACTGCGTTCCCGGCACTGCTCTCAATCTTCTTCAACGAAGCCCAATACATAGGGTTCATGTGGTTAGAGACAAGTGTGATAGAGCTACTGTTAGGCCCGAAGTAGGAACTCATTTGTGACGCACTGATAATCAGATAGCCATAATACAAGCTGCCTTCTTTACGCACCAGCAATGCACCCCCATCACTGCGTAACAGGCCTTGTGTTGCATTTGTTTCTGTGCCCAATGCAGGGTATTGCGCAATGAGGACCGCAAGCCATTTATTTTCAATGGCTGGCCGCTTTGACGTTACCGACAACTGGCTGCGAAAATACAGGCTGTAGGTATTCCCAACCTCCCCTGCACCACCGATAACCTTGGCTTCATCGAGCCTTGCTTCAAATTGCGTAAAACCGCCGGGCGTACCGTTCCCGTCAGCGACCGGCATGCGATCTTCCGCAGTTGGCAGCTCCAGCCCTTCGAACACCGCGCACATGCCGGTATCAATAGTGGTATCCAGCCAGTGCTGCACCGGCCCCAGGAACAGTTCGACACTGCCCAGCGTGCTGCTGCTGAAGTTCTCGGAAATCTCCAAGCCGGCAACAGTAGAAGCTTCGCTAACTTTCTCTGCAGACCGATCATAGATGACTGCCAGCAGCCCATCACGTTGCGGCCAGGCGGCAAGAAACAACGAGAAGTTTTCCAGAACTGTTTCTTTGCCAATATCGACCACGAGCGGATACTCGATGGGCACGCTCCACTTGCCGTCATAACGCAGCCAGGCCAGCTTGAACGTCCAGCTCCACTCACGCAGTTTTGGCTGCCCGTTGTCATCGCGGGTAATAATTTGCTCCTGGCGCTCTACCCAGCCCAGATGCAAACGCCCGCGGAACACCACAGGCCGAATCAGGCGCCCTTGCACTTGCGGGGCCAGTTCGATTTTTGTCCAGGCGGTCCAGGCATTGGCTGGCAGCACGCCTTCTGGGGCACGCTTGGCTTCGTCTACCGTGCGCCACCAGTACTGGTGAGGCTGGCTGCGGCTACGCCCGATAAACCAGGATTTGCCCGTGTCGGCTTCGCGGCTGTCGTGGTAGCCACTGATAGTCTCCAGGTTGGCCACCTCCTCGAACGCACTCAGGTAGCCCTGGAAGGCATCGCCCACGGTATCGTCATTGATCTGCGCCTGCCCCAGCGTTTGCAGCATGTCGTCCATTGCCGGGGTTTGCCCCAGGCGCACTGTCGGGTCGATGTAGTTTTCTGGGTAGTACATCAGCATTTGCCCTGCAGCCCAGTTGGCATAGCTGGCGTTCCAACGCGTCCAGTCCTTGAAAAACTGGCGACCAAGGACAGCATGGCGCACGTTGGCCGGGTCTTCTGGGGTCGACAGGGTGCAGTGGATGAACTGCTGCAGGGCCGACATCGCTTCGGCGATACGGCTGCTTATCACCTGTTCGGCATTCAGCACGTCGATCAACAGGTGCTTGTTCAGCGCTTCGACAGTGAAGTGCTCTTTCGCGCCCAGCACGCCCGTCAGCGCCAGGCTGAGCGGCCGCTCCGTGGCGGCATGGGCCGCCGTGACCTGCGACGGGTTCAGGCCTGCCTGAAACGCGTCTGCCATCTGCCGCCATTCGGCCCAGTCGTCGTCCTGGGCCAGCAATTTTGCCAGGGTGTCCGGCATCACGGCATAGGCTTCGGTCAGTTTCGCCCATTGCATCAGCAGTTCGATTTCCTGCCAGCTGTGGACCTTTGTCGGCTCTTTCAGCTCGTCTTGGTCATGTGCGTGCACAGCCGCCTGCGCCAATGTCGCTTGAGCAACACCGGTCGTCATAGAAAGCTGGGGCAACGACACGCCTGCACCTTCACCAAGTGCCGCCAGCAGTGCGCCACCTGCGCCTGATTGGTCCGCTAGCTTGCTTAGCCAGTCACTGAAGTTGCCGAGCGCCATGACGGTCTGGACATCCCGCAGCAAGCCAGCACTGCCACTGTGCCCGGCGTTGGCTGCCAGCAACTGCGGCTTTTCCACCAACAGGAGCAGCGCATCGCCTGTGACGCCGCATCCATGTGCGATGAGCGCCATTTGCGCGAGGGTGTAGGCAAAGTCGACCAAGGCACGCTCATGCGGGGCCGATGGGTCGGCCTTGAGCAGGCGTTCGCAAGCCTGCTGCAGCGTAAGCCCACTCGGCTCGGCACGGTTTACCCAGTTCAACAATGCTTGCGCTAACGCATCACCACTGAGGTTGAACGTGGAGGCGATCAAGGGCGACAGCACGCCTAATAGATCCTGCACGGTCGGTGCTTCGGGTGGTGCTTCGGGTGGTGCTTCGGGTAGTTGCGCGGCGCTCAAGGCGGCCTTCATGGCGTTGAGCAGATTGCCGACTTCGGTACTGGCTGGGATGGCCTCGACAGCGCGGGTCATCAGTTGCAGATCGTGAACGGTCCAGCCATGGGCAGCCATCCAGTCGGTGGTACTGCGCACCTCCTGCAACAACAGCTGCCATCCGCTGTTGTCCAGCGAGTGCATCGGATGCGGCGCGCCCATCATCTGCAGCAGTTGGCGCAGCTCGGTAAGCGTCAGACCGTGATGCCGAGCCCACAGGCTCAAGGTGTACAGCGCGGACAAATGGGACATGATGACATTCATGCCGACGTCGGCATCCGCAAGACCACTGATAAGCCGGCCCAGCTCGAGCAGCCCTTCGTCATCGGTTTGGCAGGCACGCTTGAGGGTTGCCTTGATGTCGGCATGCTCGCTGGCATGGTCCGGGTGCAGGCGCAGCCGCGTATTGTCTCTGATCAAACCGCCCGCAACCAGTGGCGGGTCATTGAACAGGCGGTCGAACTGGCTTTTTTCAGTGCCGTCGGACGCTTCGGAGATAAACCCCCTGGCCATGAGCAGCGCGTCCTGGTGATCGATGCCGTAACGCTTCACTGAATGGGCGGTGCGGAAAACAACGGCCAGCGTCTGGTCGGTGATCTGGCTTGGGTCGACGCTGTTTATGATGTCTTGCAGTGCCCGTGGGGACAGCTGGGTCACTTTGTACAGGCGAACGATCTTGTTCAACTGAAGCAGGTACGCTGCGATCGACAACCGCGTGCAGGTAATATTTAACGTGCTTTCACAGCTCTCATCGTTAGCGCTGCGGGACCGCGTCCATTTAGCCGTAAGCTCGGCCTCGGCCGGCACGTCGGCCCATTCGAAACTGTGGCGATACTCGACATCAGGCGCATAGTGGTCGAGCCCATAATCTGACGCTTTCAATTCAAATTCAAAAGGACCGCTGAGTTCAAATTTAACAACGCGATTGATCTGAAACTTGAACGCCAACTGCCAGGTGCCGTTATGCAATGGATACAGTCGAACATAACGCATATTGGGAGGCGTATCACTCAGCGTCAACTGGATGATTTCGTCATCGGCACGTGCAGTTAGCGTGCGCCCAATGTATTCAGCTTTATCCATTTCCCCCATGAAGCCTTGCAGCTCAGCATCTGTCAGGCCAAACCAACTGCGCAAGCGCGCGGGCTGCATCATGGAGGTTGGCGTCATGCCAGGGAAGTACTTGATAAACTGCGCCTCAGCACTCTCCTCGTTGATTTCGTCCGTCAATAAACAGCGCAACGCGGGCGAGATATCGTAGTGAAGGCAAGCCAGTGCCGCGTCATCCAGATGTTTGGCGAAACGGGGGGCCGCCAGCAAGTGCGACAAATCCGCATCGTTCTGGACGAACACCTGACGCAGGCGGTTGTAATGATGATGGTACGGCGTAGTGCTAGTACCGACATCAGTCGACAGGGCTTCAAGGAGCTGGTCGTTATTCAACGCCGGGCTGCCCGGCTGGGTAAGCGCCGCAATCGCCCGGCTCAGCAAGATCTCATTGGACAGGCTGAGGGCACTGATCGGCGTGTCCAGATTGTTCTGGCTGAGTACCAATTGCCGCAGGTCGGGGCGGCGTTCGTCGATATGCCAGGGGTTTTTCGCGGGATACAACTCCTTCGCCTGTTTATACAGCTCTGCCAGGTAAGCCGCCGGCGAAAACATCGAGGCCACATCTCCAGGGGCACAGTAGGGTCCTGGGCGCTCGATCGGCCCATCGTTAACGTGCTGGAGGCTCTGCGGCACAAGCGGAGAATGACGGATGATGATACTTTTCTCATCGAGCAGTGTTTGGTTGCGTGCCCGGCGTACGTGGTCATGTAACTGGCGAGCCTCGTCCATATCAACCATATCGCCCAATTGCTCACGCAGTTCTTCGGCAGATAGATCGCCCATAGACGCCAGCGAATCGACCTTCAACTTGCTCATGAGAGACTTACTCTGTTCAGAAAAATCTTGAATCATTAGATAACCTTGCCGCAATAAACCACTAGACAAGCCCACCCCCTGGGCGAGCAACTTTTTAACTTGGCGAGCCAATTCAAACGCGCCAACACTAATGGATCACTCCTGAAAAAAGACCTCTCAGAACTACTAGCTAGTAACTGTAACCCTCGAAAACATGCCGTCAGTTTTATTCCCTCATGATGTAAGCGTTTTCAGAACGCCCTCTCCAGACAAGCGCCCACGTCCTATCAATTGTCATGACTGTAATATCGCGCCCCGACCGCACTGAGCATCATGTACACAAGACAAACATGCTCAGAGGCACCCCTCATGTACCGTGGATTCTGGTATGCCCAGGCGCTGGACCTGGACAGCGACCTCGCCCCTGCCCTGCAGGAATCGATTCAAGCCGACGTGTGCATTGTCGGCGGTGGCTTCCTTGGCCTGTGGTCGGCCATCCGCCTGAAGCAGGCCCACCCGGAAAAAACCATCGTCATCGTCGAACGCGACCGTTGTGGCTCGGGCGCCAGCGGGCGCAACGGTGGCGTGGCCACCAACTGGTGGGGCAAGTACCTGTCGGTGCGGACCATTTGCGGCGACGTCGAGGCGCGGCGCATCTGCGAGGCTGCAGAGTCGGCCATCGATGAGATCGGCAGCTTCTGCCAGGAACACGGCATCGACGCGCAGTACCGCAAGGATGGCTGGCTGTGGACGGCCACCAACCAACGCCAGATGAACTCCTGGCGGGTGCTGACCGATGGCCTGCAAAAGCTAGACGTCAACCCGTTCCAAGAGCTTGACCGCCAGACCATTCGCGGGCGCGTCGGCTCACCGCTGGTACTGGGTGGCATCTATGACCCCAACGCCGCCACCGTGCAGCCCGCCATGCTCGCGCGGGGCCTGCGCCGGGTGGCGCTGAAGCTTGGCGTGCAGATCTTCGAGAAATCGCCATTCACCCACCTGCAACGTGGCGCCAACCCGGTGGTGCACACCGCCAAGGGCCATGTGAAAGCCAAGCACGTGGTGCTGGCACTCAACGCTTGGGGCGCGCAGTTCCCGGAGTTGCGCCGGATGATCGCGATCATGTCCAGCGACATGGTGGCGACAGCACCCGTCAAGGCCAAGCTCGATGCCATCGGTTTCAGCCGCGGCGAATGCATGACCGACTCGCGCACCGTGCTCAACTACTGGCGCAACACCCCTGATGGCCGCGTAGTCTTCGGCAAGCCGCTGGGCCAGTTCGCTTATGCCGGACGCATCGGCAACCTCTACGAGAAGCCTTCCCCTGCTGCCGACAAGGTGGCTGCCGAGCTGCGCCGGCTGTACCCGCAACTTGCCGATGTACCGGTCGTCAGCAGCTGGACCGGCCCCATCGACCGGGCCATGAAGGGCTTGCCGAACTTCGGCTACCTCGATCACCACCAGAACATCAGTTACGGCATCGGCTTCTCTGGCAATGGCGTGGCCACCACCGTGTTTGCCAGCCGCATCATCAAGTCGCTGGTCGAGCATGCCAATGACGAATGGGCCAACTGCGGCCTGGTCAACCAGAAGATGAAGATGCTGCCGCCAGAGCCGTTCCGCTTCTTTGGCGCGCACATGGTGCGTGATGCCCTGGTCCGCAAGGAATCCCTCGAAGACCATGATCAGGACGCCGGTTTCCTCACCCGTCGCCTGGTGGCCATGGCCCCGGCCGGCTACGTGCCGGCCCAGAAAAAATAAGGAAACGGACCGTGAGCGAACATATCGTACTGCTCGACGACGAGGGCCTGGCGCCCTCCACCCGCCTCAAGCACCCGGCCTGCGAGCACACCTGGCAGCAGTTTGCCTACACCCACCCCGAGCAGGTGCTCGAACACCTCAAGGACGCAACCATCGCCTTTACCTGCAGCGTGCCGCTGCGTGAGGAACACCTGCGCCAGTTGCCGAAACTGAAGATGATTTCGCTGGCCCTCACCGGCCGCGATATCGTCGATGTCGATTACTGCGATGCCCATGGCATCGAAGTGGCCAGTGTGCCGGGCTATGCCGCCAATACCGTGGCCGAGCACAGCCTGGCGATGATCCTCGAACTGTTCCGCCGCCCGGCCGCGTTCACGCGTTTGATGCGCCAGGTGCATGCCGGCGAGAAGCCGCAGCAGAACATCTACTTCAACCACCGCATCCGTGACGTGCGCGACAAGCAACTGGCAATCATCGGCAGCGGCCCGATCGCCCTGCGCCTGGCGCACCTGGCGCGGGCCTTTGGCATGCAGGTGCTGTTCGAAGACCGTGGCGGCAAGCGCCAGGGGCCGGACTGCCGACCGCTGGCCGAACTGCTGCGCAGCTGCGACGTGCTGTCGATCAACTGCCCGCTGACGCCCGACACCTACAACCTCATTGGTGCCGAACAACTGGCCCTGATGAAGCCCGACGCCCTGGTGGTCAACACCGGCCGTGGCGGCGTGGTCAACGAAGCCGCGCTGATCCAGGCACTGCGGGCCGGCCGCCTGGGCGGCGTGGCGCTGGATGTGGTCGAGCATGAGCCGCTGCACCCGAGCAACCCGCTGTTCCAGCTGATCGAGCGTGATGATTTCCTGCTCAACCCGCACATCGCCTGGAGCAGTGAAGATGCCATGCAGCAATTGATGGACAGCGCCGTGGACAACATCAGCGACTTCGTCGCCCGCCAAGCCAACGTAAAAAGGAGCCGAACCGCATGACCCTGGTCACCAAGAGCAGCTATGTCGATGGCGCCTTCGTCGCCCCAGGCGGCAGCGATGTGCTGGAAAACCGCAACCCGTCCAACCCGAGCGACGTGGTCGAGCGCTTCGCCCGCGCCGATCAGGCACTGACCGAACAGGCCCTGCTTGCTGCCCGCCGCGCTGCTCCCGGTTGGGCGCGCAGCAACCCGCAGCAACGCGCCGATGCACTGGACTTTATCGGCAGCGAAATCCTCGCACGCCGAGAAGAACTGGCCACGCTGCTGGCCCGCGAAGAAGGCAAGGTGGTGCGTGAGGCACTGGGCGAAGTCGACCGTGCCGGCCGCTCGTTCAAGTTCTACGCCCAGGAAGCCCTGCGCGCCGAAGGCGAAAAATACCCGTCGGTACGCCAGGACGTAGGCATCGACGTGTTCACTCAGCCGCTGGGCGTGATCGCCATCATCGCGCCGTGGAACTTCCCGATCGCCATCCCGGCCTGGAAGATTGCCCCAGCCCTGTGTTTCGGCAACTGTGTAGTGTTCAAGCCGGCCGAATTGGTGCCCTCGTCAGCCTGGGCGCTGGCCGAAATCATCTCGCGGGCCGGTTTGCCCGCCGGTGTGTTCAACCTGCTGATCGGGCCGGGCCGCAGCGTGGGTGACACCCTGATCCGCTCGCCGCTGGTCGATGGCATCAGCTTCACCGGCTCCGAGCACACTGGCCGGCAGATCGCCAGGCTGGCGGCCGATGGCATGAAGAAAGTGCAACTGGAGATGGGAGGCAAAAATCCATTGATCGTACTGGACGATGCGAACCTGGAGCAGGCCGTGGAGGTGGCATTGAACGGCTCGTTCTACAGCACCGGCCAACGCTGCACGGCTAGCTCCCGGGTGATCGTCACCGTGGGTATTCATGACGCGTTCGTGGCGCGCCTGGCCGAGCGTACCCGGGCGCTGAACGTGGGCGATGCATTGCAGCCCACCACCGACATAGGCCCCGTGGTCGATAGCCGGCAGTTGGAGCAGAACCTGTCGTACGTGGCCTCAGGCCTTGAGCAAGGCGCGAAGCTGGTGTGCGGCGGGGAGCGCATCGACAACGAGGCTGGGGCATACCTGTTCACGCCCGCGCTGTTCACCGACGTGACGCCGCAGATGCGCATCTACCGCGAAGAAATCTTCGGCCCGGTACTGAGTGTGCTGAAGGTGCGTGACTACGACGAGGCGTTTGCGGCTGCCGAGGACACCGCGTTTGGTTTGTCGGCCGGGATCGTCACCACGTCGCTGCGCCATGCCGAGCATTTCAAGCGCAACAGTTCGGCGGGCATGGTCATGGTCAACCTGCCCACGGCAGGGGTGGATTACCACGTGCCATTTGGTGGCAATGGTGCATCGAGCCTGGGCTTACGAGAGCAAGGCACCCATGCACGGCAGTTCTTCACCCGGGTAAAAACCACGTACCAGCTGGCCTGACCTTACGCACTGTGTAGGAGCAGCCTTGTGCTGCGAAGAGGCCGGTGATTGCAGCACAAAAGTTGGTGTGTCATCACCGGCCTCTTCGCAGCACAAGGCTGCTCCTACCCAAGACCCAAGACGCAAAACCGTGCATGTCCAGCGCGTGCGGCAGTCCCCAGGCAAAGATTGAACTACTCGCACTCCCAAGCGCTCTTACTCAGTGAGTGGTTTATTTCCTTGGGCTTGACGCTACTGGAGAACACACTATGCGCCACCTATTCCTCGCCCCCGCGCTGCTGCTCCTGCTGCCTGCCGGTGCTGCCCTGGCCCGCGTCGATGCGGGCGACGTGGCCACCTCGGCCGGTGTTTCCGCTTCGCTGTATTCGACCTTCAAGGACGATAAACGGATCATCCCGGCCCGTGACGAGCTGTCTGCCTTCGTCGCCAGCGGCGGTGCTATCCGCGGTGCCTACGTGGAATCGGCGCTGGAACAGGCACGCAAGGACCACCCCGGCCTGCAGGCCAATGACGAAGAACTGGCCCGGGCCATTCTCTCCCAGGACGATCCTGTAGCAAATCATTGAAACCTTGCCCGCCGCACACCCACGCCTGCTTCTCTTTGCAGATTGAGCAGGCGTGGGTGTGCTGCGGGCACACGCAGGCTGAAGGGGTGATACGCTTCCAACGACAATAACAATTGCCGCCGAGTGAGCCCCATGAACATCCTCTACGACGAGCGGGTCGATGGAGCGCTGCCTGACGTGGACCTGCCCGCCCTGCTCAAGGCCCTGCGCGATGCGCTGCCGGACCTGACTATTCTTCATCGCGCAGAAGACCTCAAACCCTACGAGTGTGACGGCCTCTCCGCCTACCGGACGGTGCCCCTGCTGGTGGTGCTGCCCGAACGCCTAGAACAGGTTCAGACCTTATTGCAACTCTGCCACCAACGCGGCGTACCGGTGGTGGCGCGCGGTGCCGGCACCGGGCTGTCCGGGGGTGCCCTGCCATTGGCCAAAGGCATCCTGCTGGTAATGGCGCGCTTCAACCGCATTCTCGAGATAAACCCCGAGGGGCGCTTCGCCCGTGTTCAGCCCGGGGTACGCAACCTGGCGATCTCCCAGGCTGCCGCACCCCATGGCCTGTACTACGCCCCCGACCCGTCTTCGCAAATCGCCTGCTCCATCGGCGGCAACGTGGCCGAAAATGCCGGGGGCGTGCATTGCCTCAAGTACGGTTTGACCGTGCACAACCTGCTCAAGGTGGAGGTTCTCACGGTGGAGGGTGAACGCCTGACACTGGGCAGCGACGGCCTCGACAGCCCCGGTTTCGACCTGCTGGCACTGTTCACCGGCTCCGAAGGCATGCTCGGCATCATCACCGAAGTGACCGTCAAGTTGCTGCCCAGGCCCCAGGTGGCGCGGGTGTTGCTCGCCAGCTTCGACTGCGTCGAGGACGCCGGCAGGGCAGTGGCCGAGATCATCGGCGCCGGGATCATCCCCGGCGGGCTGGAGATGATGGACAACCTGGCGATTCGCGCTGCCGAGGACTTTATCCACGCAGGCTACCCCGTGGACGCCGCGGCGATCCTGCTGTGCGAACTCGATGGTGTCGAAGCCGATGTGCATGACGACTGCGAGCGGGTCGCGGCCGTGCTGACCCAAGCCGGCGCACGCGAGGTGCGGCTGGCCTGCGACGAGGCAGAACGCGCGCGCTTCTGGGCCGGGCGCAAGAATGCCTTCCCCGCAGTAGGGCGCATTTCACCTGACTACTATTGCATGGATGGCACCATCCCACGCCGCGAGCTGCCCCGCGTACTCAAGGGCATCAGCGCACTGTCCGAACAGTACGGTTTGCGCGTGGCCAATGTGTTCCATGCCGGCGATGGCAACATGCACCCGCTGATCCTGTTCGATGCCAACCTGCCCGGCGAACTGGAACGCGCCGAAGCCATTGGCGGCAAGATCCTCGAACTGTGCGTGGCGGTAGGCGGCAGCATCACCGGCGAGCACGGCGTCGGGCGGGAGAAGATCAACCAGATGTGCGCGCAGTTCAACAGCGACGAAATCACCCTGTTCCACGCCGTCAAGGCCGCCTTCGACCCACAAGGGTTGCTCAACCCTGGCAAGAACATCCCCACCCTGCACCGCTGCGCCGAGTTCGGCACGATGCACGTGCACCACGGGCAATTGCCCTTCCCCGACCTGGAGCGTTTCTGATGGGCAAGGACCGCGACATCAGCCAGGCCCTGCTGGAGCAGGTCAACCAGGCACTGATCCTGGGCACACCGCTGCGAATCCAGGGCGGCAACAGCAAGGCCATGCTCGGCTGCCCGGTCGCCGGGGAAGTCATCGATACCCGCGGCCATCGCGGTATCGTCAGCTACGACCCCACCGAACTGGTGCTGACCGCACGCGCCGGCACGCCGCTGCAGGAAGTCGAGGCAGCGCTGCACGAGGCGGGCCAGATGCTGCCTTGCGAGCCCCCGCACCTCGGCCCCGAAGCGACCCTCGGCGGTGTCGTTGCGGCGGGGTTGTCCGGGCCACGCCGGCCCTGGGCCGGGGCGGTGCGCGATCATGTGCTCGGCACCCGGGTGATCACTGGCCACGGCAAACTGCTGCGTTTTGGGGGTGAAGTCATGAAGAACGTCGCCGGGTATGACGTCTCGCGGCTGATGGCCGGCAGTTTCGGTTGCCTCGGGCTGCTGACCGAGGTGTCGCTGAAAGTACTGCCGCGCCCGCGCCAATGCCTGAGCCTATGCCTGCCGATGGACCGTCACCAGGCGCTGGCGGCGCTTACCGCCTGGGGCCAGCAGCCGCTGCCGATCAGCGCGGCCTGCCATGACGGCGAGGCGCTGTACCTGCGCCTGGAAGGCGGTGATGGCTCGGTGCAGTCGGCACGCCAACGCCTGGGAGGTGACGTGCTCGACAGCTGTTTCTGGACCGACCTGCGCGAGCAGCGCCTGGCTTTTTTTGACGACCCGGCACCGCTGTGGCGGCTGTCCGTGCCCAACGCCACCGGGGAGCTGAACCTGCCCGGGCGGCAACTGATCGACTGGGGCGGCGCGCAGCGCTGGCTGAAGTCGAACGCGCCAGTGGAGTCGATTCGCGCAGCGGTTGCCAACGTCGGCGGCCATGCCACTTGCTACGCACCTGGCGAACAGAGCAGCGCACCGTTGCCCGCCGCCCTGCTGCGCTACCACAAAGCCCTCAAGCAGCAGCTCGACCCCCAGGGCATCTTCAACCCGGGCCGCCTGTACCCAGACCTATGAGGGCACACCATGCAAACCAACCTGAGTGAAGCCGCCAAACGCCTGCCCCGCGCCGAAGAGGCAGAACGCATTCTGCGTAGCTGCGTGCACTGTGGTTTCTGCACGGCCACCTGCCCCACCTATCAGTTGCTCGGCGACGAGCTGGATGGCCCTCGCGGGCGCATCTACCTGATCAAACAAGTGCTCGAAGGCGCACCGATCACCGCCAGCACGCAACTGCACCTGGACCGCTGCCTGACCTGCCGCAACTGCGAAACCACCTGCCCTTCAGGCGTGAAATACCACGATTTGCTGGACATCGGCCGCGCCGTGGTCGAACAGCAAGTGCCACGCCCGCTTGGCCAGCGCCTGCTGCAGGGAGGGCTGCGGGCGGTGGTGCCGCGCCCTGCGCTGTTCAAGGCCCTGTGCCGCACTGGGCAAGCCTTGCGCCCGGTGCTGCCGGCAACCCTGAAAAGCAAGCTGCCCGCCCAGGTGACCGCACCCGGCGTACGGCCGGCGCCACGGCATGCGCGCCGGGTGCTGTTGCTCGAAGGCTGCGTGCAGCCAGCGCTGTCGCCCAATACCAACGCCGCTGCCGCGCGCGTGCTGGACCGGTTGGGGATCAGCGTCGAACCGATTCGCGAAGCCGGTTGCTGTGGTGCGGTGGATTACCACCTCAATGCCCAGGCCCAAGGCCTGGACCGCGCCCGGCGCAACATCGACGCCTGGTGGCCGGCCATCGAAGCGGGGGCTGAAGCCATCGTGCAAACGGCCAGCGGCTGCGGCGCGTTCGTGCGCGATTACGGCCACTTGCTGGAGGCGGACCCGCGGTATGCCGCCAAGGCGGCGCGGGTCAGTGCCTTGTCTCGCGACCTGGTGGAAGTGCTGTGCGAAGCGCCGGTCGAGCAGCTTGGGCTGTGCGCCGAGCAGCGTGTGGCCTTTCATTGTCCGTGCACCTTGCAGCACGCGCTCAAGCTTGGCGGCGCGGTCGAAGGCCTGCTGACTCGCCTCGGTTTTAACCTGACCGCGGTGCCGGATGGCCATTTGTGCTGTGGGTCGGCGGGGGCCTATTCGCTGACCCAGCCTGAGCTGTCGCGGCAGTTGCGGGACAATCGATTGAAGGCCTTGGAGAGCGGCATGCCGCAGGTCATTGTTACCGCCAACATCGGTTGCCAGGCCCACCTTGCTGGGGCCGGGCGCACGCCGGTGCGGCATTGGGTTGAAATTGTTGATGCGGGTTTGGGTTTGGGTTTGGGGGCGGGATAGGTATGACGTTAGATGTGCAGCGCCTGGGAGACCGAGCGCCGCCCGCGCGGCGCTTCGCAGCACAAGGCTGCTCCCACATCTGTTTCGGGCCAGTGAGGCCTGTGATATTTGCGCGCGACCGCCTTGTTGGTCCAACTCGATATTGAGGTGGGCGGTAAGGGGCCGCGCGCCCATGGAATAGGAATAACTGGCCCGAAACAGATGTGGGAGCAGCCTTGTGCTGCGAAGCGCCGCGCGGGCGACGCTCGATCTCATAGGCGCAGAAAACCCCAAGGCTGAACACTTTCAGAAATCCCCCACAACCACGTCAGAAATGCCCTACTTGTCGCGCCTGACTGCTGAAAACATGATCCCTCTGGACGACTCAGAGGAGGCCCCCCGCATGCACCAGTCCGCTCGCCCCACCGCCGAACTGCGCCACACCCTGCGTGAACTGCTGGCCCACAAGGTCAGCAACCCTGATGACGACCCGCACCTGTCGGGTGTGCTGTTCTTCTGTGCCACCGACGAGCGCACCCGCCAGTTGATCGAGCGCATCGAGCTGCTGGCCAGCGAAGCCTTCTTCGACGCCAGTGGCCGCGCCATCACCCACCGGATGCGAGCGGCTGCGGTTGACGGGGTGCGTATCAAGCAAAAACACAAGGCACCGGCCGATGAAACGGTGATACGCATCGCCCTGCCCGACAAAGGCTACATCACGGTCAGCACGGCACGCTTGTAGGCCCACCACGGTGCATTGGCACTGTACGTCGAAGTGCGATCCGCTATCCTCAGCACTCCCCTGCACCGGATCGTTTCATGGAACTGCACATCCGCCTGGAAGGCCGTAAAGGCCTCGCCGACCAGCTCTACCAGCAACTGCGCGCGGGCATCGACAGTGGCCACCTGGCGGCCGGCAGCCAATTGCCGCCCACCCGGCTGCTGGCCGAACAACTGGGCGTGTCGCGCAAGACCGTGGCCGAAGCGTACTCCAGGCTTACCTATGACAACCTGCTCAGCGGTGTGGTCGGCCGTGGCACGTTTATCACTCCGCGCCACCCCCTGCGTTCGAACGAGGCAACGGCCATCCCCTTGGCGGCTGCGGCATCCCTCGAACGCTGGCAGCAACGCGCGACCGTGCTGGGCAGGCCGCAACTGCAAGCACCGTCGCGCTATGACTTCGTTGGCGGCGCTTCGAGCAAGACGCAGTTCCCGTTCGACCAGTGGCGCAGCTGCCTGAACTACGCCCTGCGCCGCAGCCAGCGGCACCCCGAGCGGCAGTTCTCTGCCCAGGGGCTGCCTGAGCTGCGTGAAGCCATCGCCCACCACATCGCCTACGCCCGCGGCGTGCATTGCAACGCAGCGGACGTGTTGGTGTGCAATGGCGCGCAACAGGCGCTGGACCTGATCGCCCGGGTGCTGATCGAACCGGGCTGCCCGGTGGCCATGGAAGACCCGGGTTACCCGCCGGCCCGTCAACTGTTCCTGGCCTTGGGCGCACGTCTGCAATCAATACCGGTCGATGATCAAGGGATGTGTGTCGAGCAGATCGCCGACGGCACGCGGCTGATCTACGTGACCCCGTCACACCAGTTCCCCCTCGGCATGCCGATGAGCGAGCCGCGCAGGCGGGCGTTATTGGCACGCGCCGCCGAGCTTGGCGCGTTGATCATCGAGGACGATTACGACTGCGAATTCCGCTACCAGGGGCCGCCCGCCGACGCCTTGCAGCGCCTCGACCGGCATGGCCTGGTGGCCTACGTCGGGACCTTCTCCAAGACCCTGCTGCAGGAGCTGCGCCTGGGCTACGCCGTGTTGCCGCCCGCGGTGCTGAAGGCCGCCTGCGTGGCCAAGCACCTGAGCGACTGGCACAGCCCGACCCTGCTGCAATGGGCGCTGGCGCGCTTCATCAGCGAGGGCCACCTGAACAAGCACATCCGCCGCTGCCACGATGTCTACAGTGCCCGCCGCGAGCGCATCCTCGCCCGCCTGGGCGGCGACCTGGCGCCTTGGTTCAGCGCCGTGCCGGCCAGCGCCGGTTTCCACCTGAGCGCATTGGCCAAGCCGGGGGTGGATGTCGAACTGCTGGCCAACCTCGCACGCAAGGTGGAGGTCGGCCTTTACTCGCTGGCACCCTTCTTCAGTGACGTGCCCGTGCGCCCTGGGCTGGTAATGGGCTTCGGCGCCATCGAACTGCTCGACATCGACCCCGCCCTTGACCGTGTTCGCGATACCCTGCAGCGCCTTAGCTGACCGACGCGGCCTGGCCGTTCGGCAACGAGCGGGCAATAGCTGCCGCATAGCCGCGTGGCGCGAAACAGGCCGTCACCAGCAACATCGCCACCACGGTCACGGTCAACAGCACCCACGACGCCTGGAAGTCGCCACTGACGTCACGCAGCCAGCCGGTGATGTACGGCACGATCCCGGTAATGATGAAGCCGATCCCTTGAACAAAGGCCGCCAGGCTCCCCGCTTCGGCGGGTGTTTTCAGGTGCTCCAGGGTCAGTGTCAGGCTCTGGCTGAAGCACGCCCCCAGGCCAAAGCCGATCATCGCCACCCACACGCCCATGCTCAGCGTGGGCGCCAGCAGCAGCCCAAGGAAGCCGGCCAGCTGGATCGAAAGCGCCAGCCACAAACCTGGCCGACGGTCCGCCCAGCGGCGCAGCAACAATGGCAGCCCCAGCGCGCCGGCAACCTGGAAGATCGTCATCAGCCCCACCAGGTCACCACCGCCCTGGGCGGTTCCGCCGTGCTCCAGGTGATAGGCCGGCAGCCAGGCGACCATGCTGGTATAGCCACCATTGATCAGGCCGAAATACACCGCCAGCAACCAGGCACGGCGGGTGCCGAACCAATGCCCGTCTGTGGCACCCGCCAGTGTCGGCGTAGCCTGCCGTGGCCGCAGCAGCGTCCAGGCCAGCAGCGCCACAAGCGCCGGGATCGCCCACAGGCCCAGCCCGGCCTGCCAATGGCCAAAGTACCCACTGATATGCGGGCCAAGCACCGCCGCCAGGCCGCCACCACTCATCAAGGCCGCGGAATACATGCCCATGGCCCCAGCCAGGCGGGTGGGGAACCAACGGTTGACCAACCCCGGCATCATGCCCTGGACCACCGCCACGCCGAGGCCGGCGACCACGGCGCTGGCAATCAATGCCCAGGCGCTGTCCAGTTGCAGGCGCCACAAGCACGCCAGCGCAATGGCCGACAAGCCGGCGAGCATGCCGCCATGTTCGCTGATCCAGCGCCGCAACCAAGGTTGCAACAACGGCACCAGGCCCATGCACAACACGGGCAGCGCGGTCAGCAGTGCGGCCTGCTGGTAGCCCAGGCCGGTGCTGGCGCGCATGGGTTCGAGCAGCGGCCCGACGCTGGTGAGGATCGGGCGCAAGTTCAGCGCCAGCAGCACCACCAGCAACAGATTCAAGGCAGTTCTCATTGCGTGTTAGCCTGCTTCCACTCAAGGTACAGGCCGGCTTCGCCACTGGGTTTCAGCGGCCGCAACGGCAGGCCCTGCTGTTGCGGTGGGCGCGCCATCTGCGCATACACCGCAGCGGTGGACAAGCCGTAAGGCTCGCCTTCATCGTTGTCATAAGCGAACCAGGCACGCTCGATGCCGCACAGGTGCATGGCCGCGAGGCACATCGGGCACGGGTGACCGCTGGCGTAGACCTCGGCACCGTCCAGACGAGCCTGGCCCAAGGCATGCGCGGCCTTGCGGATGGCCTGCATCTCGGCATGGGCGGTCGGGTCCTGGGTGCTGTGGATCTCGTTGACCGCGCGCGCCACCACCTGCCCCTGATAGACCAGCACCGCTCCAAAGGGCCGGCCACCGGCCTGAATGTTGGTGCGGGCCAGTTCGAGGGCTTCGCGCATATAGCGTTCATCGGACATGAATCGGTACTCCTTCTGCAAGACCTGGCCATTATCCCGGCTTGCCGGCCTTGGCAGAAATGAAGAGATTGGATGCCCCTCAGTGGCCACCTGAATGCCCGGATTGGCCTCCGGGCAAAGTGTGCGATTGGCTATCGGGCTGATCGCTGCACAGCGCTAAGGTAGCGCCATGTCCACCCAACACCTTCTGGAGAACACCATGAACACACGTATTGAATGGGCCAAGCACGCACCGGAAGCCTACAAAGCCATGGTCGGCCTGGAACAGGCCCTGGCCAAGTGCGGCCTGGAGAATTCACTGCTCGAACTGGTGCGCCTGCGCGCTTCGCAGATCAACGGCTGCGCCTACTGCGTCAACATGCATGCCAATGACGCACGCCAGGCCGGCGAAACCGAAGCACGCCTGCAAACGCTGAGCGTGTGGCAGGAAACCGCCTACTTCACTGCGCGTGAACGTGCCGCACTGGCGTGGGTAGAGTGCCTGACCCGGCTGCCGGAGCGCGGTGCGCCACAACCGGAATACGAAGCGCTGCAAGCGCATTTCGAGCCGCAGGAAGTGGTCAACCTGACGCTGGCCATCGCCACCATCAATGCCTGGAACCGCTTCGGCGTCGGCTTTGCGATGGTGCCGGCCTGATGGTGTCGGCTTAGACACTGCGCCCGGTCAACTTGGCTCGATAGCTGCCGGGGCTCTGCCCGGTCCATTTCTTGAACGCCCGGTGGAATGCACTGGGCTCCTGGAATCCAGCCTGCTCGGCAACCTCGGCGATGCTCAGCACCCCTTCGCGCAGGTGCTCGAAGGCCATCGCCCGGCGCACCTCGTCCTTTATCTGCTGGTACGAACGCCCCTCCCGCTCCAGCTGACGGCGGAACGTACTGGCGCTGATTCCCTGCACCTGCGCCAACGCGGCCAACGTCGGCCATTGCCCGTAGCGGCGTGCGCGCAGGTGGCGATAGACCTCGGCCACCAGGCCGTTCTGGTTACGAAAGCGAATGACCAGGCCTTGGGGGGCGCTGCGCAAAAAGGTCTTCAAGGCCGGCAGGTCCTGCACAACCGGCAGGCGCAGGTAGGCACTGTCGAACTCCACTTCGGTACGCCCACTGCCCAGGCGCAGGTCAGGCCCCCATAGCAGCAGGTCATCGTCCTGCGCAGGGCGCGATACCGCAAGCTCGGTGCGGTCGATGGCAATGCGCCGCCCTGCCAGCCAGCACAGCAAGCCGATCATCAGCACCAGGTAGGTTTCTTCGGCATACACACGCGTAACCGGGTCGGCAATGCTCGACTGCACGCTGATCACCGCCCTGCCGCCGCGTAGCGTGAGGCTACCGCGCAGGTCACGTAGGAACAGGCCAAAACCGCCCATGCACTGACGCAAGGCCTTTTCCAGGTTCGGCTCCTGAATCAGGCCACGGCAGATCAGGGCAAAGCTGCCCAGCGGCATGCCGTGGCTGTCGAGGCAGAAAAACTCGTCGTCCAACAGCTGGATCAGGGCCAGCCACAGCTGAGCGAATGCCTTGGCCGGCACGCGGGCCTGGGGCTGCTCGAGCAGTTGCGGGTCGATACCGACCGCACGCAGGTGTGCATCGCGCACGTCCGGGCGTTCGCGCAGGGCATGAAGCATGGCTTCGAGGAAGTACACGGCGACCGTATCGCTATCGCGCATGGCGGATTTCGCTGTCTATGCTGAGTGGCAAAAAGTGCCAGGTTGATTGAACAGATCCGGCATAGGCTCTGACAGAGCCTTTGCCTAGACTCGGATGAACGAAGGGATCGCCCGCCATTCTCGCAGAGCCAGGCCCGGTCCCGCCATGCCTTCGCAATCGGAGCCCCTATGAGCAGCGCAGAAATTTACGTCGTCAGTGCCGTCCGTTCAGCCATTGGTGGCTTTGGCGGTTCCCTCAAGGACCTGCCGCTGGCCGACCTCGCCACCGCCGTAACCCGTGCCGCCATCGAACGCGCGGGCGTGGACGCCGGGCAAATCGGCCATGTGGTGATGGGCAGCGTGATCCCCACCGAGCCCCGTGATGCCTACCTGGCGCGGGTTGCAGCGATGAACGCTGGCATCCCCAAGGAAACCCCGGCGTTCAACGTCAACCGCCTGTGCGGCTCGGGCCTGCAGGCCATTGTCTCGGCGGCACAGTGCCTGCTGCTCGGCGACACCGATGTGGCCCTGGCGGCGGGCGCCGAGTCCATGAGCCGCGGCCCGTACCTGCTGCCACAAGCCCGCTGGGGCGCACGCATGGGCGACCTGCAAGGCATCGACTACACGGTCGGCGTGCTGCAAGACCCCTTCGAACACTTCCACATGGGCATCACGGCCGAAAACGTCTCGGCCAAGCACGGCATCACCCGTGAAATGCAGGACGAACTGGCCCTGACCAGCCAGCGCAGCGCTGCACGTGCCATTGCCGAAGGCCGCTTCACCAGTCAAATCGTCCCGCTGGAACTGAAAACCCGCAAAGGCAGCGTACAGTTCAGCGTCGACGAGCACGTGCGTGGCGATGTCACCGCCGAGCAGCTGGCCGGCATGAAGACGGTGTTCAAGAAAGACGGCACCGTCACCGCCGGCAATGCCAGTGGCATCAACGACGGCGCGGCAGGCCTGGTGCTGGCCAATGGTGACGCCGTGCGCCGCCTGGGCCTGAAACCGCTGGCACGCCTGGTGGGCTACGCCCATGCCGGCGTCGAGCCCGAGCTGATGGGCCTGGGGCCGATCCCGGCAACCCGCAAGGTGCTGGAAAAAACCGGCCTTAGCATCCAGGACCTGGACGTGATCGAGTCCAACGAAGCCTTCGCCGCCCAGGCCTGCGCCGTGGCCCGCGAGCTCGGCTTCGACCCGGAAAAGGTCAACCCGAACGGTTCGGGTATCTCCCTCGGCCACCCGGTCGGCGCCACCGGCGCGATCATCGCCACTAAGGCCATCCATGAACTGCACCGCATTCAGGGCCGCTACGCCCTGGCCACCATGTGCATTGGCGGCGGCCAAGGCATCGCCGTGGTCTTCGAGCGCGTTTGAGGAAGCTGACACATGAACATCGAACAGATTGCCGTGATCGGCGCGGGCACCATGGGCAACGGCATTGCCCAGGTGTGCGCCGTGGCGGGCTACCACGTGCTGCTGGTGGACGTTTCCGATGCCGCGCTGGAGCGTGGCGTGGCCACCTTGCGCAAGAACCTCGAGCGCCAGGTCAGCAAAGGCACGCTCGACGCCGAAAAGGCCGAGGCGGCGAAAGCCCGCATCCGCACCAGCACCGACTACGCGCAACTCAGTGGCGCGCAGTTGGTGATCGAGGCAGCCACCGAAAACCTGCAGCTCAAGCAGCGCATCCTTCAGCAAGTGGCTGCCAGCGTGGCCGCCGACTGCCTGATCGCCACCAACACCTCGTCGCTGTCGGTCACGCAATTGGCCGCGAGCATCGAGCACCCCGAGCGGTTCATCGGTGTGCACTTCTTCAACCCGGTGCCGATGATGGCCCTGGTCGAGATCATCCGTGGCCTGCAGACCAGCGACAGCACCTATGCCCAGGCCCTGCTGGTGACCGAGAAGGTGGGCAAGACCCCGATCAGCGCCGGCAATCGCCCAGGTTTTGTGGTCAACCGCATTCTGGTGCCGATGATCAACGAAGCGATCTTCGTGCGCCAGGAAGGCCTGGCCAGTGCCGAGGACATCGACACTGGCATGCGCCTGGGCTGCAACCAGCCGATCGGCCCACTGGCACTGGCCGACCTGATCGGCCTGGATACCCTGCTGGCAATCATGGAGGCCTTCCATGAGGGCTTCAGTGACAGCAAGTACCGCCCAGCGCCGTTGCTCAAGGAAATGGTCGCGGCCGGTTGGCTGGGGCGCAAGAGCGGCCGCGGTTTCTTCACTTATTGAGGAGCAAGTGCCATGCCCCCGGTCAACGCTGCAATGCGCTGTGCCAATTTTGAAGAGCGACGTGACCGGGCCATGGCGCTGTTTGCCGAAAAGGGCTTCGGCCAGGTCAGCATGCGTGAACTGGCGGCCCACGTCGGGCTGACCGCGGGCTCGCTGTATCACCACTTCCCCAGCAAGCAGGACCTGCTGTACGACTTGATCGAAGAGTTGTACGAGGAGCTGCAGGCGACCCTGGACCTTGGGCGCAGGGCCATGGCACGGGGTGGTTCGGCGTTGTCGTGCCTGATTGCGGCGCATTGGCAGTTGCATGCCGAGCGGCCGTTGCAGTTTCGCCTGGCAGAGCGGGATTTTTGCTGTTTGAGCGAAGCGCAACAGGCGCGCCTGCTGCTGCTGCGCAGGCGTTACGAAACCGGGGTGCTGCACCTGATTGCACCGCGGGCAAGCCTCAAAGGCGAAGCACTGGCGGCGACCGCGCATGTGCTGGCGACGCTGCTCAACCAGTTGCCAGGGCTGCTGCAGGCGCGGCGCCTGCCGGAAGGCGAAGGACTAGGGTTGATGGAAAGCCTGTTGCTGGGAGGCATCGAGCGAACCCTGCGCTAACGTTCACGCTGTTGTAGGAGCAGCCTTGCGCTGCGAAGAGGCCGGCAAGGGCACCTACTTCTCTATGGCTGCAATCGCGCACGCTTTTGTAGGAGCAGCCTTGTGCTGCGAAGAGGCCGGCATGGGCACCAGCTTTTCTGTGGCTGCAATGGCCTCTTCGCAGCACAAGGCTGCTCCTACATCCGGGCAGCCTCAGCGCAACAGGGCCTGGATCTGCTCGTGCAGGGTATCCAGGTCGAACGGCTTGGCCAGGATCGGCGCCTTGCGCGTGATCGGGCTGCCCGATTCGAGAATCTCCGCCGGGTAGCCACTGATGAAAATCACCTTCAGCTCCGGCCGCAGTTTTACCGCGGGCTCGGCGATATCCACCCCAGAGATGCCCCCTGGCAATCGAAAATCGGTGACCATCAGGTCCAGGTGCGGCTTGCTCGCCAGGATCTTGAACGCCTGCTCGCCGTCTTCGGCCACCAGCACGTGATACCCCTCGCCGGCCAGGTAGTCGCGCAAAATCATCCGAATCGCCGGCTCGTCCTCGACCACCAGCACCACATCTTGTGCATCTTCACTCATGATAACGCCTTGAAATTCTTACAGTTGGCCATCTGACCCCAGGCTTACGCAGAGGTTGCCCGCGCCTGGTCGTTTTGTTCTTTGAACGTTGCCAGCGGCAATTGCAACGTGAATGTGGCGCCCTCGCCTTCCTCGCTGTCCACCAGAATCCGCCCGCCGTGGGCCTGGACGATCTGCTCGGAGATGTACAGCCCCAACCCCAGCCCGCCGCTGGCCTGGTGTGCTGCGACCCGCTCGAACTGCTGGAAAATGCGCTGCTGGTTGACGGCGCTGATGCCAATGCCGTGATCCTGCACCTGCACCCAGGCCATGCCGTCCTCAGCGAACACCCGCACCTGCACCGGTTTTCGTTCACCGTAACGCAAGGCATTGGACAACAGGTTGGCCACCACTTGTTCAATCCGAAATTCGTCCCACTCACCCTGCAACGTTTCACAACGTTGCAGCGCGATATGGGTTTCCAGCGCGGTGGCCTGGGCGCTGAAGTTTTCCACCAGGCCGCGCACCAGTTGGCCGATATCGAACACCCTGGGCCGCAGCGACAACTTGCCGGTGCGGATGCGCGAGACGTCCAGCATGTCTTCAATCAGCCGGATCAGGCTGTTGATCTGCCGCTCGTCACGCTCGACCATGGCCTGCAGCTTGTCTGCGCTGAAGGCCTCCAGGTTGCCCCGTGCCAGGTGCATCTTGCGCAGCTGGGTTTCCAGAATCAGGCCATTGAGTGGCGTACGCACTTCGTGGGAGACGATTGACATGAAGTCGTCGCGCATGCGCACCGCATGCTCCAGCTCGCACCGCGCCAGCTCCAACTGGCCCAGCAGCACCTCCTGCTCCTGACGGCTACGCTCCAGGGCTTCCAGTTGCCGACCAAGCACCTTGCGCTGGCGGAACAGGTCGACGAACACCGAGACCTTGCTCTTCACTGCCAAGGTGTCGAGCGGCTTGTGCAAAAAGTCCACGGCCCCGCTTTCATAGCCCTTGAAGGCGTAATTCATCTCGCGCCCCGCCGCACTGACGAACACGATGGGGATGTTCTTGGTCTTTTCCGTGCCGCGCATCAACTCGGCCAGCTCGAAACCATTCATGCCTGGCATTTGCACATCGAGGATGGCCAGCGCAAATTCGTGCTCCAGCAGCAGCGACAACGCCGCTTCCGCAGACTGGGCCTGGTGCACCTCGCGGTCTTCGCCCTGGATCAGGGCATCGAGCGCCAGCAGGTTTTCCGGCAGGTCGTCGACGATCAGCAGTTTGGCGATGGTGTGGCTTAGCATGCGCTTTTTTCCAGGGTCGCGAGCAATTGCCCGATACCACTCAGAGTAAGGATATGGTCGGGCTGGTGCAGGGCCAAGGCGGCTTCCGGCATCAGCGCGACCTGTGCGTCGCGGGGGTCCTGAACAATCGTGCGGCCCCCATTGTTGTTGATGTAGGCCAGGCCCGCGGCGCCATCCTCATTGGCACCGGTCAGCAGCACGCCAAGCAGGCTGGCGCCGTAGGCATCGGACGCCGACATGAACAGGAAGTCGATGGCCGGGCGCGAGAAGTGCACCGGCGCTTCCTGGCTCAACGACAGCGTCAGGTCACGCTCCACCGAGAGGTGGTACCCCGGCCCAGCAACGTAGATCATCCCAGCGCTGATCCGTTCCTTGTCACTGGCCTCGCGCACGGGGCGCTGCAGCCGCCGCTGCAGCACTTCGGCCAGCTGGCTGTGCCGCCCGTCCGGCAAGTGCAGCACGCACAATACCGGGATGGCGAACGCCGACGGCAGCGCACCGAGCACCTGGAAAAAGGCCGCCACCCCGCCAGCCGAGGCCCCCATCACCACTGCCCGAGCGCCGTTCATGTCTTACGGTAGATCCGTTCCGGCTTCACCAGCGGCTCGAAACGCTGGCTGTAGGCCGAAAAGTCTACCGACTCCTTGCTGCCCAACACCAGGAAGCCCCGGTGGCAGAGCGATTCATGAAACAGGCCCAAGGCCCGGTCTTGCAGGTCTTTGTTGAAGTAGATCAGCACATTTCGGCACGACACCAGCTGGGTCTCGGAGAACACGCTGTCGGTGGCCAGGCTGTGGTCGGCGAAGGTCACGTTGTCGCGCAGGCTGCTGTCCATGATGGCGTTGCCATAGGCAGCGGTGTAGTACTCGGCAAAGTCACGGCGGCCACCGGCCAGGCGGTAGTTTTCTTCATACTCGCGCATGCTTTGCATCGAGTAGATACCCTGCTTGGCCCGGTCCAGCGAATGCGGGTTGATGTCGGTGGCATAAATGATGGTGCGCTCAAGCAGGCCTTCCTCACGCAGCAGGATGGCCATCGAGTACACCTCTTCACCGGTGCTGCAGCCCGCGACCCAGATCTTGATCGACGGCCAGGTCCGCAACAGCGGCACCACTTCATTGCGCAGGGCCAGGAAGTGGCTCGGGTCGCGGAACATCTCGCTGACCGGGATCGTCAGGAACTGCAACAACTGCATGAACATGCCCGGGTCGTGCAGCACCCGCTCTTGCAACGCCGACACCGTCAGGCAGTCGAACTGGCGCAGGGCATGCAGGATCCGGCGCTTGATCGAAGCGCCGGAGTAGTTGCGGAAATCGTAGCTGTACTTGAGGTAGATCGCCTCGATCAGCAGCCGGATCTCGATGTCGGTGTTGCGCTCGCTAGTCAAATTCGCTCCAGTTGCGGCAGCCATACACGGATCAACGAGAACAGGCGGTCCAGGTCGATCGGTTTGGCCAGGTAATCATTGGCGCCAGCCTGCAGGCAACGCTGCTGGTCATCCTTCATCGCCTTGGCGGTCACGGCGATGATCGGCAGCTTGCGCCAGCGCGGTTGCTGGCGGATCAGCCGGGTAGCCTCGAAGCCGTCCATCTCCGGCATCATCACATCCATCAGCACCAAGTCGATGTCGTCATGCTGCTCCAGGCGCTCGATGGCTTCACGCCCATTACGGCCGATCTCGACGATGGCGCCCTTGTGCTCCAGGGCACTGGTGAGGGCGAAGATATTACGCACATCGTCATCCACTAGCAGCACTTTGCGCCCCTCGAAGACCTTGTCGCGGCTGCGCGCGGTCTTGAGCATGCGCTGGCGCTCATGGGACAACTGCGATTCGACTTTGTGCAGGAACAGCGTCACTTCGTCGAGCAGGCGCTCCGGCGAACGGGCGCCCTTGATGATGATCGAGCGCGAATACTTGAGCAGGTCGGTTTCTTCTTCGCGGGTGAGGTTGCGCCCGGTGTAGACGATCACCGGCGGGAATGACCGGATGTCCTCGGCAGTCATGCGCTTGAGCAGCTCGTTGCCGAGCATGTCGGGCAGCTTGAGGTCGATGATCATGCAGTCGTAGATGTTCTCGCGCAGCAGCGCCAAGGCGTCCTGGGCCATGGCCACGGCGGTGATCTCGACATCGTCATCGCCGATCAGGCGGGCAATGCTCTCGCGCTGCAGGTCGTCGTCCTCCACCAGCAGGATGTGCTTGAGCTTCTGGGTCAGCTTGGCTTCCAGGCGGGCGAACACTTCCTTGAGTTCTTCGCGGCTGGCCGGCTTGACCGCGTAGCCCACGGCGCCCATGTGCATGGCCGCTTCGACGCGATCCTCTACCGAAATGATGTGCACCGGGATGTGCCGCGTGCCGGCCAGCTCCTTGAGGCGCTGCAGCACGGTGAGGCCAGAATGATCGGGCAGGCGCATGTCCAGCAGGATGGCATCGGGGATGTACTGGGACGCCAGCGCAAAGCCCTCGTCGGCGCCATGCGCCACCAGGCAGCTGTAACCCAGCTCGTGGGCCAGGTCGAAGAGGATGCGGGCGAAGTTCGGCTCGTCCTCGATCACCAGGATGCAGCGGTTATTGAAGGGGGCCCGCTCGCGGTCATCGGCGAAGGTCGGTGCCGGCAGTTTCGGCGCCACGGCGTTGGACGCCTTGGGCGCTGGCGGCAGAGTGTCTACCGCAGGGCGCAGGCTCAGGGCCTCGACTTCCTCGCCCTCATGTTCGTAGCGTTCGGGCATGACCAGGCTGAACACGCTGCCCTGCCCCGGGTTGCTCTCAACGTTGATCTGCCCGCCCAGCAGGTGCGCCAGGTCACGCGAAATCGACAGGCCCAGGCCGGTGCCGCCATAACGCCGGTTGCTGCTGCCGTCGACCTGGTGGAAGGCGCCGAAGATCGCCTGCTGCTGGTCGGCGGCAATGCCGATACCAGAGTCACGGACGGCGAAGATGATGCCGGTACCCGCCTGGTGGCTGATGGTCATGCTGACCTGGCCGTGGTCGGTGAACTTGATGGCGTTGGACAGCAGGTTCTTGAGGATCTGCTCCAGCCGTTGACGGTCGGTGAACAGCGTCACTGGCACCTGCGGCTCGACCTTGACCTCGAAGACCAGGCCTTTGTGCTCGGCCAGCGGCAGGAACATGCCGCGCAGGCCTTCGACCAGGCGCTCCAGCTGAGTGGTCTCCGGGCGCACTTCGAGCTTGCCGGCTTCGACCTTGGCGATGTCGAGAATGTCGTTGATCAGGTTCAGCAGGTCATTGCCCGCCGAGTAGATCGATTCGGCGAACTTGACCTGCTCGGCGCTAAGGTTGCCTTCGCCGTTCTCGGCCAGCAACTTGGCCAGGATCAACGAACTGTTCAGCGGCGTGCGCAGCTCGTGGGACATGTTGGCGAGGAACTCAGACTTGTACTTGCTCGAACGCTGCAGGTCGTCGGCGCGGGCCTGCAACTCTTGCTGGGCCTGGCTGAGTTCATCGTTCTTGCGGTCCAGGGCGTCGGTGCGCTCGGACAGTTGTTCGTTGGTCTGTTCAAGCTCGGCCTGTTGAGTTTCCAGGTGGGCCTGGGATTCCTTGAGCACCCGCGATTGCTCTTCGAGTTCTTCGTTGGCGGTTTTCAGCTCTTCCTGCTGCACTTGCAGCTCTTCGTTCAACTGCTGGGTCTCGGCCAGCACTTCCTGCAGGCGCTGGCGATAACGCGCACTCTCGATGGACATGCCAAGGTTGCCGCCGACCCGCTCCATCAGCTCTTCATCGCGCGGCTGCAAGGGGCGCAGGAAGCCCAGCTCGATCACACCATTGATCTGCCCATCATCGGTGGCGGGCATCAGCAATGCACTGCGCGGCAAGCCATTGCCGAGGCCCGAGCTCAGGCGGTAGTAGTCTTCGGGCAGGTCGTCGAGGCACAACAGCCGGCCTTCGCGCACGGCCTGGGCCAACAGGCCATCGTGGTCGCCTTTGATCTGCTCACGGGCCTGCTCCTCGGCGCTCAGGCCATAGGTGGCCACACGCACCAGGCGGCCATGTTCGTCGCGCGCATACACCGCGCCCACCACGCTGCCCAAGTACGTTGCAAAGAAGCGCAGGATATTGTCGCCCAGCATGGGCAGGGTCAGCTGCCCGAGCACCTGCTGGGCCAACTGGGTCTGGCCATTACGCAACCAGGCCTGGTGCTCCAGGCGCTCGGCCGCACGCTGCTGGGCCTGCAGGTTTTCGTCATAGCTGCTCGACAGCGCCAGCAGGTCGCGGCGCCCGAGGTAGGCCAGCAAGGCGCTGAGGCCGACGATGAACAGCACGAAGGCCGAGATCGCGGTCACGGTGACCGAGCTGACTTTCTCGTTTCGGGCCATGCGCAGTTGCTGTTCAGTGTCGATCAGGCCTTCGAATTCCTTGCGGATTTCATCGGTGATGCGCTTGCCGCGCCCATTGCCGATCGATGCCTGGTAATTGCCCTCGCTGCGGCGCAGGGTAATCATCTCGCTGCCGAAGTCATTCCAGGCCTTTTGCAGGGCCAACAGCCGATCAATACGGTCAACCTGCTGCGGGTTGTCCTCGACCATGCCGCGCAAGCTCTGCAGGCTGCCGAGAATTTTCGGCTTGGCCACCTCGTAAGGGTCGAGAAAGCGTTCGTCGCCGGTGATCAGGAAGCCGCGCATGCCGGTTTCCATGTCGATCGACAGCTTGACCGTTTCGTTGGCATTGCCGATCACCCGGTCCGTATGCTCGACCCACTGCATGGCCGAGAGCAGGTAGTTGATCACCGCGACGAACGCCACTGCGCCCAGCAGGCCGACCCCAAGGGGCAGGCCGATGTTGCGACTCAGCAGCTTGCGAAAGCTTTGCTGGTCAATCGAGGCTACTTGAATCATCTGAAAACGCCCGAGCGAAAAGAATCCATGAAAAAGTGTGGCACCAAGACCGTTATAATTGTCTGCCGCCGCGCTCACCGGTAATAGCGAGTCTAACCAGCTTTGCTGGCTCTGGCAGGGCATTTAGCCAGCATTTGAAGGTTGCAGGCGCGAATCGTTCCATCTGATTGCAGGGATCGGTATCCTCGGGAACTTCTGCCGTCGACCGGCGTACAGAATAAAGACATTCATTTTCACAGGATCCAAACCATGCATCTTCTGGTAGTCGAAGACGACGACATCGTACGCATGCTGATGGTCGAAGTGCTCGACGAGTTGGGCTACACGGTCATCGAAGCGGAAGACGCCACCGCAGCACTGCGGGTGCTCGAAGACCCTGCGCAGGCCTTGGCGCTGATGATGACAGACGTGGGCCTGCCGGACATGCGCGGCGAAGTGCTGGCGCAACGCGCACGCGAACTTCGTCCACTGCTGCCGGTGTTGTTTGCCAGCGGTTATGCCGAGAACGTAAACGTGCCGGAGGGCATGCACCTGATTGGCAAGCCGTTCAGCATCGAGCAATTGCGCAACAAGGTGGTGGACATACTCGGTACGGCCTGATGCCCGCGTGGCGGCTTTCGCGGGCAAGCCCGCTCCCACCCGAACTGTGTAGCCTCAAAGGCTAGCGCCGCACCTGTGGGAGCTGGCTTGCCAGCGATGAGGCCGGCACAAGCACCACAAGACAGTTGCTCCCACAGGTCTTTAACGACTGTGGGGGCTGCAGCCAGCTACAGTTCGCGGCGTAACAGATACGTGTCCATGATCCACCCCTTGCGCGTCCTCGCCTCCTCCCGCACTTGCAGAATCTGCGCCTTCACCGCTTGCAATGGCCCGGCAATCAGCACCTCATCTGCGGTGCCCAGGTAAGCCCCCCAGTAAATCATCAAACCCGGGTCATCCAGCGAGGCAAACGCGCACTGCCCGTCGAGCATCACCACCACATTGTCGATACGCTCCTGCTCGGCAAGGCGACGCCCAGGCAGTACAGTCAGCGGCTCACCGATGCGATTGAGCGGTACTTGGTGGCGGGCCGCCAGGGCCTGGACGCTGCTGATGCCAGGGATAATCTCCACCTGTACGCGCACACCCAGCTCACGAACCTTTTCAATAATTCTCAACGTACTGTCATACAGGCTCGGGTCGCCCCAGAGAAGAAAGGCGCCAACATCATCGGGGCCCAACTCCTCGCTCAATAGGCGTGAATACAGACTCGCCCGACGGACGTGCCAGTCCTGTACGGCGGCGACATAGTCCATAGCATCTGCATCACGAAAGGGATCTTCTACTTGTACCCACCGGTAACTGCCGGGCTGCACATAGTGATCGACCAAGGCCTTGCGGGCTCGAGCCAACGCCTGCCGCTCCCCGCCCTTATCAAGCACGAAGAAAACCGTTGCTCGCCTGAGTGCTTCGACCGCTTCAAGGGTAATTTGGCGCGGGTCACCGGCGCCGATTCCTACTAGTAAAATCGTATTCATCGTCTTGACCTGTTTCTTGTTGAATATTCGACCGCCAATCACCCTACCCATCATTAGAATTTTTAATCTGTCAACCCTTACAACTCCTAGTTATAAAGGGCTCAGGCTTTTATCAGACTGCGCACTCACCATTCGCCTACCTTCCGCGAAGAGATTAAAATATGCTCAGTCTTAAAAAACGCCGAGTACCCCTCGCTCGTGTATTTCTAAGCACCCTATTGTTGTCAGGGTATCTTAACAATTGTGCGCTTGCAGAAGTCGACACCGTAACGCAACGCTTCGTTTTCCAATCAGACACTCAATACCCACGCTCCCCCAGCGGTTCTGATTACCCCGGGGAGTCGTTACCCCTTCTGGATGCGCAGAATGCTGCCATCACGGCCTATCGAGACGCCTATGGGGGTGGCATACCGATCATACTCAACGGCGACGTGACTGAGTTTGGCCACCGGTACCAATGGAACATCATGAGTAGCCGGATGCTGCCTGGCACTTATTATGGACTGGGCAATCATGACTATGAAAATAACGTCGACAGTTGCGGCCTCAATGAATGCGCCATGCTCTCCGTCGTCACCCACTTGACCGAAGATATAAAGCGCTGGGATGTGGACGCTTTTGACCAGTACCAAGAAGGCGATGACAGTCCTACCTGGCAAAAATATCACGGCAGCATGGCCTACAGAAAAACGTTCGGAGATTTCGCGTTTATTCAACTACACAACCATTTTGCGTATAAAAAAAGCTTTAGCGGCTGGTTTAACTATGAGGATAAAACCGTTCACATCAAACCCTCTCTCGATTGGTTGGAGAGCCAGCTAAAAATTGCTGACGAAGCCGGCAAGTTGATTATTATCAACATGCATCGACACCCCACCGCAGACAGCCAATGGGGAAGCGCAGCCGAGCGAACGCGGTTCGAGGAAATGGTGAACAAATACAAGGTGCTGGCCATCTTCATGGGCCATACACACGAGCTTGCCCTTCGAGGCAAGGTGGGTGATGTGCCTGTTCTGGACTCTGGCTCCCCTATTTTTAAAACCTTTTTGGTCGGTGAAGCTGACCCTCAAGCCAATGCGTTCACGGTTAAGCAGGCAAAGGATAATTCCCTGCTGACGCGCCCCCTTTTGACAATCCCTATTAGATTCTATGTACCAGAGCCGGCCATTTTACCCTGGCCCGAATCGCTAGACTTCACACTACCGTTACTTCATGTACGGGACCGCGACATCTCCCATTTCGAAGTTTCGATTGATGGGCAGCCGTACGTGCGCTCAGACAACAGAAAAAAGGTAACCATTGAGAACCTGACGCCCTACACACGCTACAACTACCGCATTCGCGTGTATGACAGTGGCAGTGCTACCCCCGTCAAGACGTACGACGGCACAGCAACTACCTTGAATGCGCTGTTGTCCCCGAAAGACGTGTGTTATGTGAGCCTAGGGGAACCCGGCAACCCCAACAATAGCTTCCGCATTCAATGGAGCCCGCCCTACCCTAACTATGCGCCGGGCAACTACTGGTTCCGTGTTGCGCTTTATACGCTTCAAGGCAATTTCATAAGTGAGCTTAGGGGCGCTGCTCAAGGAAGTCGCTCTCGTGAAATTCTATTTCCGGAACCAGACAACTTCATGAACACGCGTATTCACGTACGTTACCAATCCGCCGGACTTGTGGATGGGCAGGATGCCACCCTTGATCTGAAAAATATGTTTCAAGGCTGTGGCACCTGAGCCAACCTACAGGCCTGTGCGCTAGCGGCGCAAGGATAAGCATCAGCCCTGCGGGGTGAGCCCAGGTCATACAAGCCTGGGCTCACGTATATCACCACACAGAAAAGTTGTAACTTACAATGACGCGGGTCTCATCCATATCACGCGCCCACTTCTCATAGTTGCTGCGGTAGGTGGAATTACGCAGGCGCACACTGACGTCTTTGAACGTGCCACTTTGCACCTGGTACTTGAACTCGGTGTCGCGTTCCCATTCCTTGCCTTCGGCCGTGCTGCCCGGGACTTTGATGTGATCGCCATTGATGTAACGGGTGAAGAAGGTCAGGCCAGGCACACCCAGTGCCTTGAAGTCATAGTCGTAGCGCAACTGCCAGGAGCGCTCCTGGGCGGCGGCAAAGTCGTTGACCTGGGCGTAGTTGACCAGGTACGGGTTGCTGCCATCCAGGTAAGGCATGGCGCTTTCGCCGTACATGCGCTGCCAGCCGGCACTGACCTTATGGCCGCCCAGGCTGTAGCCGAGCATGCCACTGAAGGCGCGGTGGTCGATGTCACCAGCGCGGGCATTGCCGATGTCGTCGCTTTTGATCACGCGCAAGTCGGCCGACAGGCTACCTACCGCCAACGGCTGGCTAGCCACCAGCCCAAGGAAGTGCTGGCGATAGATGTTTTCAAGCTTGGCCACTTGATACTGAGCGCTGACCCGGTCATTGAAACGGTAATCGAGGCCTGCCAGGTCGAAGTGGTCGGCTTCGATGTCGCAGGCATAGCGCTTGTTCTTGCAGTGCACGCGAATGTCCTGGCGATCGGTGGAATCACGTGCGGTGTACTTGTCCAGGCGGGCCAGGGTGAACTTCAGGTCGCGCACTTCTTCAGAGGTGAGCATCGCGCCATGGAACATCGTCGGCAACAAGCGCCCATCGTTGTACTTGAGCAACGGTACATCCGGCATCATCGAGCCGTACTTGAGCACGGTGCTGGACACCTTGACCTTGGCCGCCAAGCCCATCTTCGCGTATTGATCGGCCGAGTGCCGTGGATCATGGCCAGACGACGGCAACAGGCCGCTGTTACTGTCCGCAGGGCTGGAATCGAGTTTGAAGCCGACCATGCCCAGCGCATCCACGCCAAACCCTACCGGCCCTTGGGTATAACCCGACTGAACATTGAGAATAAAGCCTTGCGCCCACTCTTCGCGCTTGGACGCGCCCTGGCTGGAACTGCTATGGCCGTCACGGAAATCCCGGTTGAAGTAGACATTGCGCGCTTCGACCTTGGCGCTGCTGTCTTCAAGAAAACCGGCGGCCTGGGCATTGACGCCGGCACACAAAAGGAACAGGCCGGCAACACGGCGCCCAGGGGCGTGAGGGAGGGGGGCAAACATGCGAGGAAATATCCAGAAAGAAAGGCGAAAAACAACCTGCAGCAAACACCTGCTGCGGTACTGCGACACGCTCGAACAATGGCCGAGCATCATCTGAAATGATCGCTCAAAGGCTCTATTCCGGGCTATTGGACCTTGGTCTAGAGCCATTCGCCAGCCCCGTCGAAGTCGTCACAAACTGGCGCATGGAAAACCCGTAAAGTTCCGTGCTTACTTATAAAAAGTTTGCAGTTTACCCAGTAGCGATGAATGACTACACTCGATATCAGCGAACAGCGGAACCCACCCCCGTGGCCGGCGTTTTGTTCTTCTTCAATGTTCGTCACGCCCTGCCACGAAAGACGTACAGGAGTGATTACAGTGTCCAGACTTGCAGAGTTTCGTGCTGCCGAAAAAGCGCTTCAGGAACAAATGGCTCAACTGGAAGCGCTGAAAAAGGATGCCGGCCTCAAACGCGAAATCGAATTCGAGCAGAAACTAGTCGGCCTGATGAAAAGCTATGACAAGGGTCTGCGCGATATCATCGCCATCCTCGACCCCAAGGCTGCCACCCGCCCTGCTGCCGCAGCCCCCAAACAACAGCGCCGCCCACGCGTGGTCAAGGTCTATGAAAACCCACACACGGGCGAGCTGATCGAGACCAAAGGCGGCAACCATCGCGGGCTGAAAGCCTGGAAAGAAGAGTACGGCGCTGCCACCGTTGAAAGCTGGGTACGCTGATGAAACGTCCACATGGACTTCACACTTTTTTCACAAGCGCTGGCTCAGTATCGAGACAGCTAAAGGACTAGCGACCCCACGCGCCCGCACATGCGGGCCTCTAATTCAAGCGCCCTGCCTCGTGCAGGGCGCTTTCATTTGCGCAATCGCTTCACTGCCGTATCATGGCCAGCCTGTCTGTTTTGCCGGTGCCGCGCACCGGCCCCGTCTCAGGAGTTCCCATGAGCCTGCACGATCTGCAAACCCTGCCTGGCGTCACCGCGCAGCCGGATGCCGCCACCTCCAAGTTCGTCTTCAACCACACCATGCTGCGGGTCAAGGACATCGAGAAGTCGCTGGACTTCTACACCCGTGTTCTGGGCTTCCGCCTGGTGGACAAGCGCGACTTCCCGGAAGCCGCCTTCAGCCTGTACTTCCTGGCCCTGGTCGACCCCGCGCAAATCCCTGCCGATGACGCCGCGCGCCACCAGTGGATGAAGTCGATCCCAGGCGTTCTGGAGCTGACCCACAACCACGGCACCGAAAACGACGCCGATTTTGCCTACCACAACGGCAACACCGACCCACGCGGTTTCGGCCATATCTGCGTTTCGGTGCCGGACGTGCGTGAGGCCTGTGCGCGCTTCGAAGCACTCGACGTGCCCTTCCAGAAACGCCTGGCGGATGGCCGCATGAATCACCTGGCCTTCGTCAAGGACCCGGACGGTTACTGGGTCGAAGTGATCCAGCCGACCGAACTCAAAGGCTGAGGCACAACGCTATTCGCTCGTCGGGCCGGGAACTCCCGGCCCCTTGCTGTGGTATATGAAGGTAACCGTTTCATAAGCACAGCGAGGTAAGGACGATGCAATCTCTTCACTGTGAGCACCGCAAGTACACCATCACCGCCAGTGTGATGCCCCACCCCGACTCCCCCCTGCCCTATGCCGCCGGCTGCCTGATCACCGACCCTGAAGGGCACACCAGCAAGCGCATCCCGATGCCGATGAAGTTCTTCTCAGACCTTGAGAATGCCCAGCATGTGTCGCTGGCCCATGGCCGTGCGCTGGTGGATGAACAGCTGGACAAGGGGCACAAAGCCTTCTGATTGACGCAACATAGCGCGCCCTCCTGTAGGAGCAGCCTTGTGCTGCGAAGAGGCCGATGCAGCGATCAGAGATTGATGATCCTTGTACCGGCCTCTTCGCAGCACAAGGCTGCTCCTACAGAGGGTCGCGCGCGTATGCGACGGCTGCTTCTACTTGCGCACGCGTAGGGCGCACGCCGGTATACAGCACGAACTGCTCCAGCGCCTGCAACGCAATCACCTCCAGGCCCGTGATCACTGGCTTGCCCAATGCCTGGGCCCGGCGAATCAACGGCGTCTGCGCCGGCATGGCCACCACATCGAACACCCGCTCGGCTGCCGCAATGGCCTGTTCGCTAAAGGCCAGCGCGTTGGCCTCCTGCACGCCGGCCATGCCGATCGGCGTCACGTTTATCAGCATCGGCGGGCACAGGTCTCCGAGCTCGGCCACCCAGCGATAACCACAAACATCCGCCAGTTGCCGCCCCGCCTGTTCATTGCGCGCGACGATCGTGCCCTGAGTAAAGCCCGCATCACGCAAGGCACTCGCCACCGCCTTGGCCATGCCACCACTGCCGCGCAGAGCAAACGCAGTCGCCGGGGCGACCTCGTGTTGCGCCAGCAACTGCCGAACCGCCAGGTAATCGGTGTTGTAGGCCTTCAGATGGCCACCGGTATTGACCAGGGTATTGACCGACTCGATTGCCGCAGCGGACGGGTCCACCTCGTCGACCAAGGCCATGCAGGCTTCCTTGTAAGGCATCGACACCCCGCACCCGCGAATGCCCAAGGCACGAATGCCTGCGACCGCCGCGGGCAGGTCGTCAGTGCTCATGGCCTTGTAGTAGAAGTCCAGCCCCAACTGTTGGTAGAGGTGGTTGTGGAAGCGCACGCCGAAGGTGCCGGGCCGCCCGGCCAAGGAGATGCAAAGCACCGTGTCTCTGCTGGGAGTTGTCGACATAACCTGCTCCATTTTCAGAACTGAATCGTTTGTTCAGCGTATCAGACGCAGCCGCTTGTCGTCCCTTACACAACCTTTACCGTTTCCCTGTGCCCAGCTGACAGAGGCAGAGTCATAGTATTAGGGCCCCATCTGTGGGGTTGCCCTGCGAGGACGCTTTATGAACCGTCACATTCCCGTAATCGCCCTGCTGGTCGGTGCCCTGGCCATCAGCGGACAAGCTGCTGCCCATGGTGGCCATGGTGGTGGCGGTGGTTGGTATGGACCCGGCCCGCTGTTCGGCGCGGCGGTGGTCGGTGCCGTGGTGGGGGCAACGGTTTATGGCGGGCGTGATCGCACCGTGTATGTGGAGCGCCAGCCAGTCTATTACGCACCGCAGCCGGTCTACGTACAGCCGCCGCCGCAGCCGGTGTACTACCAGCCCTACTATGCACCGGCCCCGCCGCCACCGGGCTATCGCCCTTATTACGGCCCGCCCCCGGTGTACTACGGGTCACCCCGTTGGTGATCGTTGATAAAACCAATGATCACTATCAACTCAGTTAATTTCAAACCGCTGCGGCCGCTGCGTAAGGTAGGGCCATGTTTTACAGGAGGTCCACATGGCCACTATCCAGATCATGTCCGTCGTCGGCAGCGCCGTCCCCCCTTCACTGCGCCAGCAGGGCCTGCTGGCCTGCTGGTACCTGATGCGTAACGGTGAACCCGTGAGCGGCCCCTTGGCGACCCGCGCCTCGGCTCAAGCCCTGGCCGACCAGTTGCAGCCAGATACCCTGGTCGCTTGACAGTATTTGTTGTGCGTTGCTCCCTACCTTATGGCCCGCCGCTTGGCGGGCCTTTTTTTGCCCGTGTGATCCGACGAGCGGAGGCGGCAGAACCGATCCAGCATGAAGCTTTTTTCATTTCGCCGGGTCGCTTCAACGAGCAATCGACAGCACTTCGACCATACTCCACAAATGTTTTTTGAGGTTTGACGAGTTTTCGAAAGTGCGGAAAGCCCGAGTTTACGGGCCTTCCAGCCCATCCCGTCACACTGCGTCCCACTGAAAAACACAGCCATTGGTACAAAAATTGGTACGAGATCTGGCGGGCAGGCAGCGGATCTCAAGACCGTGGGGTAGACGCCCAAGCCATGCCGATTGCACGCCGATATCGACTCCAAAACAACCACGGAACGGTACGCCATAGGCCTCGTAATCCAAGGAGTTCCATTCCAGTTTTGCAACCGATTGTCCTGCCTCCAGAGTCAAAACCTCCGCGTTCCAGGCCCGCGAGAAAACGCCGCTACGCCGAGCGCGATTTCACGGGCGGCTTCACTTATTCCCGCGCCAGGGGCCGAAGCTTGAAGGCCATGTCGCTGTAGTGCAGCAGTCCCCTTGAACTCCATCTCTTCCTATTCAGAGCCTGTCGCACAGCCCCTTGCATTAACCGTAGGACGACGGTGGATGGCTCCGATCAACTCCGGCACGATCGTTTTTTCCACCTAAAGCCGATCACCAACGAATTTGGTCGTTCAGTTCCGAGTTTTTGGCGCTATCACCGGCCCCACTCGCCCGGCGCCCGGCGCCCGACTGGAGCCTAAAACCAAAGAAAAAATCCTAGCATCACCTAGAAAATTCCCTTAAGCTTAGTTTATGACGTATTTGTCACGAAACCAAATTAGGATGCATATGATCTTGTCTTTCGGCGCAAAAAATTTTTGGTCTTTCAAGGATGGCTTTGACATTTCTTTCGAACTCAATTCGAAGGTTCCAAAAGATATCTCCATGGGAAGATCGACATCATCAGTAATAGGTGTCAAAGGGGCAAACTCTTCTGGTAAAACTCAAATTCTAAAAGCCTTAGACTTTTTTAACTACTTAGGTCATCGCACTTTCATTGCAAACCGTGAAAGTTTATATGTAGAAAGCTTTTTTGACAACGACGACCCAGTAGAGCTTTACATCGAATTCGAGACTAAGGCCATAAGATACACCTACGAGATAGAGCTTACAAAAAAAGAGATTCTACGCGAAACGATCTATAAAAAAAAATCCAGAAAAACGCCCATCATCGAACGCATAAAGAACCAGATTACAAAAAGGACCTCGGAATATTCAGATCTCGACCTAATCTCACTAAAGCCATATGCATCCCTAATAAATACCGTGCCAAATTTCAAACTTGAAAGTATTGGTAACGACATTGAAAATATATATGATTATTTTGGGAACATCATCGGCAACGTTGGTGCCCGCGGCGCCCTTTCAGATGCTGAAATATATTGCTACAAGGAGGCTAGCCAGTATTACTCCGACTCTCCCGAGGCACTCGAATTTACAACTAGAATCATAAACAAATGCGACCCAAGCATAACACGCATAGACATCCTCGATCGCACCAACGAAAAAGGGGATCGTGAATTTTTCCCAATATTCTACTGCGATGACATTCAATACAGTAAAAACTGGCTTACCATCTACGACTTGTCAGATGGAACTCAAGCCTTATTTAAGCGCTTGACTCAGTACTGGAATGTCTTACTTACCGGGGGTGTGCTGGTAATGGATGAGTTTGATACCCACCTTCATCCTGAATTACTGCCAATTCTCGTCGACCTCTTCACAGACAGAAACACTAATCAAAAGGATGCGCAATTCATATTTACGTCTCACAACCTTGAGATAATCGATCACCTTGGAAAGTACAGAACCATTTTGGTGGACAAAGTCAATGGAGAGAGTTACTGCTACCGCTTGGACGAGATCCCTAGCGAGGTAATACGTAATGATCGACCTATTTCTAATCTGTACAGAGAAGGCAAGTTAGGCGGGGTGCCCAAATTATGAAGTACGGGAAAAACAACCCCCACCGCAAAAAATTTATAGACACATTCCCCACAAACAATCTGGAAGAACACGATATCACTGTCAGAAGTAAATATAATTTTTCTTTTTTCGACGACTCCCAAAATGCGGCGGTGAGCTTCTCGGATCTCGACCAGGCCTCGCTTGCGGCCTTATTTGAAAAACTAAAAAACTTCTCTAGAAACGACTTAAATTACTGGAGGACTCAGCGCTGCGGAGGCGGAGGCCTCAAGATACTAGCTGACTACGGAGACTTTCCTGAGAACTCGGGATTTCTTAGACCAAAACATGTTCCAATGGACGTAAACTGGGCTAGGTTTAGACTTGAAAATATGACCCGCCTAGTTGGCTTCACAATACCTCCTGAAACTAACAAAAGGTTCAAAGGCCTTAATGGCTCCGACTTTGATTCAAATACATTTTACGTCGTTTTCGTGGATTTAGAACATCAGTTCTATATAGCTGAGCAAAGATGACAAGACTCAAATATAGATGCGTGTGCTAACGCCACATCCAAAGATATTTATGATCAATGGCACAAAGAATTGTACTTGCTCGCTTTATCCCCAGCCAACACGCCTTATACTGCAGCAGTAGCGGAAGTAATCGACCTCTGGCCGCGCCATCTGCGGCCAGTGAGTCTAAGCTGTCTAATACTCTTCCATCAGTTCCGCCGACATTCCCACAGCAAAACCTAGATACCTTTCAGCAGTTTTAGACAGCTCCACCTCACTACCCAGCCCTCTCGGCGGCTCAAGCTGCCTCTTCATGCTCAGTCAGCGCCCACAGCCTGGCAGCTTCAGCAAACTCCAGCATGTCGGCCAACTGGTCTGGATCAACGTCGCTGCGTCTGTGCGCGGAAATCGCGATCTCGGCGAGCACAGCTGCCCGACCATCAGGATCTGCGACCAAGGCCGATTGATCATTGAGTTCGGCCAGCCAGGCCGCTGGCAGGTTCAACACTTGACCGTCCACAGTTGATCGATCCGCGTCGTATAGGATTGGCTCATCATCTCCCTCCTCATTCCCCAGTCTGGCGTCGCTGGCACGCTGGCGGCCCGCATTGTCCCCCTCCCCCAACGCTCGTTGATGTCATCCATCACCTGCATCAATCGGCCACACTCAACCGATTGCTTAAGCGCAAACAAGTCCTCTGAAAATTCACCTGGTTGCCGCAGGTCCATCAGCAGTACCTCGGCCTTGCTGTACCGAAATCCGGGCCTAAAGATACGGTCGACCGCTTCTGTGGCCAACCGGGTCATCAGCAGCGTGTCGCAGGTGGGATATGGAAGCTCAACCAGGGCGCCCTGAGCGTGGTGCGCCTCGTCCGGGTTGAACATGCCGGTGCGGATGCTGACACGCATGCGCTTGCACACTGAACCCTGGGCCCGGAGTTTTTCCGCTGCTCGGGCAACGTACGTGGCCACTGCCTGCTTGATGGGCGCCAGCTCAGTAAGACGCTTCCCGAACATCCGGCTGCAGCAGATTTCCTGTTTCGGGGGCTCGGCCTCGTCCAGCTCTAAGCACGGCGTACCCGCCAGCTCGCGGGCAGTTTTCTCGACCACCACACTGAATTTCTGTCGCAGTGTCCAGGCGTCTGCCTTGGCTAAATCCATCGCCGTGTGGATGCCCATCGCCTCAAGGTGGGCGGTCATCCGCCGGCCTACGCCCCACACCTCTTTCACTTCGGTATTCCGTAGCACCCAGTCGCGCTTGAACGGATCGGTGATATCCACCACTCCGCCGGTTTGTGCCTGCAGCCGTTTGGCGGTGTGATTGGCTAGCTTCGCAAGTGTCTTGGTGCCGGCAATGCCGACACCCACGGGGATTCCGGTGCACTGGAGAATCCTAGACCGCAGCTTTCGCCCGAACTGGGTCAGGTTTTCCTGAATACCCGATAGGTCTGCGAAGCACTCGTCGATGCTGTAGATCTCGGTGGCAGGCACCATCGACTCAATCAGCGTCATGACGCGCTCGCTCATGTCACCGTACAGCGCGTAATTACTGCTGAAAGCCATGATGCCGTGCCGGCGTAGCTTGTCCTTCGCCTGGAAAAACGGTTCGCCCATCTTCACGAAAGGCTTTGCATCGTATGACCTGGCAATCACGCAGCCATCGTTGTTGCTCAGTACGACGATCGGGGTCTTGGCCAGGTCTGGTCGAAACACCCGCTCGCAACTCGCGTAGAACGAGTTGCAGTCGATAAGCGCAAACACCTGGTCACTGCGCATGATCACGAACGCTGTAACGCACAACGCCCCATACGACGAGATCATCGCCTTCCATGATGTACCGCGGCGGATACGCCGGATTCTCCGACTTGAGGATCACCACGCCGTCGCGTCGGTGCAAACGCTTGCACACCGGCTCGCTGTTAACGGCAGCAATGACAATGTCGTCGTGCTCTGCCTCACGGCCGCGGTCTACGATGACGAGGTCGCCAGAGTAGATGCCAGCGCCTTGCATGCTGTCGCCTTCAACTTTTACCAGATACACATGAGGCGCGCGGAGGTCGAATAGCTCATCAAGGGAAATATGACCTTCCAAATGGTCCGCAGCAGGCGAAGGGAAACCGGCTGGGACGTGAAACGAATACAGCGGTAGCGGTTCGGTACCGCCAGTGGGCGTACCAAGAAATGTGATGGTCATGATGGAAGGTCCAATGCAAACTGTATGCATATACAGTAAATCCGGCATCGGTCGCCCGGTCAATCCTAGGCGGCGAAAATTCTGACGGGCGAGAGGTAGATATGTGCGGACGGTACTCGATCTACGAGTCAATGGATCACTACCTGCGCCAGCTATCGCTGGACCTGGTCGTGATAAATGGCTACGACCACGAGCCAATCAGTCGCTACAACGTGGCGCCGTCTACCCGCGTCGAGGTCATACGCCAGGTAGATCGTGGACTGTGCGTGGATCGGGTCAAGTGGGGATGGTCGCCATTTTGGGCGAAGGGGAAACGTCCTGATCCGATCAATGCTCGGGCCGAGACAGTGGTGACAGGAAAATTCTTTAAGGGCCTGTGGCCGAACGGCAGAGCCCTGGCGCCTGCAAATGGCTGGTTTGAGTGGCTCCCTGATCTAGCGGACCCGAAGCGCAAACAGCCCTACTACATCACGGGCGCCGACGGCGCCCCGCTGTACTTCGCTGCACTTGCTGAGGTGCACCAGAGCCTCGAGCCGGATGAGCACGATGGGTTCGTGATCATCACAGCAGCAGCCGATCAAGGGCTCGTAGACATCCACGACAGAAAGCCCCTAGTGCTGACGCCAGAAGTGGCCAAGGAATGGTTAGACCCAGCCACAACGCCTGAGCGCGCGACGGAGATCGTCGAGGCAGGATGCCGGCCCGCTCAGGATTTTCGCTGGTTCCCTGTAGGTAAAGCGGTCGGCAACGTGCGCAACCAAGGGCCAGAACTGATTGAACCGGTCAGTGAGGAGAGCCGCCAGGGCAACCTAGAGCTCTAAGCTGGTAGTCGGTGACTGCCTGAAATTGGGATTCTGCGATCAGTCGTAGTCGCTCAATCTCAAGGGGTGACGCGCCATCGGTCTGTGCTTGGTGATAACGCTTCAGTGCTTCGACTGCATCGGTGTACATCTGATGATCTGGGAACAGTACCGAAGGAGCTGTTGACATTACGGAGCCCTCTTTCAGCAGTCGCTTTTCAATGGATAGTATCAGGCGGATGCTTGGCTTCGATCAGCTGAAAATCGATGACTGCATGGTAGAGGGAGTCCGCGACAAGGCGTAGCCGCTCCACTTCTTCAGCAGGCGCGTTAGCGGCCTCAGCCGCCCGGAACTCCCTCATGGCGTCGATCGCCTGCTGAATCAGAGCCTCGCCGGCCTCAACAATCCCAATGAAAGAACGCTTGACCACAAGTCACTCCTAGCAGCTGATAACAAGCATAGGGTAAAACGAGCCAAGCATCTGCAAAGGACAAAAAACTCTGTATTTCAGAACAGTTGCCCCAACTCCGCTGGCGTCCAGTTCATGATAATTAACTCACCGGCCATCTCAGCCTTGCCCTGACGCTGGTTGGTCGTTGTGTAGCGAATATCCACGCACTCAAAGTGGAAGCCATCGAAAACACGGCGAATATCAGGGTGATCGTTGATGCTCACCATCACCTTGCCTTTGCATGTGCGCATGAACTCGGCCATGCGCTCATATTGATCGAACGGGAAGTCGACCCCATAGCCTGCGGTCTGCCAATAAGGCGGATCCATGTAGAAGAACGTATGCGCTCGATCATAACGCTCAGCGCAGTCGAGCCATGAAAGGTTCTCCACGTAGGTGCCGGCCAGCCTTTGCCAGGCTGCAGAAAGGTTCTCTTCTATGCGCAGCAGGTTGATGGCAGGGCCAGTGGTGGCGGTACCGAATGTCTGCCCAGTAACCTTCCCAGCGAAGGCGTGCTGCTGCAGATAGAAGAAACGGGCCGCGCGCTGGATATCGGTCAGCGTCTCCGGTCTCGCCATCTTTTGCCACTCGAAGATCTGCCGTGACGACAGCGCCCATTTGAACTGCCGGACAAACTCCTCCAGATGGTTCTGGACTACTCGGTATAGATTCACCAGGTCGCCGTTGAGATCATTCAAGACCTCCACTTGGGCGGGTTGCGGGCGCATGAAATAGAGGGCGGCGCCGCCGGCGAAGACCTCGACATAGCATTCATGAGCAGGGAAAAGCGGAATCAAGCGGTCGGCCAGGCGGCGCTTGCCGCCCATCCAAGGGATAATTGGGTTAGTCAATTTGCAAACCTTTACTGTATGGATAAACAGGTGCTAGGCTCGCCGTGCTTTGTGCACAGAGCGGGAGCCTTGGCTGGGCTTGCAGGTATGGTCTGCGGGTTCGGCGGTCAGCAGGGATGTTGACGCATCCCCGGTGGCCGCTCTCTTTGCATGAAGCTTTCGAATTTATTCGCGGGCACTTACTGCCGCCCGCTTTGCGACTAGGGCGTCGTACTCACGCTCGCACTGCTGGCCGGCAACTCTGGCCTGGTCAAGCGCTGCCGCCAGCTCTCCCGCTCTTTCATCAGCCCGTGCGAACAGGTCGGAGAGCACCATGGCGGCGCGGGTGGCTGTCTGGCCTCTGGCGATAACGGCGGTATCCTGGCCGGGGCAACTGACGGCGGCAGCGAATTGGGTGGTTTCACTGCGCAGCCGCTGGCCAGCAGCATCGGCGTCAACAGCGCCAGCATCAGCAATCGTTCGTTCTTCCTGGGCATGGGCTCTCGCCTCCTCCTGCGCTGCGGCGCGTCGCTGTTCTTCCTGCCGGGCACTTCGCTCGCCGATCACCTCGGCAAGCCGGTCACCGCTGTCTCGTTGCGCTGATGCCTCTCCGGCGTTCGCTCGCTCTACCGAGCGACCGTGCTGATAGGCCGCACCGTGGGATGCCAGCAGTACAGCAAACGTCAATATGGCCCAGCCCTTCATGCCAGTGCCCGCCGAATACCTTCGTCGATCACCTCGGCCTTGTAGGGGTTGCCGCCGTTCTCGTGGACGATGATGCCGACCACGGCCTCACGCAGCACCTGTGGCTTGGAGATGTCGATGGAGTCGCGGACGCCCACGCCTAGGCGCTTGGCAATGGCCTGGGCATAGGCCAGCGTGTTGTTCTCGCTGGACGGTGCCCAGCGGCTGATGAACTCCAGGGGAGTGTCGATGCCTGGGCGGCCGACGCCAGGCATACCGTCCTTACCCCGGTAGTTGAGCAACAGCTTACCCAAGGCCCGGATACCGTTCTCGGGAGAGTCGAACCGGGCAAAGCGCGGCTTGGCCACGCCCTCCTCGACGCCCAACTGACCCTGCCAGCCATTCCGTGGGTTGAAATCGATATTGCCGGGGTTGTTGTTCCGGACGCCGCGAGGGGTTGCCATCATGCTGGCTCCTCCGCCGGCACTTGCGGTTCAACCTCGGCAGGCTCTTGGGCGGTGACCGTGACCTCAGCCTTGAAGACCTTGAGCACCTTCGCGGTGGACAGAACTACCCGTGGATTGGCCCGCAGCTCCTGAGTAGCAGCCGCTTCGGCCTCAGCCTCGGTGGAGAACTGGCGCTTGTTCAGCGGGTTGTAGTCGTTGGTGGTGTCGATGACGATGAAAGGCATGGGTTTTCTCCAGGCAAAAAAATACCGCCGGGCGGCGGTTGGGGTTGAGGTAACGCTAAGGGTCAGGCGGGCTGTGCCGGCCAGTCGATCGATTCGGGATAGCCGGCCTGCTCGTGCAGGCGATTCAATGCAATCCGGTAGCGCTTCCAGCCTTTGAGTGCTGCTGCCTCGGCCTCGGTGGCTTCCTCCAGCTCAACAGCATCCTGGAGAGGCGCAATAGCGGAATCAGCTACCTGTCTGAGGCTCTGGATTTGCTGGGTCACCTTGGCCGCCAAGACTTGTGTGTGCTGCTGCTCCTTCATCTCCCGAGTCACCATCTGGCTCCAGTCGATCTGCATTTTCTACCTCGATGTTGTAGGGGGGGAGTTGAACAGTGCCATCGCCAAAGAGGGTGATGGCCTGAGGGAAGCGGGTCGATTCCGGAGCGTTTAATCCGTGGGGCAGGATTAGAGTGAACTCGAGTTCGCCATTCATCCGGGTGACCTCTCCCTTGAACCACTCGCTGTTGACAGCGCCAGGTGGAAGAGTTGCTCCTTCCGGGAGATTGGAGAAATCGAACTGCTCTCCGTTGAGGTACAGGACGTCTCCCACTCGGTATAACGAAAGCGGATAGTCCCGATAGGATGGAGAAAAACTGATTTTCATTACTGCCAACTCCCAACTGCAATGGCCGATACAATGAATGCCTGTGCAACAGCTGGGCCGTTACGGACCCAAAGGGTGCAGGACGCCGTCCCCCAGTTCCCGGTGTGGATATAGCCGAAGTGGTCCACGCTCTGCATTGGCTCAAATGACGCTGCGGGGCTGTAATTCAAATTGGCGAACGGCGCCGGGAATGTCCAAAGAAAGTTCCCTACCGCTGTCGCCCCCACCGAGGCCGTTTGAGCCCCACTTCCCCGCGGTAGCACGCACACCTGCATCCCATTAGCGAATCGGTAAGCCGTGCCGTTGGCGTTGGTGATCACTTGCTGGAGCGCTGTGCCTGACGCTACGTTGCCGAGAATAGCTGCTACAGCCGCTGCGCCGAGGCCCAGGCCTGTCCGCGCAGCAGCTGCAGTAGTTCCGCCCGTGCCGCCTTTCGCAACTGGAAGCGCTGCAGGTATCGAGTTACCACCGAGCGCTGCGTAGATCTCGTCAAAGTTCGCAATCGCTTTGATCCAGGCACTGCGTCGATCATCGCCACCTGTACCGCTCGGCGCGGTGCCAAGGTTGATCACTTGTTTTGTCATTATGCTGCCTCAAAGTGGCTTCATTGGCCTGGACGCAAACAGCGTCCGCCCATTAGCCGTAAGCGGGTTAATACCAGAGCCGTTATCGCAATACATCTGCAACACCGACCTGTTACCGGGCAGGAACCCGCCAAAGTTAGCGCGCAGTGGCTGCGTGGTCTGTCCGATGTTGGTTACTGAAAACAGCGCATTGGCCAGAACATAATCCTGATAGTTACCGGTCCAAGGCATCTGCTGGCTCGGGCAGTAATAGGCGCCACTCGCTATCGGATCGCCCGCTTGAACAAATGAACTGGAGGCTGGCTGCCCATTGAGTAGGGCTAGGTTAGCAGTAGTGACAAAGGTCCTGCTTCCAGAGCTGTTGCGGACCGATGCCCCGTATTCCCCCGACGGGGTAGACGGCGTTAGATAACTTGCGCAATACCAGTTGATCATCATGGGATAGAGCGCAGTCTCTCCGTGTGCCACCTGATTGTTCCAAGCCTTCAGCCGAAATCCCGTCCAGTTCCCAGGACTACCTTTGACCGAGAAGTTGCCCACCATCATGTAGTTGTCCGCGTTGAGAAAGACCAAAGGCCTTTCGTACGTGGTGATGGGCGAGGCAAAGTCCACATCGGCCCATTGGATCTGGTTTTTGCTACCAGGACCTTGAAAGCCAATGTTGAATCTGCCGTTGTGGCGAACCGTGAGCACCTGGTTGACCGAATCGATCTGCGTGCGAATGTTGTTGTTCGAAGCGCGGATGCCATAGGAGCCAGGAGCAGCGAATGGCTCGCCACCCAGCGAAAGGATCATCACTTGCCAAGCGCGGGTGTAGGGCTGCCGCAGCTGCAACTGCCCCGTCGAGAACCAGGCTTGAGGGCTGGTCGTGTTTTCGCCTCCGTCATACAACGCATCCACCACCACGAAGGATTGCGCCTGGATCTCCGGTATCGAGATGTACTGGTCGAATGCGCCGTTGCCGGTCACCTGCATCATCTTCAACGATCGCACCGAGGTGATCGTGGTATCGAGAGTAATGACCCCGGACGCATCCCGCGTCCGAAGTCCGTACAGATCAGCCATCAGGTAAGCCTCCCCACCGCCGTACGCTCTATGCCGTTGGCGTCGTATACGTACAAGCCGCCGTTATTGAGCAGCGTCGATCCGTTGGCATCCTGCCCACGAATACTCACTGCCCCCGTCACAAAGTTCAGCTCCAGCAAGGGCAGCCCTTGTGAGTTCACCGCCTGGGAGCGGATTGTCATGCCGGCCACGATGTTTTGGATAAACGCCTGGTTGATCACCGCCTGGTTGATGAACACCTGTCCGTTCGAAACAACAAACGGCAGGGTCACCTGCCCAGACGACTCGTCGACGATCGCAAAGCGCTGAGCGAAGGCCAGGATCTCTCCTGTTTGCCCATCGCTCCCTATTGCAAGGCCGGCCATCACTTTGCGCCCGCCTGTGATGGTTTCAGCCTTGATCGTGGTCATGGCCGAGACCCGTCCATCAACCCCGGCGATCGTCTCCGACACCTGCTGCACCGATGCACTCACAGCTTGCACCGAACCCTCTACATCGCCGACCTGCGACTGGACAGTGTCCACCCGCTTGCCCATGGCGACACCATCCTCAATCCGGGCCGATTGTTCGGTCCAGATACCGACCAGGCTGCCGGTAGCGCCAGCCAGACCGGTGCTATCGCCCTCCATCTCCGGGTTCACCTGGACATACAGCCCATCCAGGCGGCTGGCCTGAGCGGTGATCGCAGTCCCTTGCTGGTTCACCGTGGTGTTCAGTTGGCTGATGGCCGTGGCCTGCCCGCTCACGGCTCGCGCGGAAGGTCCAGCCACGAACGGCGAAGGCGTGCTGCTCTCCCCCACCCGCTTCTCGATCATCACCGAGTCGATGATGGCCGTGAGCCCGGAAACAGCGCTCATGTTGAAGTAGATGGTGATGCCGACCTTGGCGCTGTCCGTGACTGTGACCGGGAAGGTCACACGTGTCCGCGTCGTCGGCAGGGCAAGCGTGGGCCCATACCGATGCGTGCCGTTGTAAAGCGAGATGCGCCCGTTGGTGGCAGCGCTGCACTGGATGTACATCGACACCAGGTACACGCCAGGCTCAATCCGCACGTTCCAGCCGGCCAGGTTGTTGGTCGGGCTCAGCATCAGAAAGCTATTGGTGCTGCTGCCGGCCTGGTAGCCGAAGCCGGAATCGGCATCCGGTACCGCCACCCCCTCCCGCGTCACACCGCTACCCACTGACGTGGCCGGAAGCGTGGTGGAAGTGAGCCAGCTGTAGTCATCCGCCAGCAGATTGGAACCACTGCCCCCAATGCCACTGATGGAGCTCTGGAGCTGGGTGACTGCCTGTCCCTGCGAACTCAGCGTGTTGCCCTGCTGGGTCACGGTACCCTGTAGGCTTTGCAGCGCGCTGTTGTCCGCCTTCCCTGCCACGGCGTTGTTCAGCTGGGTGATGGCCGATCCCTGGCTGGAGACCGCGCCCTCTGTCACCGACACACGGGCGTCGACCGATTGCAGTGCGCTCGCCTGGGCATTGTCCTGGCCGGCGCGCTTGCGTGCGATCGGCGAGGACAGGAACACATCGGCGGCATCGCCTACCGATACGCGGAACGTCATCGCCATTCGCACACAGCCGGCCGGTACCGTGGCCTGCCCCGTCAGCTTCGTCCAGGTTTGCGCAATATTCGTAAGGCGAACCCCGTCACCTGCGGCAACCACCCAGTTGTGGCCAACGCTCGTTCCGTCGAGATCGTAGAACTGAATCCACAACCCATGCTGACGCGCGACGGAACTGTAGGCGTACAGCTCGAAGTCGTAGACCTCACCGCCAGCGACCGCGATTTGCGAGGACACCGCGTTTTCCGGCGGCCGCACGTTCAACGCACTCTGGAAGCCAAGGTAATTGTTGCCCGTAGACGTTGCCACGGGCCACTTCACCACCCGGGGTGACGGCGCCCCAGCAGGCACCGAAGCATCGTTGCGCGCCAGCACGCTGAACCCTGGCGAACCAGAGAACACCGGACCCTCCGCAAACGCCGGGTTGAACAGCAGGTTTTCAGCCGAAACCACACCGACCGATGCCTTGATGTTGGTGATATCACTGCCTTGCGCCGTGATGGTTGTGCCCTGCTGGGTGACCGTGTTGGTCAGCGCCTGGACCGTTGACGCATCAGCCTTGGCGGCGACCTGGCTCAGTGCACTCGCGGCAGCGTTAGCGGCGTCCGTTGCCACCTTGTCAGTCACCGCGACCCAGGCACTGCCGCTCCACCGCTTGGGCGTGTTGGCGTTGCCCGTGGTGTCGATCCAGAGGTTCTGGGCCAGGCGGTCAGCCGTGCCTGGCGTGGCGCTCTGGATGATCACCTTGCCCTTTCCGCCCGCCAGGTCCGAAGCAGCTTGCGCCGCTTGCTGTGCCGCGGTGACGTTCTGGTTGGTAGTAGAAAGGCTGTTCGTCAGGCCGGTGATGGCCGAGCCTTGCGAAGTCAATCCGGTCTCGGTCTGCGACACTCTGGAGTCGAGCGCCTGGGTGGCCGAAGCCAACGCCGACTCGCCCGCGCCCTGCCGGCTAACCTTCAGATTGGCGACCCACATCTTGAAGCCAACCGGCGCTACACCCTCAGGCACAACATAGATCCTGAATCCAGACGCCCCAGCCGGGACCTTGTACTGGGCCGAAAGGAACTGCCAGCCGCCAGTAGCTGCGACGTAGCCCAGGATTCGAATGTTCCCGACACCCATGGTTTCGCCGGCAGCATCGACCGGGGTGATAGCGACCTTCCCTGCGTTTGTCGCCGCGTTCTCACAGAACATGTGGCACGACAGGTTAATCACATCCCCAGCGTTTGCCCGACTGAAGATCTGGTAGGTATCACCGATCTTGTTGGTCGACAACAGAACGTTACCACCCCAGCCGGTATCGGCCGCCTTCTTCAGGCGCCACAGAAGCCTCTCTGCAGGAGCATTGGGGGGCACGCCGGAATCAGTGGCGTTCGCATAGTCCGTCTGGTAGATGGCGCCGTTTTCGGTCTTGAGTTGCCCTGCCGCGTTCCAGGTCGGATTAAGCAGCACATCCTCCTGAGCCGAGTTTCCTAGCGCTGCGCTGATGCTGACAATGCTGCTGCCTTGCGATGACAAGGTGTTGCCCTGCTGCGTCACAGTCGTTTGCAGCGATTGAACCGCCGAGGCATCCGCTTTCGTGGCAGCCAGGGCGTTCGCAGCCGCAGCAGCGGCTGCTGCATCGGTGGCGACTCTATCAGTCACCGCGGCCCACGCCGAGCCGTTCCAGCGCTTCGGCGTATTGGCGTTGCCGGTCGTATCGATCCACAAGTTTTGCGCAAGACGGTCAGCTGCAGCCGGGGCGGCTGATTGATACAGCACCTTGCCCTTCGCTCCAGCCAAATCCGACGCAGACTGCGCAGCTTGCTGGGCCGAAGTCACGTTCTGATTGGTGGTGGTCAAGCTGCTCTGCAGACCGGTGAGCGCAGTACTCTGCGAGGTCAATCCGGTTTCAGTCTGCACCACTCGGGCATCGAGCTGGCTGACAGCGTTTGCCAGGGCGCCGACCTGGCCGGCGCTGTTGCCTACCGTGAACGTGGATGGCTCCACGCCAGCCCCAACCTGCTCCTCGAGCATGAGACGGTCCACCAGAACGGCAATCCCGTCCTTTGGATTGGCAGATGCAGACACGCACACGACCATCCGATCAGCTACAAATGCAGGGCTGGTAACATCGAACAAAACGCTATACCGAGCCCACTGATCGGTGATAGCAACGTCCTGGCCAGGCGCAAACCTGACCACACCGTCCGCGGTGATCGTGCGCAGGCTGACCTGCATCTGCTTGGCACCGGAAGTACTCTTGGCGTCCCAAGCCAGGATGTACTTCTTGTTCTTCAGGGCAATGTTGGCACCCGAGTAAATGTTGTTCGGGGCAAAGTAGGTCGTGCCGGAGCCGGAAGTCTGGAGTAGCCGCAGCACATAGCTATTGAAGCCATGCGGGTCAGGCTCAACCGAGGCTGTCTGCCCGCCGCCCAGCACCAGAGCAGGCACTGTAGCGCCAAACACCGCGTACTCGGCAGGCATCAGGTTGGACCCGCTGCCCGCGATGTTCCCTACCGCTGCCTGCACATTCGTCAGCGCCGTTCCCTGCGCCTCGATCTTTCCCTCCGCGCTCGTCACCCGGGTACCCAGGCTATTCACGGCGGTTGCGTCGGCCTTGGTCTGCGCCAGTGCCAGCGCGTTGGCCGCGGCGGCCGCCGCATCGGTGGCGACTTTATCTGTCACCGCCACCCAGGCAGAACCGCTCCACCGTTTGGGGGTGTTGGCCCCGCTGGTGGTGTCGATCCACAGGTTTTGCGCCAGGCGGTCAGCCGTCGCAGGGGCGGCCGATTGCACGATGACTTTGCCCTTGCTACCTGCAAGGTCGGAAGCCGCTTGCGCGGCCTGCTGGGCCGCCGTGACATTTTGGTTAGTGGTCGTCAGGCTATTCTGCAGACCGGTAATTGCACTCCCCTGGCTACTAACACCTGATTCAGTTTGCGAGACTCGAGCGTCGATGGACTGGACAGTCGAAGCAAGTGCCCCAACTTGGCCAGCCGTTGGACCCGCCAAATAGGGAGACGGCGTATTGCTCTCACCGATGCGAGCTTCGACCATTACCGAGTCGATGATCGCGACAATTCCAGCCAGCGCATCTGTGTTTGGATAAATGGTAAGAGATACCAGGGCGCTACCCGTTACCGTCACAGGGAATGTCACCCGGGTTCGTGTCGTGAACAGTGGCACCACCGGGGAGTAGCGGTGCGTCCCATCGTACAGTGAGACACGGCCACGACTCTCCGCACTGACCTGGATATACATTGAAACCAAGTAGGTACCCGGCTCGATGCGGATGTTCCGCCCGGCCGCGTTGTTGGTAGCCGATAGCATCAAGTAAAGACTGGTGGTCACGACAGTTCCGGCATTGGTGCTGAATCTGTAGCCAAATCCGGTATCTGACTCAGGCACCGCAAGACCGGAAATTGTCGCATGACCTCCCGACGCAACACCGGGCAGGAGTGCTGAGGTTAGCCAGCTATAAGGTGAAGGCAGCAGGTTGGACCCGCTCCCGGCAAGACTGCCGACCGAAGCCTGCACGCTCGTCAGCGCCTGACCTTGCGCAGTAATCGTGTTGCCTTGTTGGGTGACCGTATTGGATAAAGCGGTCACGGTAGAGGCATCAGCCTTGGTCTGCGCCAGCGCGCTTGCCGCAGCCGCTGCAGCCGCCGCATCCGTGGCCACCTTATCTGTCACGGCCACCCAGGCACTGCCGTTCCAGCGTTTCGGGGTGTTGGCATTGCCGGTAGTGTCGATCCAGAGGTTCTGGGCCGCACGATCGGCTACCGCCGGTGCTGTTGCCTGGAACAGCACCTTGCCCTTGCCGCCGGCCAGGTCCGACGCGGACTGGGCTGCCTGCTGGGCTGCAGTGACGTTCTGGTTGGTGGTGGTCAGGCTATTGTTGAGGCCAGTGAGTGCCTGGCCTTGCGACGTGATCGTGTTGCCGTGCTGAGACACGGTCGTGGACAGCGAATCAACAGCAGAGGCATCGGCCTTGGTCTGCGCAACCGACAACGCATTGGCCGCAGCGGCTGCCGCATCGGTGGCCACCTTGTCAGTGACCGCTACCCAGGCGCTGCCGCTCCACCGTTTCGGCGTGTTGGCATTGCCCGTCGTATCGATCCAGAGGTTCTGTGCCAGGCGATCAGCTGCGGCAGGAGCAGCAGACTGGACAATCACCTTGCCCTTCCCGCCGGCCAGGGTGGAAGCATCCTGCGCCGCCTGCTGCGCGGCCGACACGTTCTGGTTGGTAGTGACCAAGCTGTTTTGCAGGCCAGTCATAGCCTGGCCCTGAGACGTGATTACACCCTCTGCATCAGTGACGCGGGTCGACAGGTTGTTGACCGCCGAGGCATCGGCTTTGGTCTGCGCCACGGTCAGCGCGTTCGCTGCTGCCGCTGCTGCGTCGGTTGCAACCTTGTCGGTGACCGCTACCCAGGTGGTGCCACTCCAGCGCTTTGGCGTGTTTGCGTTGCCGGTGGTATCGATCCACAGGTTTTGCGCCAGCCTATCGGCTACTGTCGGCGTTGCCGACTGGACGATAACCTTGCCCTTACCACCTGCCAGGGTGGCCGCGTCCTGAGCGGCCTGCTGGGCAGCGGTTACATTCTGGTTGGTGGTGGTCAGGCTCGACTGCAAACCCGTGATCTGGGTCGCCTGCGAGCTGGTGGTGCCCTCCAGGCTGGTGACCTTGGTCTCCACGGTCTGCACGCGGGCGGCTAGCCCGTTGGCCGACTGAACAACTTGGCCGACATCGGTCCAGTAGCTGGCATTAGGCGGCGCGGTATTTTTCGGTACTGCCTTCGATGCCTGGTACAGCTTGCCGTCGGTGCCGAGCACTGTCTGGCCAGCCGTGTAGGTTTTGTCGGCGTTGTACGGCAGCGATTTGGCGATCTGGCTGACACCATCGATCTGGCCCTGCAGATCCTGCGTGGCCTCATCGAGGTCCTGCTGCACCTGCCGGGCAGCCTCGGCAACATGGTTAATGGCTTGCTGAGCCTGCTGGGTGGCCGTGTCGAGGTTGGATTGGACCTTCGTAACCGCATCGTCCAGCTGGTCGGTGATCTCGGTGACCTGCTCGTCCAGCTCTTCCAGGCGGTTGTTGACCGATCCGGGAAGGTCGGGTGGTCCGGAGATCAAGGCAATCTCCTCCCGCAACGCCGGGGCCAGCTGACCATTTTCGATCTTGTCTTTCAGCGCATCGAGCATGTTGGCCACATCACTCGACGTAGAGGCCACCACCTTTAGGAAGGCACTCACTCCGTAGGCATTCTTCGAGCGCACGAAGTAAGCGTAGTTGGTGGCGAATGCCAGGCCGGTGTGGGTTAGGGCCTAGGTACTCGCCTTGCGTTGCCTGCGGGTTGGTCGAAAAGAAGTACTCGTAGATGCCGCCATTCAGGCCATGCAGCGTGTTGCCCGGGATCAGCGTGATCGTGTCGATGGTGGCTTGAACCACGCACGACTCCGGAATTGGCGGCCCGTCGATGCTCACGGTGATACTGGCCTCGCCGGAGCGGGTCAGCGGGCCCAGTGCAGCCACGCTCATTGTGTAGCTACCGGAAGGAAGCCCGGACAGCGGAAGCTGCAGGGTCGTCGCCGGCGCCTGCAGCGCCTGTACTGCAGCCGCCCCCTGTCGTACGGTGATGGCGTAGCCGGTCACCACACCATTCGGTGCCAGCCACGACAGGGTGCCTTGTACTACCTCGGCATTGTCCTGAGTCGACCAGGTAAGCCCTGTTGGGCTGCCCAGCCCGCCAGTTGGTAGGCTGATGAAGCCGATCGGGTTGTAGGGCTGCCCCACTGCGTCATCGAAGATCGCCGGCTCATTCTGCGAGACTGCCACGGTACAACCGCTATCAGCGCTCATGGACCAATCAGTGACGATGAACTCGCCAACCATGTTCAACGACGGCAGGTTGACCTTTACCGACCGGCCGGGCCGGCAGTTGTAACCCATGAAGTTCATGGGAATCGACAGGGTCCCGCCTGCCCTGCGGCGGCGCAGCTCGATGTTGGCCAGGCGCTGGGCCTGATAAGGGTCGCTGACATAGGAAAACGACAGGGTTTCCGCCGCCTCGCCGCCGTCAGCAATCACCCACTCGCTGACCAACACTTCCGGGTAGTCTGTCTCGGCCCAGGCCTGCGAAGGATCAATGAAGGTGCCACGCACGGTGTTAAGTGCCGAATCGTTGGACGGTTCAGGGCTGCCCGTGACCGTACCGGTGACCATGTCCTCGGTGATCTCGAAGTCATACGGGCCATAGTAGGCACCGACTTGAAGCATCCAGCGGCCGCCGACACGGATCAGCTTGCCACCGCAAGCTGCCTCCAGCTTCTGCATGACCTGGGTGCGCGACTCATCGGCGCCGATCACGCAGCCAGAGCGGTACCGCGGTGCGGTGCTGCCGTCTGCGTTGGCCACCATCTCGTCGCAAACGCTGGCACTGTTGGCAAAGCTGGCAAATACGATCTCGTCGTCCGGTACACCGCAGCGGTTGCGCAGGAACCAGAGGATGTGCAGCGCGGTGTTTTCGCTGTAGCCGGTAACGCCAATCCTAGGGTCGTAGATGTCCCGGCGCCCGCGGATCACGAAGCGCACGTCCGGGATACCGGAGGGGTACTTCTCGGCGCTGTACTTGAACGAGACGCGCGCGAACGACAGCCCGCGGCCGATCTGGGTATCTCGCCAATCCGGGCTGTTGGCTTTCAGGAAAGCGTTCACCTGGGTCGGGTTGGTGACCAGCTCATAGGAAGCATGATCACCGTAGGCCGCGATCACCTCTTCACCAAGGAAGATGTCCTCTAGCCCGTCGATCTCGCCCTCCGACAGCACATAGACCATGTGCAGCCATTCGCCATCGGTCTGGTCGCCTGCCTGCTCCTGCCCCCACGCGAGCACGCCGCCGGTGCTCACGCAGCCCAACACGTACCGAGCAGCTGCCTTCGACGAGCGCAGGGTCTGGCTGGATGGCTCACTGGCACGCAGCGAGCCGGTATCGAGCTTGTCCTGTTGCGACGACACGTAGAAGGCCAGGGCCGCACCGGCCACGGCTCCCCACGGCCCACCCTGGACAAAGCCAATCACCGCGCCAACAGCGATCTGGGCAACCTTGCTGACTGCTGAACTCATTCAACTCTCCACACCATCAACGGCTCACACTCGATTCGGCAGACCCCATCGGGGGATACCGACCAGAACTCATCCGCCCAGAAAACCGCCACACCGCGGCCGTTTGGGCCGTCGTACAGGGCGATATCACCCCGCTGCAGCAGGCCTGGCTGAATGCGGGCAAAGCAGTCGTCCCAGGCTCCCTCCAGCGAGCCATGCAGCTTCTTCAACAAGCGCTTCGCCCCGGCCTCGGAGGAGTAGCGGCCCCGGTAAGCCTCCGCAGGGTCGACACCGCACACAGCCAGAGCGCAGTCGGCGGCAAACAGGCAGCAGTCAAATTCGCCCCATGAAAAAGGCCGCTCGATGGCGGCCTTGATCGTGTTGGCAAGCTGTGTCGTCCAATCGCGCTTTCGCATGGCTATGTCTCGTAGGTGAACTTCGGTGCGTCCTTGGAGGCGCCCCAGTAAATGGGCCAGTCAGCGATCTGGGCGATCGCGAAGAAAAAGCGGTCATCCTGCCGGCGCGCCCGGTGGTTCTCGTCGGTCCAGCGCTCGGTACCGGTCCGGTTCCATTCGGCCATGCGGTCAATGAGTGGAACCGTGATGCTGTTGCCTGCCTCGCCATTGCCGGCGTAAGAGAACTTGGCGGCATCCATGCGCCCGCTGAACAGGATGTCAGCCGCGTAGGTACCGTCCTCGTCGAACACAACGAACATCAGCTTGCCGTTGCGGCCCCGACATCCCTTCAGCGAGGTTTCGGTGATGATTCGGGTGTCCAGGCCATTGAGCGTCAGGTCAACGGACATGGGCGATCCCGAGTTGCTGCTCTCCTGCGACTGGCCGACCGCGCCGAAGGTGCCTACGCCCTGGTAGGTGACGCCGTCGATTACCAGGTCTCCGGTACCGGTGTGCGCGAAGACCATGCCATCAGGGAAGTCCAGCTGGCAGGCGTAGACCGCCATGAAGTTACCCTTGGCGATGATGTCGACGACGGTTTGGCTGAACGGAAATACGCCATTGGCCATCAGAATGCCTCGCGGAATTGAAGGGTCGAGTTCGACACCACCGGCTGAGTGGTCCACTCGTTGGTGTCATCCATGCGGCGCATTTCACAGTAGGGATTTTTGTATTCGACTGGGCTGCCGGCCGGGATCAGCTTGCGAATGCGCTTGTTCACTGAGATCACGGCCTTGCCGGCAGCGTCAGACAGGGCGTTCTCTACCACCTCGAACATTTCGCCCCTGATCGTGACGAGGTCGCCTCGGCTGAACACTTTCCGGCTGGCCAGCAGGCCCTGCAACTGCATGCTGCTTGCCTGGGCGTTTGCTACAGCGACGGTCGGTGCGCCGATATTGTCGGACCGCGTACGGGTGAGGTAGGGAATGATCACCGTGCCAAACATGCCATGCAGGCGGCCCAGCAGCGATGTCAGCTCGCGCTCATCCTCCTCGTAAAGAAATCCGAAGGTCATGGTGCACTTCCAGTAGGAACCAGGCTGAGCCACGATCTGCTGGGCGTTCGACAGCGAGGAAGTAAACCCCCGGTTGTTGTAGACGACGCCCCAGGTGACCTCAGTGGGCTCCAGGTCCTCGGGCCATTCCTCCGCCATTGGTCACTCCCAAAAGAAAGCCCGCCGAAGCGGGCCAAGCATAGTTACCGCCGCTGCAGCATCTGCCGCCCGGCGCCATTGGTCTTGAAGTCACGCAGCATGAGCTCGTAGCCATCCCGCGCGCCCTGCTCTGCAGCGCGTCGAACATCGGCAATAGTGGCAGCATTGGCCTGACCTCCTACCTGGATGTGCTGGGTAATGCCGCCAAAAGAGATCGAGCCTGCGCCACTATCACCGCCGGCACTCATAGCCACCACGCCAAGCGAACCATCAGGGCCGCGCGCCAGGGGCATAATTGCCTCTGGCCCTGCCTCAGCGAAGATGCCCGCGCCCTTGGCAAAAGCAAACATCTGAGGGCTGTCGTGCACCTGGTTGGAGAACGAAGACAAGCTAGGAGAGTCGTAAACCCCGCCCTTTGCATTGGCCACAACTGGACCAAATGAACCTTCGCTGAAGCCGGTCATTGTCCCTTTCCCGAGTGCTGCGCTGCCGCCTCTGAGGAAGCCGAACGCCGAGCTGAGGAAGCCGGCGGCGGCCTGGCGCACCTGGATGCGAATCAGGTCCTCGATGATCGAGTCGGCGAAGTCCTTGAATTCGAACTTCCCAGTCTTCACGAACTGGGTGACACCATCCTCCAGGTTACTGAAAGCATTCCCGAACAGGTCCTGGGTCTGGCCCGCTATGTCGGCAGCGCTGTCGAGGTAGTTCTGCAGGGCCGCCGAGGCGCCATTGGTCCAGTCGGACTGCGCCGCATCGATCTTGGCGAAGCTGTCTTCCTGCACCTTGACCAGTTTGTCGCCGTACTCCTGCCGCAGCGCGATCTGTTGCTCCAGCTCCTGCCGTTGCTTTGCGGTCGACGCGGTGGCCAGCTCCTCGCGCAGGGTCAGGATCTTGCTGTTGTTGTCCTGCTCAAGCGCCAGCCTGGCCTGAGCACGGCTAGCGGCTTTGTCACCCATCCCCACTGCTGCTGCAGCTGCGTCACCTTGCTCCCGGGCAATCGCCAGCTGACGCTCAAGGTCGGCTTGGTACTTCATTGCCCTAGTCAGACTGCTTGAAGCCTGCACAGCAGTATTGAACTGTTCGGCCAGCGCACCAATGGCCTTGCCGTATTCTTCGGTGGTGATCTTCTTCTCGGCCAGCAGCAGGTCAAGGTTCTTGGTCTGCTTCTGGAACTCATCGGACGCGGCACCTACAGGGTCGTAAGCCTTTTTCAGTTGCTGATAGGCTGTTGCCGCTTCCTTGAGCTGCTGCGCCAGCTTCGTCTGCGCAGTGGTGGCGTCCTTGGTTTCCTGCTTCGCGCCCTGGTGGGCCTTCTTCTGCGCCTCGATGGCACTGGCTGCCGACAAGATCGCTAGGCGATCGGTTTCGGTGAGGTCGGTGTGTTCAGCAAGGTAGCGATTAGCAATCTTGGTGGCATCGCCATTGTCTTGCAGGCCGGCCAGCTGCTTCTGCAGCGTATCGAGGTAAGTCTGCCCCACCGTGCTCATGCCGGCCTTCGCGGCGTTGTTGGCAGAAGTCGAGGCCGTATTTCGGTCAGTCTCGCCTGTCAGCTCGGCGAGCTTCGACTTAAGGTTCTGCAGCTCACCACTTAGATCGGAGGCTTTGATCTGCCCCTTTTCGATAGCCTGGGCCATTGCCTCGGTCACGCCAGGGATGCCGCGTAACTGGTCGGCGACAGCCTTCCAATCTACCACCGCCCCCTTCGCAAAATCGTTCGCGGCAGATCGCACCAGGTCGAGTGCTTTTTGGGCCTCCCCAGGCATAGGTGCCAGGCCAACCATCAGCCCTTCGACGCCGGCCGCGCCTACGCCGCGCAGGTCATTCTCGAAGCGATCGGCAATCGACCCAGATACTTGTGATAACTGGCTTTGGGTGTCCTCGATTTTGCCTTGCAGCTCACGCAGCGCGACTGCCTGGGTTGCGCTGTTCAGTTTGTTGAAGCGCTCGACCAACTTGTCGAGCGGGTCAGTGAGATCACCCAACTTCTTTTCGAGTGAATCCGAGTTGTCACGCAACAGCAGGAAGCTGGCAGCGGCAGTACCGGCCAGTACGGCAAGACCCGCTGGGCCACCTAGCGCGGCGAGAAGGCCGCCTCGGATAGTCGCTTGGGCCAAGTTAGCTTGAGCAATGGCCAGCGCTTCTGTTGAGGCGGTGAGCGCGGCCTGTTTTGGGATTAACTGTGTCTGGACTAGAGTCAAACGCTGCAGGCCTGTAGCGGCGGCCACAGAAGCCTGAGCTTGCTGCAGTTGCGCTTGAGCGAAAAGCCTTTGAGCATCAGCGGCGATTACAGCAGCCTCTGCACTTTTAACCGCAGCAGCACGCTGAGCCAACAGTGCTTTCACAGCGACGTAGGCTTTTGCCGCATATGTGGTGAGAGCTGCGGCGCCTGCGCCCCCCATTGCTACCGCTACCAAGTCGACGTTATCCGCCAAGAGCACCAAAAACTTAGACAACCCTGCGACGGCACCGGCTTGTTCCTCCAGCTTGCCAAGGAAGGTGCCAGTGGCGTTGCTGATGTTGTTCAAGGCATCTTGAACACTGGTAGACATGTCCGCCGCTGCTTTGCGATTTGCCTCAACGGTTTTCAGTAGCCCGACGTTGATGTCATCCAGAGCGAGCTTACCCTCGCTACCCATTGTGCGTATTTCGTCGGTGCCCTTGCCGGTAGCGCTAGCAATTGCGCCCACCACTGTCGGCATCGCCGTCTGGATAGAAATCCAGCCATCCGCATCAACTTTCCCTGTCGCCAGCGCTTTGGAATAAGCATCCAATGCCGAGCTCGCCTTATCCGCAGAAGCGGCGTTTGTAACCAGAAGGAAGCTGAAGCTGTCCGTGATGTCGAGCGTCTGTTGGGTGTTGAATCCAAGGGTGCGCATCACATCGGCAGTACGGATGTAGAGCTCTTGGGCCTCCGCAAGTGGCCGGTAAGTCTCTTGAGCTGTCTGCATCAGGTGCTCTTGCACCATCTGGAACTCGTCAGCGCTTCCGGCTGCTGCCCTCATACGATCAGACATCTGACCATAGGCATCAACCTGCTTGATGATGCCTCCAATCAAACCAGCACCAGCGACCGCGGCAAAGGCCCCGCGCATCAGCGTTCCAGCGCCCTGTGCGGCGGCGCCAGCCCTATCAAAAGCGGAATCAACCGTTGCCAAGTTCCGATCAATCGCTTGGCTGGTCTTTGAGACCAATTGATCGGCGCTCGCCAGTTCGCGGCGTAACTGTGCCGTAGTTGCCTCGATTTGAACCAGCATCCCCTGAACTTGTTGGTCAGCCATGCTTTTCTCCAGGCAATAAAAAACCCGCCGAAGCGGGTGGTAAAGCGGGAAAACTAACGACAGTGCGTTGACCAGGCTGTCTCAAAATCTCCTGGGTTCATGCGGCCATCATTTTCGAAAACTACCATCTCCTTGCTTGCTGCAATGAATTTCCTGAAACCGACATAGCCTCCAAACGAATTTTTAGAATTCACCTCGCCGCAAAGCCCGCGTTGATTACGAAACTCTGCGCTGGCTGGATCTTTTAAGACTCCGCTCACAAATTCTCTAGCCACGCGCTGGTTTCTAATCTCAGCCATAGCAGCTGCACTTTCTGCCTTTTTTGCATCCGATTGCCCGCATGCTGCCAACATTAAAAGAGCAGGAAGCATCACTATCATTTTCTGCATTCGTCAATCCCTCGCACTCGGACAGGGAAGACTAACAAAATGCTAAATGGCCCGTCTTCCGGTCAGCGCCTCCCTTAACTTATCCGCCACGGTGGAAGCCTTCGGTTTGCCCTGCTGATCCAAAGCCTTACCGGTGCCGAACGGGTTGGTCATTTTCACCCATTCCAGTCTGGCGTCCATCGCCATGAACAGCTCCGGGAGAGGCGTGATCCATGCCACCTCGGGCGCCCAGCCCAGCCAACCGGTAGCGATCGCGAACAGCCGGTCGACGTAGCTGCCGTCCTCGACGACGCTCACGCCGCCCCGGCTTGTTCCTTTCCCGAAGTGACGCCGCGCGGATTGTAGAGCGCATACAGGTAGGCGGTGACTACCGGCGTCAGCTCGGCGGCGCCTTGCTGCCAGACCTTCTCAGGCAAGGCCTCAGCCGCCTTCCCATCAAGGTCGGCCCCGGCGGATATGATGATCGCCAAGGCATCAACCCCGACCGCGCGCAGACCCTCCGATGCACCGCGAAGGCCACCAAAACGGCTCTCGATGGCGCGAACCGCTTTGAGGGTGGGGCGCAGGGTGAATTCCTCGTCGCCCAGTTTCACGGTCATAGTGCCGTGCAAAGTGTTGTTCATCGCTCAGTCCTGAATCCGGGGCTGGAGCCCCGGGAGAGTTACGGGGTGACGGGGGCCGGCAGCAGTTCGAGGATGTCCGAGTTGATGCCGATAGTGACGTTGCGGCGCACCACGTTGTCAGCAGCACCAGGTGCGACGGTGTTGTTCATTACCTTCCCGCGCATGTAGAACGTGGTCGGGCTGATCGCTGGGGAGGCATCCGGGTCGCCGTCGTTGAGGGTAATCTTGATGTTGTAATCGCCCTTGCTGCGGTCCTTGTGGGCAGTCTTGACGGCCTTCTGGCCAGCATCGCCATTGTCCAGGCCTACGGTCAGCGTCAGGTCGCCAGCGTCGGCAGTGCCCTTGTACTTACGCACGCGGCCGTCTTTCAGCGACGTGAAATTCACGCCACTGAAGGTATCGCCGAACTCACCCAGGTCCTCGATCTCGCCCACTTCGACGTAGGTGTCGGCCTTGTACTTAGTTTCGGTGTCAGCGCCGGTCTTGCCGCCGAGGAAGAAGCGGCAGCCGGCAGCTGTGTTGAGGTTGTCATCGGCCATGGGTATTCCTCCAAAGGCACATTGGATAAAAGCCGCGGCGCGGCCGGTAGGTGGTTCAGTGGGTGGTGATCACGCGGACGGTGATCGAGCCCTGGTAAGTGATGCCGTCGGCGTCGCGCTGAGCGTCGGCCTGCTCGACCCGGACGGATACCGCGCGGCCCACCTCCAGCGGGAGGCGGCGTTCGTCGAGTGCGGCGATGACCTCGCCGTTGATGCGTTTGACCTCGGCCTGGCCCACGGCATCGGACCAGACCGACAGGTACAGAAGGCGCGTCTCACGCTTGCGGCCTGAGATCGGGCTGCTATTGACCGAGACCTCCCGATCAATGGAGACATAAGGCATATCCGCGTTCAGTGGTGCGCCGTCGTAGATAGGGCAGCTGACCTCGGCCGTGAGCCTGGCAAAGATCGCTTCCTGCAAGGCCAGTGATGGATCAGCCATTGCCTACCCCTTGGCTTGCCTTTCGCAGCGTTCGACGCACCGCAGCTTCGATGTCTGCCATAACGTACTCCCGGTTGACCTGCATCGACGGCCGGAGCCACGGGTGGGCAGGCCTGGCCGGCATGGCGGGATACTTCCCGAAGAAGTGCGTGCCGTCGCTCTTGTTAGAGGGCTTTCGGTTGCGGTTGCCAGCGCGCTTTCCTCCAAGGTAACCCTTGGTCCCGTACTCAATGAACCGCAGGTAGAAGAACCGCCGGTTGTCGCGCTTGCCGCGGATCCCGATCTGAGCGTCCAGGCCACTGGGCGAGACGTACAGCCGCAAGGCTGCAGCGGCGGCGCCGGTATCCTTGGGCATCAACTGCCGCTGGGTCTCCAGGATGCGGTTAGCCGCCTCCAGCATTGCGGGCTGCAGTTCGTTGTCCATCGTCCGGTGGATATTACGTAGCGTGCGGCGTAGCCGGATATCGCCGCGAATGCTTGACCGGCGGGCCATGGCTTACTCCTTGGCCTGGTCGGCCTTCGCTGGCTTGGCGGCCTTCTCGTCCACCGCCTCGGCGTAGCCGCGAGCAATCAGCCCCTCGCCGTACTCCTTGGCGACTTCGAACTCTTCGCCCTTCTCTCGTTCGCCAGATGCTCCCGTCAGCGGGCCCAGTGCTCGGATTTTCATGGTTCACCTCATGGATTCGGTACCGATGAGCAGAGCAGCCTCATCAGGGTGTTCTCGTTGTCCGGCAAAACTGCCTCGACTTGGTAAGTGACCCCACGGCGCGTCAGACGCGACCCGGCAATGATGTCTGAGCGCGGCCTACCGATAATCTCGGCCGTGACAACAGCACTCAGCTTTTCAGCAACTGCTGTTACGCGCCCAGTAGGGGTGCGGACTTCGCCCCACATTTCAGGGCGAACTGCAGGGCGCCACGTCACTGTTGCTCCCCCAGACTTATTGCGCTCCTCATGTCGGTGGGTCACCTCGAACAGGTGACGTAGCGGGCCGGCCCTCATACGCCCCACCCGATACGATGCGGGGTCAGGAGTGCCTCGGAGCCCTTCGGCATCTCAGTGGCAATGGTCCCGGTCACAACATCCTCACGGTTGGCGTAAAGGTGGCCGAGGATCAGCAACGAAGCGGCCTTGATCTGCTTGTTGCAGACCATTGGAGACTCGCCGGCATCCCCGGCGGCGACAGCCTCATCCAGCGCCTGCTGGTCGACATAGAAACGACGGTTCAGATAGTCCATCGCCTGCCCTTCGGCCGCCTCGATCAGGAGCTCCAGGTAATCGTCATCGTCGTCGGGGTCCCGCAGGTGATGACGGGCAATGGTCAAACTGATGACCGACATACCCTCACTCCTTCAGTGATTCGAGGGATGCCAGATTCCGCTGCACCAGCTCTTCAGCGTGCCGGCGCGGCACTGTATACGCCGGGCCGCCGCGACGGCGAAGCTCGCCTTCATCCATGTATGACCGCAGCGGATAGATCTGAAGAGTCGCAGGATTGAGCTTCACCTGATCCTCTGGTGCCAATGAATCAGCGCCGGTGCTGCTGTCGACCAAGGATGATGCGGCCTGGTTGGCGTCTTCGGATGCCGCAGCGTCAGCTGCGGCGATGCCAGCGCTGGCACCCTGACCGCCCGTGACGACATCCGACCCAGTGCCAGCAGCCATTTGCGCTTCTGGCAGCACCTGGTTTGAGCCTTCCGCTTGGCCTGGAGCAACTACGGGGACACCCGAATTGCCAGGGTCACCGCTAGCTGGACCGATCGCACCGCCAGGCGAAAGAGGCGAACCGGCAGCCCCAGACGGGCCGCTGCTGGTATCAACGGTCGAGACTGGATCCTTCGCATCAGTCGTGGATGCTGGTGTTTCCTGTTTACGTGCCATTGGATTACTCCATTGGGGCGCCATTTCTGGCGCCGCGTTGCGGAAGGGTTAAGGCGTGACCAGCGGGCCAGTGACAAACGCTTCGTCGCGATAGATGGCAAAGGCCAGGCGCTCTTCAGCGCGAATCGTTGCCATGTTTTTCTCGAAGTCATCACCGTTCTCGGTCGAGATCAGCACTTCGATTTCCATGCGGTCGAAGATCTGGGCGCCGAGCTTGAACGCACCGACGAGGAAGTCGTTCTGTGTCATGGCCTGGGTAGAAACCACAGGGCGATTCCAGAGTTTCGCGTTGGTGCCTTCCTGAGGCTGGCCGATGATGTAGCGCCCCTCGCCGTCCTTAGTCAGCTCAATGGCCGCCCAATCGATCGGGTTGAGCACGATGCCGTCGGATGGGAACTCGGCCAGTTCGGCCTGCAGCAGCGCCAGGCGCAGGCGGTCAATGCGCTGCTCGCCCACTACAGCTACACCAGCCGGGGCGGCGTACAGTTGAGCAACGGTCATGAGGCCCTGCAGGTTCACGCCAGTGCCGTTGCCGTAAAGCAATTGAGCTTCTTCCGCCATGGTGAGGCCGTAGCGTGCACGACCGTCGATATAGCTCTGCAGTGCCTTGGCGTCGTCCAGCATCTGGCGGCTGGCTTTGAATAAATGGGCGATGGTCCGCACGTTCGCCGTGGCCAGGCCGAAGGTCAGGTCGGAGTACGGCTTGGCAGTGTTCTCCGCCACAGTGCGGGCGTTATTGACGAAGCCGGTTTCACGGACGTACTCGATGGAGTTCGATTCGGTGGTACCTGGCGCGACCAGGTCGCGGACGGTCAGTCGGCGCTGAGGCGGGGCAATGATCCCCGGCAAGCGCTGAGTCTGCACCAGGTCACCGCCGGTTGCGGTAGTGATGGCCGCGCGCGGCACGGAGACACGGCGGGAACCACGGAAGGACGAGTTCATGTCCTTCATTTCTTCGCTCTCGATCACGAGAGCGCCTACCGATTTCTGCGGCTCTTCCTGATGGCTCCGATCCCGGCTTGCATTCACCAGCTTCTGCTCTGCCTCGCCCAGGCGCGCCTGAAGCTCGCCCTGCTTGGTCAGCAGTTCATCGACCTTGGCACGCGTTTCGGTATTCATTTCACCGGAAGCCTTGATTTGCTTCTCGGTCGCCTCGGCCTGGCTTTTGATCTGATCGCCAATGCCCTTGAGGCTGGCGTTGAGTTCCTTGACTTGGGCTTCAAAGTCCATGGTCACTTTCCTTTCAGAGAATTGAGGAGATTGGTTGCCGCGCTCAGAGAGGCGGAGAGGTCTGGCGCGACAGCGCTGGGCTTATCGGTCGAGGCAGCGTTATGCGTGCCCCCGCCGGGAGCGCGAGGCATGCCGGACTTGAAATTGGCGAACAGTTCGCGGCGCTCGGATCGAGGCATCCCCCCCTTGGCCAGAGCGACATCCATGGCCTTGAGCGCATTGTTCTGGGCCGCGTCCTCGGTTTCGCGTTCGGTAACTTCGCTGGAAGACAACACCCCAGTCGCCAGGCCAAGCTCCACGGCGCGCTTACCACGGATATAGGTTTCGTCGTCCATCAGCTCGGCCATGTCCTCCGCCGACTGCCCACTCGTCTCGGCGTAGAGGTCAGCCATCGCGGCATCGAACTCCTGCATATCGTCGGCGATATCACGGAGGTAGTTGCGATTGCCGGCGAGCCAGGTCCAGCAGTTGTGGATCATGAGGAAGGCGCTGCTGGCCACCTCTCGCTTCTTCCCCGCGAGGAAGACAATCGAAGCAGCGCTCGCCGCCATGCCGAGCACCTTGGTGGTGACCTCGTGGCTGTGTTCTTGAAGGCGGTTGTAAATGGCAATGCCTTCGAACATGTCACCGCCTGGCGAGTTGATGTAGACGGTGACATCACGCTCGCCGATCGCACGCAAGGCGGCGTCGATTCGTTTCAGCGTGACGCCCTCGCCATACCAGTCTTCGCCGATCACGCCGTACACGGTGATGGTGTCTGAGGTGTTCTCGACGGCCGCCTGGATCGCGGGATTCCATTTGTCGAGCGCGCGCGGGCTCATCTCGCTGCGCAGGCCGCGAGACTGGATCTTGTGCTTCATGGATTACTCCCGTGATTTACTTTTCGGGCTGTTGGAGCCAGTTCATCAGAGCGGCCCTTGCGGCCTGCCCATCGTCTTGCTTACCCAGCTGGTCCAGCGGCACCAGATTCGATTGCACGGTCAGCACGTCGCCACCTGGCATGCTTGGAAGGTTCTCTTTCCGCCGCCCTTCGTTTCGGGTCAGGTAGCCGTTCTGGCCCATCGTGCTGAGATAGGCTGCCCGACCGGCGCTGTCCGCACGCAGGAACGCTTCAAGTGAGTACTCGGCGTAGAATTTGATCCGGTCAACCGCCGTCATGCACCACTTGTTCACGCACTGCTCGATCGGCGCTGTGAAGGACATGATGCAGTATGTAAGAAACGCGATCTGCTGTTGCTCCAGGCCGGTCCCCCAGTTGCTGCCCTTGTCGGTCTTCATCACCATCCAGGGCGGAACGCCGAACCATCGGCAAATTTCCTCGATGCTATGCCCTCTCGACTCCAGCAACTGCGCATCGGCAGGGTTGATCCCGATCATCTCCGGCTTCACGCCCTGCTCAAGTACTGGGCTCTTGCCGGCATTCAATGCCCCGGAGATTGTCTTAACGTACTCACGAAACTCGACGCGCTGAGCCGGGTTAAGCGTCTTATCGACCGAAAAAGCGACTGTGGGCATCATGCCGTTGCGGAATGTGCTATTGGCGGCATCATCTGCAGACATCGCAGAACCGAACACATCCGCGCCGTACCGAATAGCAGAAAGGCCAACTCGGCCATCCAGGGTGAAGGCTGGGATGTGAAGCATGTCCTGCCGCTGGATCTCTCGGCGCGCTCCCTTTCGGGGCCTGAAGAAATACCTGAGTCGTCCATCGTCGTCGAACTCAAGGTCGACTCTCGACGGCATCAGGAAGTCCAGGGCAATGACGCGCCCAGCGGAGCGATGGATCTCGCAGTAGGCGTTGCCCCACAGCAGCATCGAGGCGACGACTGCCTGCCAGAAATGAAAGGCAGCCATGTCTTCGTTGGGGCTGTTGTGCACAACGTCGTACAGCGGGAAATCACGGGCACTCTCTCGGCTACCATCGGGCATCCGCCGGTAGATGCTCAGCGGCAAGCCGGCTACCGAGGTCGAGATGATACGGACGCATGCCCACACGGTGGACAAGCGCATGGCCTTGTCGACGCTGACTGACTTACCACTACTGGACTGGGCGCCATTAAAGGCACTCCAGAAACCGCCATCCGACAGCTTGATGGTCTTGCCCAGCCATTCGCTCATACTGGCTGAGGGCTTGGTGGCAGCAGCGCCTAAAGCCTGGGATAGGGTTTTAATCACTGACAAGCCCTCTGCGGATGAAGCCAGCGATGCAGAAGAAGCTCAGCGATCCGGCCAGCAAAGCCCAGCCGGTACCAGCCAGCATCCAGACCCCGCTGCATGCCAAGCAGAAAGCGACCACTGCGCAGGCGATGAAAATATGAAATGCGTTCATGCGATCAGTGGGTCCCGAATGCCGGCCATGAAATTGTCCATTCCCCCGCGCCCCTCAGGATTGAGGCTGATCAGAGAAACGGCGTTGAATGTAGCCATCAGCGGGTCGATCTTCGCTGTGCCCGAGGCCTGCTTGGTGATCAAGAAGGCGTTGGCCGATGGCACCCCTTTGGCGTTGCCGCAGGACCAGGCCATGAGCGGCTGACCGCAGTGCAACAGAGAGCCTTCAGCGAGCTTCCGCTCGGTCGTCTTGATCGCGCCTGTGAGCTTCCAGCCCTGAGAAATGCCGACGATCTTGTCTTCTTCGACCCCAGCATCAGCTAAGGCGTCGAGAACAGAGCCGATTCCCGCTGGATCGAGACCGACCTTGTCCAGAAGACCTGTCTCGTTGATGCGTTTGACGATGGCAGCGAATTCCTCAACGTCGTCGCCGATCCGCTTGACGAGGGTCAGGTCACCAATCGCCTCAAGGTCCTTGAGGCGTGGGGCTTCGGACTTGCGCCGCTCTAGCACTGAAGGGTGTGCCCAGGCATGGGCCCAGTGGAACCAGCGACGAGTGCCCGCTTCACGCCCAACAACTGCAAGACCAAGCAAGTCGTCCAGGCCGCCGCCATCGCCGCCGACGTCGATGACCTCGCATCGATCAAGGATCTCGTCCAGGCTCAACCAGCTGGCGGCCTGGGGCTCCCAGAATTCGGCACCAACCCAGGCGTCAGACATAAGCGCCAAGCCGATCTCAATGTTGAGGTGCTTGGCCAGGAAGCCACGCAGCTCCGCCTCTCCGTCGATCTCCGCTTGCATGAACAAGCGCTCAAGCGTTGGACGATCGACCGAGAACCCCATATTGGGGTTAACCAGATGGAAGTTCTCCGGCTTGCGAGCATCGCCGCTGTCGATCATCTCCTTGGAGAATTCGTAGATGACCGGCAAGAATCGATTGTCGTCGATGCGGCCATCACGTACGCCGCGGGCATAGTTCAGCTTCGACCGGAACACACCTGCGGGCGGTTCGTTCGACTGCGTGGTCAGCCAGATGACGAAGCCTTCGGGCCTCGACAGCAGGCCGCCTGTGGCTTCCCGAATCATGTCTGCCGCTTTAGGGTTCTTGCCAAATAGCCAGGCCTCATCGATCAGCACGCCAACGGCCTTCTTGCCGCCGACCACATCGCTGTCAGCGGCAACCACCTTTAGCGTGGCTCCCGTTTCCCGGTGAGTAATCAGTCGCAGGTGTGGCTGCACATGCAGCAGATCCTTCAGCTCCTCGTCGTTATTGACCATGTCCTTGGCCGGCACGAAGGCGTTGTCGGCAATTTCTTTGGTCGGCGCGAGGATGATGAACTCGGCCGACATCCGCCAATTACGCACCAAGGCCGTCAACATGATTGCGGCAGCGATGGTCGACTTGCTGTTCTTCTTCGGGATGCAAAGCATGAACTCCCGAATCAGGCGTTCGCCGGTCTCGCTGTTGTAACTGCCAAACACAGCTCCTGCGAAAGCGAGTACCCATGGGGCACATGCGCTCTCAATGGTTGGACTGCCAGGGGCATCGACAATACGAAGCCCTTTGAAGACTTCAAGGCTCTCTTCTGCTTCTTGGGGGAAAAGCGGTTCGGGGATGATAGATTCACTGGCGGCCAGACGCCGCCACCAATCTGGGCAGGCCGTAGTCCAAAGCATGCGCTACCCCTTGACGACGGTAAGGGGCGGCTTGCTTTGGGAGTACTTGCCTTTGCCCGCCTCTTTCGCGGCCTCCGCCTTCTGCTCTTTCTTGCCCGCCTCCGCCTTCTTCCCGTGGATGTAAGGCACGGCGGTCTGCGCAGCATTGCGGCGATCAAAGACCTTCGCCCGGGGCTCGTTCATTAGTGCGAGCAGCCAGACCAATGGATCATCAGTGGAAGGCAGACAACTGAGGAACTCGCCATCGGCCTCATTGATCTCGACTGGTTCTGCACTGGCTTCATCGGCCTTCGCTTTGCCGCGCCGCTTTTTCGGCTCAGGGTTAACACTTAGCTCTGCTCTGCGAGCCAAAATTGCGGATGCGATCTTGGGATCATTGGCCCAGCGCGAACCAGCGGCAGCAGCCGTCGAGGGCTTGCTACCCGCGGCTTCCGCCGCTTCTTTGTTGGACGCACCCCGGGCCTTAGCGTCAACAAACTGTCGCTGTTTGTCTGTTAACACCATTAACAAAAACCTTTAGGGGGGAGAAAAATGTCTACGTGGGGTCGGTGGCGGTCTAGCTAGATGAGAATCGCTAGCTTTTGACCCCCCCTACCCATATCGAAGCACGTCACTGGCGTGCCTCTACGGCGCCGCGCGGGATTTCGCGACTCGCTGACGCCTCAGTCACTCAGCCCCGCCGCCTCCTCGGCCTGCTTGACGGAGTCGTGGCAAGGCTTGCAGAGGCTCTGCCAGTTCTTCTGATCCCAGAAGAGAGCCATGTCTCCACGGTGAGCAATGATGTGATCGACTACCCTTGCTGCGGCTATGCGACCGTTCCGTTCGCAGAAGACGCAGAGCGGGTGGTCATTGAGGTACCCCTCCCTCGCCTTCTGCCATTTGTAGTCGTAGCCGCGCTGGGAGCTGGTCATGCCGCTTCGCCAACTACCAGGCGACAAAACCTTCACCCGCGAGCCTGCGCTCTCCTTGATGCGGGGGCCGAGTGTCTTGAGCCTAGCCATCAGTCAACACGAACGATCTTGGCCACGTTGCCCTTGGCCCGGCAAACTAAGATGGCGGCCAGCAGGTAGAACGCAGTGTTGAACCAGGATGCATCAGCAAAGTCATCGTGCAGCACCATGCGGCCAATGAGGCTGACGCACTGCATGCCGGTTACGGCGCAGGCAGCCCACGCCATGAGCGACACGCTCAGCTTGTACCGAGCATCTGGGTATGGCCGGTAGCGCAGCCCAATCATCACGAAGATGACGGCACAGAGCCCAGCCTGGATAACGGCAACCATTCAACCCTCCTTCCTGGCTCGCAGGCGGAAGACCCATTGCAGCCAGTTCGGCATGCGTCCGGTTTCCATCCACTCCAGCAAGCCGGAGAACGTGACCACGCAGAGCACACCGCAGACAAAGGCGCTGAAGCCCGCAGTCTGGGTCCAGGCCCGGCCCATCAGCTCAGCTGCACCGAAGTAGCCACCAATCCATCCGGCCAGCAGGTAGCCGACGCGACGCCAGGTGCTGATGTCCTTGGCGAACACCACATAGAAGAAAGCCCCGCCGAATGCGCCGACCAATGCAGCGAGATCCAGCTGGGGAAACGCAGCACCCAGGCCGACGCTGGCAAGTACGCCGGTCACTGCGAGGGCGCCGGTACTTGGCTCGGCCATAAATGATGCTCCAAAAAAAACCCGCCAAATGGCGGGCTCGTTGTAACTGAACGCAAGTAGAGGCTATATAGCACCAATTTTGCGCAGCGTATTGTTGAACAGTGCCTCATAAAGAGAATCGAAGACTGGTCCCTTGAAGGCTTCTGGAAGTCCGTCAACCTTTACAAAAAACGTATCGCCTACAGAGTGCATTTTCATGCTGAAAGCTTTGACGGGCTTAACGCACTCAGTTGCTACGTCTCCATAGGCCACTCTGAGGGCGAAGGTCAAGCTGAGCTCCGACCGAGGAAGCTTTTCTACCGCCCACCGCTGGAACTCACCATGATCATTGATCAGGCCGGAACCAACGACAGGAATCTCCTCGCCGCCTACGTTAATTTTTTGATCTGGAGTGACGCCAAGATAAATGGCGAAGTTGCTGCGAATGTTATGGACCATTCCATGCAAGTTAGCCCAGTAGATCTCATCAGCTGTTTTTTCGGCCTGATATTTTTCCTGCAGTTGCACGAACTTCGACATCAGCATCCCTCTGTTGTGTGTTGACGCCATCAGCATGCCATATCAGGCCAAAACGAAAAAGCCCAGCTCTAGGGCTGGGCTTCAATAGCCACTCCTCAACATGCGCAGGAATGACAGGATGAGGAAATAATCGGCCACCCGGCCATTTGATGTCAAGCGGCATTTTCCATCGAAAGACCTTCGTAGCTCAGAATTTCGGCCGCAGCCTCCAGTGCTTCGTCGGCCATCTGCTTCAGCACGTCCTCGATGTCCTTCCTCCAGCGACGGCGTGTTCGCTCAGGCCGAGCATCCGGGTCCCAGCGGTTGACATCGTAGAATTGAGCTGGCAATACGATCATGTCGCTCGACCGCTTTCCCTCGGCGCCCTTCATCTTCGGAATCGCCCAGGCCGTTACGGCGCTGGTGATGAACAGCTTGGGGGCATGGGAGGCAACCATGGGGATCAGGCGACTGATCGACTGAACCTTCCGCCCCTTATGGGTGCTGAATCTCGCCACCAGCACATCCCAGTGTCGCGGCTTCAGCTGGCTGTGCAACCTGGCGAATACCCAGCAGTCTGCGTCCATACGACTGATCTCGCCGCGCTCAACCGATTTGCTCAAGGTGGCCATGTCGTGACCGTCTTCGCTGCCGGGCTCGTATAGCTTCTGCCAGGCCTGCTTGCTGGTGTTGTCGATCGCTTCTGCAGCCAGGGCCGAGACGACCGCCGCGAGTACGCTGCTATAAATCATGTCCTTCCCCCTAAATCCCCGGTGTAGTTGCCGCCCCCGGCGCCGCGCCGGTTGCCTTCCTGATAGTGCGCACCCGGACCGCCTGAATGACGGCCCGCGGGTATTTCTCACTGCAGCGCCTCCAGCAATGCGCCCATGGAGTGGTAAACGCCTTTTGCGCCTTCCGGCTCATAATCACCTCGTACCCGGTAGCGGGCATCAGCAGCCATAGCCACCACGAGGATCGGCAGGCCGCCGGCAAGCTCCAAAGTCAGCGACTCAACGTCTGCCGGATTCACTGCCAACCGTGTACGAGGAAGGATCATCACCAGGCTGGAACACCGGATCAGATCCCTATGCACAGTTGAAACGTGATCCCACGTGCCGGCCTCCTCGAAAACGTCGCCGTTGCGCATCCGAACCTCCAGAACTGGCGCATGGTTCACAGTGAAGATGAACACTGCACTGATCTGCTCAATGAACTCCTGAGTGGCCATGCCAACGCGGTAAGGCTGTCGTGCCGGATTGGTCATTTCGAATCCTCGCTTATGGTGGATACCGGAAGGCCGTCGAAGCCCGCGCGCCCTGCGACCTCGCAGAGAATCCATGAATCCGTTGATCTATCACCGGTCAAGCCGTGAACCGAGGCGAAACCCTTCTGATCAAGGTGTGCGTGCCACTTCTCCAGCGCCTCGCGCTTGCGGGCCATGACGTCGGACTGGATGTACACCTTCACGTTGTGGCCCATGGCGTGGTTGATCAGCAGCTCACCCACCAGGTGGTCAACACCGAGGTCAGCCCAACCGGTACGGGCCAGCTTGCGTAGGTCGTGGCTGGTCCACTCGCCCTGCCCCATGACCGAGAACACCGTAGAGGCCTTCGATTCGCTCATGGGCTTGCCCTGCCGCCCCGGGAACAGGAACTCGCCCTCGTAACCCTGCTTGAGCTGGATCTCGCGGCAGGCCATCAGCAGGAAGCGCACCTGGTCGGTCAGCGGCAGGCGGTGCTGCACGCCGGTCTTGGTGTGCTCGGCGGGAATGAACCACTCCCGTTCGGCCAGGCTGATGTGGCTCCAGCGGGCCATGCGGGTTTCGCCCAGCCGGGTGCCGTGGCACAGCATCATCAGGGCCAGCAGGCCATGCTGCGGGTTGTGGGCCAGGGTGCTTTTCATGCGCGCCATCAGGTCTTCGAGGTGCACGCCACGCAGCCTCGACGGCTTGACCGTGACCTTGGCCTTGGAGAAATCACGGAAGCGGATGCCGGCCATAGGGTTGGTGCTGATCAGGCCGAGTTTGGCGGCCTGCCGGAAGGCCAACGCGAGCAACTGAAAGACCAGGCGCACGTAGTCGATCGAAAGCGACTCTTGCAGCGGCCACATCAGCTCGCGGTCGAGCAGCGCTTTGTCGATCTGGGCCAGTGGCGTTTCGCCCAGGCGCGGCGTCAGGTGCTGCTTGATAGCCGACGCCGCCGTGCTCTTGCGCTTGGCCGAAAGGCTGCGGTCGCGGGACATGCGCTCAGCGAACCAGGCCAGCAGCTCGCCGGTGAGCACCCAGCTCGACAGGCTCGATCCCTCCCCCGCTTCCAGACGCAGCCGGATATCCGGCAGTGCAGCAGCCACCTTGGCAGCGCTCAGCTCAGGGTATGAGCCGATCAGGTTCCACTTGCCCTTGTGCACCAGGTACCACGATCCGCGCTCGCGGGAGCGGTGAAAGCGGAAATACAGGCCATGGTTGCCCAAGGCGCGCAGGTCGCGCACCTGGCCGGCGGCCTGCCGGCGAATCTCTGCATCACTGATTTTGACAGCGGCGGTATTGGTCATGCTGCAACCTCCGTTTTTGGCAGGGCCAGGTACGCCCTCAGGCACTCCATGGCGTCGAAATGCCCCTGACACACAACGGCCAGGTAGCCTTGGTCGTTCAGCCGGCGAATGCACGCTTGCTGGCTGGACGAGACAGGCGCCGGGTCAACGGTCGCCTTGAATTCGATGTACAAACCGAAGTACCCGCCGCGGGCCATGGTCAGCACCAGGTCGGGGATGCCGGCCTTCACGCCCTGAGCCTTGAGCTTCAGCGCCACGCCCTTGTGCCGGTGACCGCCGTTCGGGACGTGATAGATCAGCTCGAACACCTCGGGATAGCGCAGCTGGATCTCTTCGAGCAGGGCGGCCTGCTCCTGCCCTTCCCGGTCGACGGGCTTGGCGCGGGCCGGCTTGGCCTTGAACGATCGAAGGGCGGGTGCATTCATGCGATCAGCACTCCTTCGTGGAGCAGCAGCGCCTGGGTGCGCATGACGCCCTCGGCGTGGTACTGGCGGGCAGTTTCGCGATCCACGGCCTTGCTGCGCCCGTCACAGGCGTCGTGGCAAGCGCTGCAGCACCAGGCGCCCTGCAGGTCGTGCGGTTTCTTGCCGACGCCGCAGGTGCCGGCCAGCCGGTAATGCGCAAGGACGGTGGTCTCGGGATTACCGTTGCATACGCCGGGGATGCGCACTTGGCACCCCCGGCCACGGGCGGCCTTGGTCAGTTTTGTTTGGCGCACAAGATCGCCTCCTTGCAGGTTGATTTATCGGCGCCCCGCCAAGCGGGCACGCATGGCGGCTAGGGCAGAGTTTCCGACTTGCGGGGTGCTGCGTGCGGCAACCTCTGCGGGAAGGGCCAGTGGCATCTTCTGCAGCGGCTCCCCAGCCATCAGTCGACGAACCGCAATGCTGTAGTTGCGCTCGAACAGCTTCGAACTGGCGTCGGACGGCAGCTTGTTAAGGTTCTCGAAGCCGCACTCTCTGGCCGCGTGCCATACCGCGTCGTGACTCCACTTGCCCCTGCCAGCCATAGCAGGATGGGCATTGCGAGTTGCTTCGCGGAAAGCGGCGGCCAATGCTGGGAGGCCGAGCATTTCGGGCGACGGCTGGCACCACTGGATGAACTCACCGGGTGGCGGAATGAACGCTGCACCCGACTGGCGGCAGCGCATCAGCCCAAACTGCAACTGCTCGGGATTGCAGATGCCGGCCTCAAGAAAAGCGGTCAGCCATTGCTGTTTGGACGCGTCGTATGTGGCCTGGTCTGGCCAGGCCTGCTTCCAGGCGGTGCAGATCGATCGTAGATCGCGGAACAGATCGTTGATCACCTTCGCTGTCTTCCGGCTGAGTTCTGCCTTCACGTCATCGGGCAGCTCGTATCCAGCAGAGACGTGCTGGCCGGATTGAACCTTGGCCCACAGGCCATGAGTTACAACTGCGACTGGGTTCATTGGGCGCTCCCTTGCTCGATCCACGACGTATCACTGTCGTCGAGCTGCAGGCCACCAGGCCCCGCCCTCAGAGGAACGACCTTCGCTGCATTCGCAATGTCGCGCTTTCTCCAGCCCACCAGATCGGCGATCCACTGGCTCTCGGTTTTTGCCAGCCCCTTCGCGTCGTGATGGACGACAAAGCCCGAAATGGCCTTTTCCGAGAACTCCTCGATGGCCACCCCTGAGCGCTTGGAGTAAGCCTCAAGCTGAGCCTGGTCAGGAATCCATTCGAGGAACATCGCGAACGGTTCACGCGGAGAGTGTGTATTACTTCCCCTCCCTTCCCTTCCGGGGGTGAGGACTCGGTCACCGCTAGGCGAGCCTTCGCCGGCCCCTCGGAGAGTGCTCGGCGATGACTCAACGAATTCAGGGTGTTTTACCGTAGGCCTGTCGATCTTTTGGTGGTGCCATCCGTTGACGTGCAGGTACTGCTTCGATGCTGCCTCGTAGAGAGTAATCAGTCGGTTCGTTACCAGCTCAGTGAGCAGCCCTTCCACCGCAAGCGCAGTGATGTCGTCGCCAGGGAAAACGAGAGCCTTGATGGTCTTGGGGGACATGGGGTGGTTGCCTGCGTCGTCGCAGAAGTTCCAGATCCCGATGAACAGGAGTCGAGCCATCGCCGAGCACTCCATGACCTGCTCACTGGTCCAGAACTCAGGCTTGATAGTGCGAATACGAGCCATTACGAACGCCCTCCATGACTAACTGCCTGACGCGTCAGATTTGGCGAGATGCCGAAACATGACGTGGAATGCGCGGTGTTGCCTGCATCGTCTGTGCGGTGCATAATTCACCTCGATGTTGTTTCAAGAAGACCGCCCTGCCAGGCGGTTTTTTTTCGCCTGCGATTCCGGTACTGGATGGATTCGCAGGTGTTTCAGTCATCTACTGGCGCAACGCCAGCCTTGTCAGACTTAACGCACTCCTCAGCAGATGGATTTGCATCTGCCATGAGCACTCCGTCCGAGAGAATTTGGAGCTGGTACTGGCGAGAGATCGGCACGACCTCTCCCCACATAGTCACTGCGCTTGGCTGAATACCGAGCGCGTCGGCGAGCTTCTTCTTGCTGCCGAAATGGCTAGCGGCGTCACGCGTTTTCATTGCGCTTCCTCGATGGTGCGTCCGTGAATTTCAGCATGCTGAAGATCCATAGTCAACGACACCGTTCAGTGAACTGCATACTTAAATTCAGTTAACTTAAACTCAGCGCATGGAAAGACACGAGCGTATAGCCAAGGCCATTGCGGTCAGCGGCATGAAAAAGGGTGAAATTGCAGCCGCTTGCGGCGTCGCAAACTCAGCCGTAACTCAATGGATTTCAGGCGAAAGCAAAAGCCTCAGACCCGAGAACCTCTATGCCCTCGCGAAAGCGACTGGATTCCGAGCAGAGTGGCTTGCCATCGGCGAGGGTCCTGAGGTCGAGGAAAGCAACGTCGAAGCCATACCGCAACCCAAGATGTCGTTTCGGTACCCCGTGATCAGCTGGGTCGCCGCCGGTGCCTGGGCAGAAGCTGTCGAACCCTTCCCGCCTGGGTTCTCGGACAGGTACGAAGTTTCGGACTACGATTCGAAAGGCGTTGCATTCTGGCTTGAGGTCAAAGGTGACTCCATGACTTCGCCAGTAGGGACAAGCATCACCGAAGGCATGATGATCCTGGTAGATACCGAGGCAGACGCCATCTCTGGGAAGCTGGTCGTGGCAAAGCTAGCTGACAGCAATGAAGCTACTTTCAAGAAGCTGGTTGAAGATGGCGGAAGACGATTCCTCAAGCCGCTGAACCCTGCATATCCGGTTGAGATGTGCGCAGAAGGTTGTCGCATTGTTGGTGTAGTCGTTCGTGCGATGATGAAGCTATAGCCATCACCTCCCCCGAAAGCCCGGCCTTGAGCTGGGCTTTTTTTTGCCTTGCTGGACTCCATCTGTATCGATTTTTACAGGTAGCGCCGAATTACACATCTAGGGGCTTGAAAAATCTCCCTGCAAAGGATAACTGTATGCATATACAGTAAAAGGAGTTTTACAGATGTTGTCGCTCGCGTTCTCCCATTCGCCTTCTCGGTCGTATGAGCGCCTTGGATATCGAATCCAGCAGGCCATTGCATCGCCTCATGTGCAGAAGCGTCAGTTCATTGAGCTTACGCCGACGTCAGATGAGTGTTCAGCGGACTGGGCCAGGATCATCAATGACCTGGAGGAAACGACAGGCATTCGGGTCGAGCGACTGGAGTCAGGCGTGGTCAGGATTGGTTGGCGAGAATTCACTGAGATATGAAGACATTGGCCCGCCATGAGCGGGCCTTTTTTCGGGCGCTAATTTCAGTTTGCTTAAAATATTTATTCAGCATGCTTGACCTGTGTATTTCAGATTGCTTAAATTCACTCAACGCCGGGCCACACCGGCCGGCAGCTCCGGCAGCCACCGCTCTTTACACAACCAGACGTGACCACCTCGACGCACCCAGGCCATTACCTGGGTCGGGACAAGCTAAGTCGTCGACCACGCAGCCTCTGGATAGCTGCCGGACTCCCCCATGGGAGGACGCCAAACCATGCGAGCCACCTGATGCGTAGCCAGTAGCTGCAGCAGGCAGTGGTGGGGAAACCCGGCGACGAGCATGGAGCGGATCAAAAACCATAGGAGGAACCTGCCAATGAAGCATTAAGCCCAGCCGACAAAACGGGTCGGCAATCCGCGCATACGTGCCCTACTCAGCCGGCCAAAGGGCTGCACTCAAGCGCGGAGCAACATGATCCCCAACGACCACCGCCGTATTCAGATTGAAGGCGATGCGAGGGAAGCCCAAGGCCAACGCAATGAGCGCAGAGCTGCCATCTGAGGCGGTGACGCCAGACGATTCCCCGGTGCGCCTCAAGCGGGGCGCATCAGGGGGAATCCACTGGGAGAACGAGCGTGAACAAAGAAGAAATCTACGACGAGCAGATCAGCCCTCTGATGAAGCAGATCATCGCCATCTGCAAGGACAAGGGCATCGCAATGCAGGCCAGCTTCGACATCGCTCACGATGGCGAGGGTCCGAACGGTGAGGACTGCTCCAGCTTGGTCTGCTCAACCAACCTTCCCAATGGCGATGGGAAGTTCAATGAGCGTTTCACCAAAGCCAACGCGATTATTTGCCAGGGTCACAGATCGCAAAACTCTCCAGTGGTGCACCTCACCACCATGAGCGCCGACGGTTCCAAGACCCTGACGGCGATCATCTGAACAACCAGCGCTACGACAGCCTGTCGTTAACTGCCCGACCCACCTGGTTCCCCATCACCAGGCTGCATCGGTGTGTGATCTGAATGCGCAGGCTGATGTGCAAACCGCACCTCGTTTGGCAGCTACTGAGGCATATCGAGTTAGGCGCCAATGCCGGAGATCAGCGCCGGCCAGATCACACACCCGTGCGGATTCTAAGGCTCACCGCCGTGAGCCTTACGCATCATAAGAATTACCATCGTTAACCTTATTTAGACTGCATCGGTCGTGACGTTCGCCCTCCCCTGGTCCGGGAGGTTCGCGGCAGCGAGCGTCACGACCGATGCAGCCCCAATGGAAGTGAATTGCAATGGCAAAGTCATTCAAACAGATGATCAAGGATGGCGAGGTTCGGCGCGCCGACGCTATGAAGGTGCAGCTAGAAGACCTTCACGAAGAACCAGGCTTCAACCTTCGAACGGAAGGCGATGCCCTGGAGTCGAGCATCGATCTGCTAGCGGAGTTCATAGCCGGCGGCGGCCAAATTCCACCGCTAGAAGTCCGGCCACGGGCAGAAGGTGGTGTGTGGGTTGTCGATGGCCACCGTCGACGACGCGCGCTACTCAAGCTGGACAACGCGGGACGTTTGCCACGAACGCCGAGCAAAGCGAACCCGGCAATCTTGGAAGCGTGGATCCCAGTTAACTCGTTCGAAGGCAGCGATGCAGATCGCGTTGCGAGGATTATCACTAGTCAAGAGAACGAGAAGCTGTCTCCACTTGAGCTCGCTGAAGGTTACAAGCGGCTCAGGGCATTCGGCTGGACTCCTGAGCAGATTGCCAAGAAGGTCGGCAAGACCCGTCAGCATGTCGAGCAGGTGCTCACAGTGGGAAACGCGAACACCGATGTACAGAACCTGGTAGCCGCCGGCCACGTTTCAGCTACGACAGCTGCACAGGTTGTTCGGGAACATGGCGACGGCGCAGGGCAAGTACTGGGCGCTGAGCTGGAAAAGGCCCAGGCGAGCGGTAAAAAGCGAGTAACCGCCGGATCTATGAAGGGCCCATCCATACCGAAGCCCAGGCTTGAAGCAGTGCACACCGCGTCACGCAATTTAATTGCATCGCTGGACTCGATCGATGAGGACAGCCGCTCCCTTTCCATTCCCACTGCGCTTGTCCTGCAACTGCGCGAAGCCCTGGACGGCGCCAAACCGAGATAACAACTCATGGACACGATCACTTGCGGCTCATGGATTGGCCAGCTCGGCAAGGCGCTGGCTCCGCGTGAGCTCGAAGCATTGCTGTGGGTGGCCCAAGGCCTCACCACCAAAGAAATCGCCCGCCAGATGGCGGTCAGCCCAGGCACCGTGGCCAACCGAATCGAGGCCGCACTGTTCAAGCTGGAGGCCGGCCGCCGCATCGAGGCTGTCACCAAGGCCATGCGCCAACAGATCATCAGCCCGATCTGCATCGCCCTCGCCGGCCTCATCGCAATGCATGCGGTGATCAACGACAGCGACCCCATGCGCCGCGACCGCCGCGCGCCGGAGCGCCGCACCGCCCAAGTTCGAATCGTTCGCAAGGCCGAGGCCTTCGAGTATCACGCCTGACCCTACCGAGGATCACCCCATGCAGACAGCAATGCACCCTGCTTTTGAGCAGAAGCTTGCCGTGCTCGCGGCCTTGCTCGAGCGCAGTAAGTCAGTGAGGGCCGAGGCGCACGCCAAGGTCAACCAGCCCGCACCGCGGTACCAGGCATCGGGCAAGGACGGTAAATGGGATGTGGTGGAGATCTCCACTGGCGCCGTTCAGGGCTACGCCTTCACCTATCGGGCCGTCATGCGCTTTGTTAACGCGATGGAGGCAGGTGCGGCGAGCAAGGGAGGCGGACTTCAATGATCGGCAGCCCAAATCAAGACCAGCGCAGTGCAGTGCTAGCCCAGCTCAATGCGAGCATCGACAGCTTCTTTCTCGACGGCGGCCAGGTGCAAAGCCTGCCGACCAAAGGCTATGTGCCGCGGCGCGCGCACCGTGATCTTGAGCCGGCACGAGCGCAAGCCGATCCGCTGGATACCCGCTCTGAAAGACGCCGGATGCGCATTGAAGAGGTCCGTGAGCTGGCGAAGCGCATGACTTATGCCGAAGCCGCTGCATACACCGGCCTGTCATTGAGCTGCCTGAGCCGTTACGCCTTGGACGGCCAATTCAAATTCAAGACAGATCCAAGACGCGGCAAGGGCAACCTGGGCAAGAAGCTCAGCGACCCGGCGGCCGACAGGGACAAAGCGGATCAGATCATCGCCTACCGCAATCTCTGCATGACCAGATATCAGGTGGGGCGGCTGATGAAGATCTCCGAAAAGCAGCTAAAGCGGCTGCTGCGTGAGTTCGAGATCAACTTCCCGACCACCGCCGAAAAGCGAGAAGCCAACACAGCATGAAACGCATCACCGCGCGCGTCCGGCACGGCCGGCGCCAGCAGCACATCAATCTGCCGCCCAGCGGGCTCGCAAAAGATCGAGGAGACGCGACGCATGAGAGTCGACCTTCCGGGCCAATTCGACCTACCTATCCAGGTTGCCCATCAATCGCCGCCAGACCCCACCGGTAGCAAGGAAGAACTGGCCGTGCGCATCGCCAAGGCACTGGCCAAGTACGAAGCGCGGCCTTCTTCAGCGCTCTGGATCGAGATTCAGGCCTGCGCGCGCGCAATCCTCAAGTAACCAACATGCCGCATCTGGCCCAGGTCTGGGTGTGCAATAGCCCAAGGGCGGGCTCAGCTGATGGCCTCAAGAAACACCCAGGTCGCCCCTAAAGTAAGCATCAGCACAGCAGCCACAACGAAGATCATGTAACGGCAATCGTCATCAGTCATAACCGCGCTCCCCCAAATTTCTCAATGTTTAAGGGTTCGAGCAATTCCCATTCCAACACCATGCCGCATCCGGCCACGGAGGGCGGCGCATGCATGGAGAAAGCCATGAACGACGAACAACGCCACCAAGAGTGGATCGCTCAACGCAAGGCCGAAGAAGCCAAGCGCCGCGAGCGGGCCGCCGAGTGCCTGAAGGATCACGAATTCACCGTCCTGGCTGACACCGATCAGCTGAAGGCATGGCGCTGCAAGGCTCCGCGCTCCACCTGCTACGCCTTCGACATCCTGATCACCCAATTCGGCATCGCCACGATCGGTGATATCGACGGCCTGACCTTCAACGTCGGCCTTTCCTACGGTATCGAGTTCCTGGCCGGTGACGACATCGGCTACTACATCCATTCGAAGCTCGAAGAGCACTGCCGCGAGCGTGAATTTGATGAGCAAGCCTTCCGCGCGGCACTGGTGACTGGCGTATGCAACCAGGTCTGCGAGCAGATCGACGAGGATCAGTACAGCGCCCTTCCCGAGTGGATGCGCAACGACGGCGGGCGCCACGAGGCCGGCCGCTGGGACGAGCTCCGGAAGCTGGTTAAAGAGCATCTCGCAGCCATTGAATCTGGCGGGGATGGCCGCGACTTCTGGGACTCGCTGAATGACCGCCTGAGCGAGGCCGACGACATCAGCTACGTCGAGCAAGCCAGCATGTTCATGGGCGAGCACCACGAAGAGCTTGGCCTGGGCTGCGACTACTGGGAGATCACCATCGACAAGCCGCGCGACAGCCTGATCAACCGGCTGTACCTGATCAACCACGCCGCTAAGGCAATCGTCGCCCAGCAGGGCGAGGTCAAAGCCGCCTGACCCTTCGGCGCTGCCCGCCAGCGCCTCAGGAGCCTTCGCTTTTCACCTGGCAAATCCCGTTGGCCCGATTCTTCCCGGTATACGAGACATCAGGCGAGCCGTCCGGGTTGATCGACAATGAGATTGTCACCCCACTGCCTTTGGCTTCGAAGTAGTTCTCGTTGAACTTCTTCAGCTTGCCTTCCTTGCCATTGATGTAAATCGGGCCGCCCTTGTCGGCGTGTACCTCGATGTTGCCTGGGCACGTGGCATTCACCAGCGGAATACCAGCCTGGACCGCGCCCGACACCGCCAGCAAAGCACCAATCATTAGTCGCTTCATCTAACGCTCCTTGAGTGGATTGACCGAGATCGAAGCAATAGCCCAATTCGGCGCTGCCCGCCAGCGCCTTCCCCTATTCAACGGCAGGGTTGGCGCCCAGGCCTTTTCGGTAGCGGGCAATCGCAATGATCTGGCGTAGGCAGATAACCATGTCCTTCTCGAGGTGGTCATCCGGCAGGCCGATCTTTTTCAGCATTGCCTGAGCTTCTTCCTCGATCGAGGCAAGGGCCTCGGTATCGCTTTTCAGTGTCATGGCGACCTCCATCAGGTCGAGTCGACCATGAATTGATAGCTCAGCAGAACAATGCGCGCCACTGCGGCGCCTTCCCCTATTCAACGATAACGCCTCCCCGGCGAGGGCGGCGCCTGCATGGAGCATCCATGACCAAGTTCTACTACCAGATCAAGGGGCGCCGCCCGGCAACAAGCGCATATGGCGAGGCTGAGTGGGCTTGGCCGCCAGTGTTCAGCGGAATGGTCGAGGCGACAGACCGCAAGGCGGCGAAGGCTATGGTCGAGGAGCAATACGAACGCCAGTTTCCATCGCGCGTGCTGCGCAAGGACATGGACGCGCACGAGTATCTGCTGCACATCCAGCCGATCGACGAGAACGACAGCTACCTGCTGGGTCGCTTCGAAAACAGGCCTTGCAAGGAGTGCGGCACCGTTTTCAAGCTAATCGACAAGTACAACGACCCGCACACCGAAACGAAAAGCCACGACTACTGCACCGAGAAGTGCCAGGCGGCCGCTAAGTTCCGCGACCTTTCCGAGTTCCGCATGGCCAGTGAGGGTCGGTCTCCGCCGGTGATTTACCAGGTACGGCAGAAGTCCAGCGGCCGCGTTTACGTGGGCCAGACGACCCAGCCATTCACGCTGCGATGGTGGCAGCACCTGAGCAACCCAACCAGCTGTAAGTTCCACGCGGCCCTGGGCGGCTCAGACATAACCGACTGGGAGTTTTCCGTCATCGAGGTGATCGCTTACCCGGATGATTGCAAAAACCGGGCAGCCTACATCACTCAGCGGGAAAGCCACTGGATAGAGGTCCTCGCGGCGGTAGAGATCGGGTTCAACACCGTTCGTCCTACCGGCGCTGTCGATCAAGCTCAGGTGCCGCTGCCTCTCATGGACCTAGCCTGACCCTGCGGTGCTGCCCGAGAGCTACCCTGCACACTACCTTTTCATCCGGATCCGCTTCAGCTCAGCGCGCTCTTGAAATTGAACCCAGTCGACCTTAATCATCGCTGATAGCTGCTTCAAATTATCATAAGTATGGGGTTTCGAATCCGCAGTCGGCGTCGCAGCCATGTATTTCTCAACTTCGTGATGAATTTTATAGATCGAGCCCATCAGGCCGCTGTAGTACACAACAAGCTTATAGTCGGAGAGCTCGTGCACCAGAATCGCTTTGGCTGCCTCCAAAGAGGTCCTCAACGATTCACTCAGATACTTATCCCAAACCGAGCGAAACTCTAAATCAGCAACCTCATTGTATGCAAAGCTGGAAACCGACTGTGCGCTTTCGACCGCATTTTTAATGACAGCACAGTAGGCGTCGAAACGATCTATAGCATTTCGTTTTGCAAGCCTGCTTTGGCGCCTGTTTTGCCCACTGCTGATTGCAAAAGCACCAAAAATCGCACCAATCGAGCCAACTGCCTGCACCCAAGACGCAAGACCCGGATGATGTTCAACCCAAAACAAAACGCCTTCCCAGCTCACTCATATCCCCTTTAGTTCATCACTGCGTCGGGCACTCATACCCGACTTCACCAACTTACGCCACCCCGGCGAGGGCGGCGCCTGCACGCAAGGACCACAATATGACCGAACAGCAGCAAGACGAGAGCAAGCTCGAGCGGGTCATCCGCAAGATCAAGCGCTGTCTGGCCCTATCCAAAAGCTCGAACGAGAACGAGGCGGCCACGGCAATGCGGCAAGCCCAGGCTCTGATGCGCGAGTATCGCCTCACCGAGCTCGATGTCCGCCTGAGCGATGTGGATGAGGTCCAGTCGGAGAAGTCCAGGGCGCACCGCCGGCCAACCTGGGATCGGCACCTAAGCGCAATTGTGGCCCGAGTGTTTAGCTGCCGACCACTCTCGTATCGCCACTGGTGCGGAACCTCCGGGCGCATGGTTGAGCGCGCCTTGTTTGTCGGTGTCACGCCAGCACCCCAGATTGCGATGTACGCCTACGAAGCCTTGCTTGCCAAACTGACTCAGGCCCGTCTTGACTATGTGTCTCGTGTCCGATCCGGCAAGAGCCGCAGCACCTACTCGCCAGAGACAGCCGGCGACCATTTCGCAATCGCTTGGGTTTCAGCGGTGCACGGCAAGATCCATGAGCTGGTTCCCCGCGGCGAGGAAGATCTGGCTATAGAACAGCACTCCAAGGGGAGTGGCCTGGTGGCAGTAGAAAGCCGGGACAACGCACTGATTGAGCAGTATCTGGCCGGTAAGGAGATCGGCAAGCCTCGCAAGGCCCGCGCCGTTGAGCTTGATATGGCGGCGCAGATCGCTGGGATGCTCGCCGGGCAGCTCGTCGAGATCAACCCGGGCCTGGCTAATGGTGGCGAAGCCCAGCGCCAACTTGCAAGCGCATAAAGAGGAACCATGCCCATAGAAAACCGATCCAGCAACACCAAAATCGTTTATTTCTTGCCGCCGGTTAGCAGCCCAAGGAAAACACCCAAACATAACTTTGCCGCATCAAAAAACCAAACGCTAGACTTAACCACTTCAGCCCCTCCAAGACACAAAGTTGCCACACCCGCAATAGCGAAAACAAGCATAACGCAAACCACAACTACAGCAATCCAATTGTCGGCAAGTTTGATTGAAAGATATTCAGAAACACTTGGCTGCGCCCCACTACCAGGTGCGATCGCCGCGCGAGACTGCGCATAAGTTTTCCAGTCATTCATTTTAATACCCCCAGCCGACAGGGCACTCATAGAATGAATAGACCATTAAGTAAGTTGGGGCCCCAGAGTTTCTTTCGATGTGAAAAACGAGTTGTAAATCTGTGCCTTGGAAGGCAACAACACTTAGCGGAACACCCATACCACTAGGACCGTTCCTTGTGCAATTATGGAAATTTACTACTACTTTATTATCTTCAATTTCACCCACTTCAGTTGTTGCCGGGCTTTTATCCGACCCATCCACTAGGCGAAATTCAACGGTTAGTGGCGCATCAATGTCTGGCACACTCACTTCAAATAGTAACGAATGACCCTCATCACCAATAACAACACCATTGGCTATAAGCTTCCTTCCATTTGTACTGCCAGTACAACTAACCGAAAACATTCCAATATCCTTTGATAAAAAAACGGATTTGACCACAATGGCCATCATTTTGCCAGCTCAGCAATCCCTTTAGCGGTGGCCAGAGAAGCCCGGCCGCTGCACCAGCTGCGATAACTGCAAAGGCTTCAACACTGGGCACGACAGCAGCCAGCAGAAGCCATACAGCATCCGCTGTGACAACTGCAACAAGGAAGCCCGAGCGGCTGATTACGCAGGCCTGGCCAAGGCCTGGAACGCGGTCAATCAAGGCGAATGATCGAAGGAGTACATCCGTACTCTTTCCGCTGTAACCCCTCTCCCCTCTATTTCGAGCAGGCCGCAATCTTGTCCGTTGCAGCCAGGCCTTCGGTGGCAATCCGGCGTGCACGCCCTACACCCCAGGCCAATGCCCTGGTCATCGATTCGCCTGGGCGGGAGTCGAAAGCTTCCTCGTGGAGCGCAGCACCAGAGGCCGCATAGACGCCGATGAACATCTGCGTGTTGCCCGTGCGAGACAGCCGCACCTGCACATCGATAAACGTGCCGTCATCGAGAGTTTCGTCGTGGTCCCGGTGGTGCAGGGTTGGGTCCGACCACTGCCAATAAACGTCGCCGCGCATGCGCATGCCGCCTCCTAGGACTGATGTCTTTTTGTTTAGGGCCAAAGACCACCATAGCGAAGCGGTACCAGTGCACAACCGGTAAAGGCCGAACTGTGAGCTGAATCGGACCACCGGCCCAATAACCTCTACAAAATCAATATTTTGTACAACTAACTGCCGCGATATGGCGGCCCAGGCGAAGCTATGTCTCAAGTGAAGGAACGCCCGATGCTGTTCAACGGGCCGATGGCCAGCGCTGTGCTGGATGGCCGCAAGACGGTTACCCGCCGCGTGGTCAGCGCAAAGTCACTCAAGGAAATTGGCTACGGCGTTCAGTTAGGCGAATGCCATGAGCTGCCGGCAGATGGCAATCTGCACCCGAACAGCGCCGGCTACTACGCCGACCTTTGCCCTTATGGCCAGCCAGGCGACCTGCTGTGGGGGCGCGAGGCGTGGGCGACTGACTCCCAGCTAGACGGGATAGCGCCACGCGAACTGAGCCGGGGCGAGCCTATTCGGTATCTAGCCGATGGAGCTGTACGCGCAACCGGCAGTTGGATGATTGCGCCAGGCCGAACAGGCCCCAGCATCCACATGCCACGCTGGGCAAGCCGCATCCTGCTGGAAATTACCTCAGTCCGCATCGAGCTTTTGCAGCACATCGCCATGGGGCAGATCTGCAAAGAAGGCCTGGCCCGCTCAATGTACGAGTTCAAGCCCGTCACCCAGGCCTTTGATGCTTTCGCTGAGCTGTGGAGCTCCACAGGCGGGGATTGGGACGCCAATCCCTGGGTCTGGGTCGTCGAGTTCAAGAGGATTCAGCCATGACCCGCCTCGCCCTCTGCCTCCTGCTGCTGGCCACCCTGGCCGGCTGCATCGAGCAACCAGGCCATCTGGAAGTGAAGGAAGACACGACGCGCGCGGTCACTTGCTGGCAGTCGGATAGCGGCATGGCCTGCCTGCCCAACTGGATGCTCAAGAAGCCTGAGCCAGAACGGTGCATGACGCATGACCTCAAGTCCGAGGCCTGCCGCAAGCTCTTCAGGGAGAACGCCGGCAACCAGCGCCAGCTCTCCCCGCACGAAACCCAACCCGAACCTACACCCGCTCTGGCGCCTGGGCGCTGGATTGATGAGAGGTATCAGCTGTGAAAGAAGACGACATCATCAAGCTGTCGGCTAAGGCCATGGGTTTTGACCTGGAGTACCGGCGCGGCAGTGACTCCTTCTACTACGACGACCCCGAGACAGGCCGGGAGGTTTGGCTGCCGATGCAGGATGACCGGCAGACGATGCTCATCATCGCAAAGCTCAGGATGGACATCTGCTGCTTGCACCACCTCGCTCGAGCAACAGCCCATGTGCCGTATGTCGGCTTTAAGCAAAGTGAGGTATCGCATGCAAACGAACCCGGAGCCCGGATGAACGCGCTGCGCTTGGCAGTGGCAACAGTGGCTGCCAAGTTTGGCCAGGGCATGCTCGTCGGCGGGACAGATGAGCGAGTTCTGGGGCACTTGATTGGCATTGAGGGCTCAACTGCCCACGCCATGCGCGGCGCCATCCGCGAATCTCGTGAAGAGATCAGCAAGGCATGTCAGCGACTGAAGCGAAAGGGTCTGGTGACCAACAAGGGGCCATTCTGGCAGGCGGTGCAGTCATGACCGACCTGATCGAAGTGAGGGTATCCAACCTTTCCGGTGAGGCGCTGGGCTGGGCAGTCGGCAAGGCCGAAGGTCTGGATGTGTACTTGGAGCCGCCCGGGTACAACGGCATTCCTTGGCGGGTGTTCGCCCTGTACCAGGGCCAGGCCATCGAGCACGCCAAACGCTTCAACCCTTGGGAAGACTGGGCGGTAGGCGGGCCGCTGATCGACAAACACCACATTCAAACAAGTTTCAATGGAAGCGGCTTCAGTCGTAGCCCGACCGGCGAGTACTGGTGCGCGTATGTGTGCAAGCCAAGCGGCCAGCAGGAACTCCCAAGCGGCGGCGGACCTAACGCGTTAACTGCCGCTTGCCGGGCAATAGCGCAGGCAAAGCTCGGCGATACCGTCCAGGTGCCCAAGGAGCTGATGCCATGATCGCCCTCGCCTACATGGCCTACCTGATCTACAGGGGGCCGAGATGACAGCCGAAGTTTTCCAGTTCCCCACCACCCGCCGATTGCACAACAACCAGGTTGCGGCCAACCAAGCCGAGCGCAAGAGGCTGGCCGATTGGTTTCGGGCCATCGCCCAGCACATCGAGGGTAACGAGGTCGAGCACGAACCGCTCGCAGCCATGATCGTGCTCAGCAGTGCCGCTGGCGACGAAGTTCTGCATGTGGGCTATGCGGCGGATGCCGTATGCATCCGTCAGGCCGGCAGCGCCGCTTCCCGCTGGTCGGGGCTCTCGTATCAGCGTCGTGGCGGCAACTTCTTCGACCGCATCAAGTAACCCCTCCCCCTACTACTCAAGCCCGCCGACATGCGCGGGCGAGGATGACCTATGTCCGCAACAGAACGCTTCCACCACACCGCGAACGACTGCCTGGAGCGCCTAGCCGCCGACCTCTGGCCTGATGCCAAGTTGGCTCTGGTGATCTACACCGCCGGCAAGCCGGAGCTCGACATTGTCCTCAAGGACAGCGGCCTGAACGTCGACGAGGTCGTGAGCACCCTGCGGCGGCGCGGTGGACTCGGCCTGGATGGCGAGAACATCTACAAGCGCTTGCTCTGTGACGCAATCCTCGGAGCCATGGTTTTCGGCAAGCAGAACAGCAACCCTCCGCCTGCTGGGCATTGGGGTCAGGAGTTCTGGGACATCGGCCGAGCCGAGGGAGCCCTGCAGGAAGAGCTGGTGCACGCGCTGCGCCTAGTTCGCAAAGAGCTGGATTCCTGCCAGCGAGTGATTCACTACGCCGGCGGCTTCAATCCGGCCTACATCAACGACGCCCAGGCCGCTATCAAAGTGGCTGACGCCGTGCTCGAGAAGATCCCCGCCTGACCACCAACCTGCCGCCACCGGCGGCGTGGAGACCATTATGCAAAACGAAGATCGTCAGCCGGTGGCCTATGTATCCGACAAGGTCCCTGAGGAGAAAATGGCCGAGCTGGTCGGAACGACCAAGCGAGCCTTGGAAGGCAAGCGAAGCCGCGGCGTGATCCCCGAGGGGGTCTGGAAGAAGATCGACGGCCGGATTTTTTACAGCATCAGGAGATACGAAGCGTGGCTGGAAGGAAGCTGGGGCTACCCACTGGAGTTGAACTCATCGGTAAATCCATCCGGATCCGTTTTACTTGGAACGGTGAGCGTCGGTCCGAAACTCTCGCGTATCCCCAAACCGCCAAGGGGATCAAAGCGGCAGCCGATTTACGCGCTCAAGTAATCAGCCTTGCCAAACACGGGGTGCTGGACGAGAAGCGGTATGCCGAGCTATTCCCCACGTCCAGTTATCTCGCGCATGTGAATGAAATCATGTTCGGCGAGTACGCCCAGACCTGGCTAAATAGCCTGGAAGTGGTGCACGACACCCGCGTCAACTACAAGGGGTTGATGAACAACTATTGGATGCCCCATCTGGCAACGCTGCCGATCAAGGCTGTCACACCGATGGTGCTGAGGGAGGTGGTCGCAAAGACCCAGTGGAAGAGTTCGACAGTCAAACGCGCCGCTATCGCCAGAGTCAAGGCGATGTTCCGAGCAGCGGTGTATGACGAGGTGGTAGACAGAAACCCGGCTGCTGCGATCCAACTGCCTCAGAAAAACAAGAAGCAGGTGGATCCGTTCACGGTGGAAGAAGCTGATGCTCTGATCGCGTGGATGTATGCGAACTTCTCCCGATGCAACCAGGTATTCGCCGCGTTCTATGAGTTTGCCTTCTACACTGGCATGCGTACTGGAGAGGTCATGGCGCTGCGCTGGGACGAGATTGATTTCAACAAGAGGACGGCACACATCTGCCGGATCGTGGTGGAAAAGCAAGTGGTCGAACGTACAAAGACGAAGTACACCCGGACCGTGATGCTCAACAGTCGAGCTTTGGGCGCCCTGGCTAAGGCAAAGGAGATCGCACACTATCGATCCAGACAGAAGCGCCGAGTCTCTACAGAGTCATCCTACGTATTTCAGCCTTCCGGCTCATCGCCGTACATGAAGGGCACCGATACCCCCGGGGTACACTTTAATGAGGCTATCGCGGCATTGAAGATTCCTGCGCGCCCTCAGTACAACTGCAGGCACACATATGCCACGATGTGCCTCATGTCTGGGATGAACCCTGCGTTCATCGCGGGGCAGCTTGGGCACTCGGTCCAGGTGCTGTTGACGACGTACGCGAAGTGGCTGAATTCAGCCAACGATTGGTCCGAATTGGCCAAGCTTGAACAGCAGGTAATTGGTACAGAATTGGTACAGGATTAAATTTCGTTCACGTTACGCCCTTTAGTCATAAGGCATTCGACACGGTTTAGGCCATACTCCACAATGCAGCGGTTTTTTGGGGGAAAACCCTTGCACAGCCAACGACATACCAACTTTTAGTGAGCCTCAACGTGAAAACATCCCTGTCCATCCTCAGCCTGCTGCTGTTGCTCACAGGTACCGCGACCCTTCCGTCGACTGCTGCTGCACAACCCCCGGCCCAGGTGCAACGTGACCCGGCCAAATTGCACTTGGCTTCGGGCAGCGCATTGCTGATCGACCTGAACACCAATCAGGAACTGTATGCCAGCCACGCCGACCGCGTGGTGCCCATTGCCTCGGTGACCAAACTGATGACGGCGATGGTGGTGCTGGACGCCAAGCTGCCCATGGATGAAATGCTCACCATGACCATCGCCAACAACCCGGAGATGAAGGGTGTGTATTCGCGGGTGCGCCTGGGCAGCCAGCTGAACCGCCGCGAGACCTTGCTGATTACCCTGATGTCGTCGGAAAACCGCGCGGCCAACAGCCTGGCCAACCACTACCCCGGCGGCTACCCGGCGTTCATCAAGGCCATGAACGCCAAGGCCCGCAGCCTGGGCATGGCGCACACCCGCTATGTCGAGCCGACTGGCCTGTCGACGCAGAACGTGTCCAGCGCCCGCGACCTGTCCAAGCTGTTGATGGCGTCGCGCAAGTACCCGATGCTGAGCGAACTGTCGACGACCCGCGAGAAGACCGTGGCCTTCCGGGCGCCCAACTACACCTTGGGCTTCCGTAATACCGACCATCTGGTGAACAAGAGCAACTGGGACATCAAGCTGACCAAGACCGGCTTCACCAACGAGGCTGGCCACTGCCTGGTGTTGTTGACCCGCATGGACAACCGCCCGGTGGCCATGGTGATCCTCGATGCCTTCGGCAAGTACACCCACTTTGCCGATGCCAGCCGCATGCGCCAGTGGCTGGAAACCGGTGCAGCCAAGCCTGCGCCAGCAGTGGCAATGCAGTACAAGGCTGACCGGGTGAAGGGGCGCTTGGCGGCCGAGTAAGCCAGGCGCGTTGCTATTGGCGTACGACCTGGGGGCTAGCTCGCTTGCACGATGATCTGGCTCTGCAGGTCCTTGACCATCGCCTCGAGCGTCGGCTTCATGGCGGCAAAATCCTCGGGTGAACACACCACGTTCGGGCGGCTGAACTTGAAGTGCCGCTCGATCACCACCGCATTCCCCTCCTGAGCGTAACGCGCGCTGTATTCCACATTGGCGTCTTGCAGACGCACCTGCTTGGGGATTGCCAGCACGCTGACCTCCGGTGGGAATTCGAAGCGCGATGTTTCCACGGTGTCGTTGGAAATGCACACGAAGTGCTGGCTGCGTTCCTTTTCCATGGCGAAGCTGTAGACGTTCTGCGAGATGCCCCCTGCCAGGCTGCTCAAGGCCACCACCCCCACCGGCCCGGGCAAGTTGACGAGGTTTTCCGTGCGCCCATCGACGGTGCTGACAAACTCGCCACTGGCGCTCGGCGGGCGTACCTCGAACGTGCCGCTGCCGCGCTGCCCATAGGCGCCGAGCACTTTTTCGACGAGCAGTTCACGGTCGGCCGGCTTCATCGATTTAACCCCGTAGCGGCTGACCTCGCTGGCCCAGCCTTGCACGGTGGCAACGTTGGTGAAGTCCGCCGCTCCCTTGCCGTTGACCTTGAACTTCAGTTCGCTGGACACCTTGTTGAGCTGGATGGCCGGGGTACGCCCGAACTCGCCTGTGGCAGTCAGCAGCACGCGCTTGTTCAAGGTGCCCAGCGGCAGGTAGCCTGCGGCAATCGAAGGGTCGGTGGAGTCCAAATACAGGTCCAGGCTCGGCACGTAGGTGATCACGTGGTTCAACACCCCCAGCGCAGGGACCTTGGGGAACACATAAGCATTGCCCAGGTTGATCAAGGCCGGCGTGCTTTTGATACCCGCCGCCGTCAGCAGCGCTTCAAGCAGTGCCACATGGTCCTTGCAATCACCGTAGCGGTTGTCCAGCACGGTCTGCGCGGCATGTGGCACCACCCCACCGGCACCGACATACACGGCGACATAGCGAATGTTCTCACGTACCCAGTCGCTGAGCGTCAGCGCCTTTTCCCGTGCGGTAGGCAAATGGGCCGTCAGGCGGTGCGCCAACTCGGTGATCGGTGCCGTGACCTCGACCTTGGCCCGTGCCTGGTAGGCCTCGGCGAACTGTTTGAAATCGGTGAAGGTCGAGACGGCCAGATAGTGCCCGTAGTCCAGGTAGGACACCGCACTGGCTTCGATCCGCGCCCGGTCCGCCGGTACGTAATCCCAGCGGTAGACCTTGCGCCCGGGTGCAGCCGCTGGCATCGACGCCTTGAAGCTGCGCGCGTCCGCTTGCAGGGGCATGTCCTCGGGCATGTCGTAGGTCAGAGTGAACTCCCCGACCGGGTGGAATTCCGGCACGGTGATGTCTTCGAACTGCCCCGGGAACAGCGGCGTGACACGGTTGCGCTGGTAATGCAGAACCAGGCGATCCCCCACCGCGACCTCAGGGAAGATGATCACCTTATTGACGCTGTCCTGAAACATCGGCGCCTGCACAGACGCCTGCTCTTGCTGTTCCTTGATGTGCGCGGCATCCACCCGCACTTTGCGCCCATCGGGCTTTTGCGTGTAGGCCTCGATCACTTCCAAGGTTTCCAGCGAGCGGTTGAAGCTCACCGGCTGCTGGGCGCGGGCCTTGATGGCGCGCTCGTCATTGATCAGCAAGACGCTGTCGACGTCCAGGCGGTGGCTGCCATCCTTCTGCACGACAAAGGTCTGCTCGACCTTTTCCAAGGTCACGGAGCGGTCAGTGCCATCGGTGAAGGCTTGCGCCGAGCCACACCAGCTCATTGCAAGCGGCAGCAGCACAGCGACAAGGTAAGACTGTTTCAGCATGGAGATCCTTCTCAATCCAGGTGTATCGAGGCCGTCATTAATCGACAATGATACTCATTGGCGTAGAAAGATAGCAAAATGATTGCACTTCCTGTGCTCACATCGCCAGCGCGGCCAACACCTCGGCAGACGTCGTCACCTGGCGGAAGTGGTGTTTCCACAGGTCGATGCCGATCTTCCCGGACCTGTCCAGCGACGACCCTACCGTCATGTCGGTCACCAGGGTTGGCGTGAGCCCCGCATCGAACAACGCAAAGCCTGCAGCCAGCACGCAGGTTTCGGTTTGCATGCCGCACACCAGCACCCGCTCCACGCCCAGTTGCTTGATGTATTCGAGGGTTTCGACGGTCTGCCCGTAGCCATGCTTGACGAACACCTGGTCCGCTTCGATCAGGCTCTCGTCCTCGGCTGCCGGGTGCCAGCCCAATTGACGCTGGAACGGCGTGGCCTGCTCATCGTGCAGTTCGACCGAGGCGATGGTCGGGATATTCGCCGACAACCGCCGCAAACCGTCGACCAGCCATTCGGGCGGGCTGAAGGTGGATTGAACATCGACGATGAGCAAAACCTGGCGCATAAGGGTCTCCGGCCATGGGCAAAAAGCGCCGAGTATAACGTGGTGCTAGCACTGCGGTTTGCTGAAAACAGTGCCTGCATGACCCGCATCGAGGCTACCGCCGATGCAATGCTAAGGTCTGATACTTCTAGCCATCCCCGCGATCCACGCAGCTTCCATCTTTGCCCCAACCACCTCGAATTCAGGATGGTGGTTTCGGTACTCGGAAATCTCCGCCAGTGCAGAGTTCATCCCTGTATGCACTCTACCGAGCAATTCGTTGCAGCGGGCTTCTGTGAAATTGCAGGTGCTACGCCCGAACTGAACCAGCATCTTGCGCTTCGGCCACGCCTTGGACCCTCCCAGCAACAGCCCCATGATGTCATTGGCTTTGTACACGGTTGTCGTCACTAGGTCGTAAACCGGTGCGAGCCAGATGTCGGCGTCTTCAGCGCAGTTTTCATAGAGCAAACCAAAATTCTTCAAATGCGCGTCGCCGTTCTGAATACCCGCAGAAAGCGCCACCATGATGAAAAAGTCCTCCAGCGCCTTGGTCACTCGGCTAGGCGTGACGTAGGACTTGATCAGCTGTGCGCAGCCCTGGTAGCTGCCGTCATACTTCTTTCTTGTCCCCCAGCCGGATAGCACGCACATGTCCTCGAAGCCGAGGTAGTTGCTATCGCCGATGTCGAACCGCTTAACAACCAGGAACCTTGCATGCTGACTGAGTTGAAACTCAGGGACCTCTAGACCGCAATAGAATGCTGCCCGCATACAAAAAAACTCATTCGCCGCCAGTTGCGGGAAGTCAGATTCGTTGAACGCCTTGACTATGTGCGTGGCACCACGATGCGTGAGCCGCTCAACCTCGACCTCGGCATCGCCAATGTCACGTACCAATACCTTAGGTTGTACACCTGACACCCCGGAGTACGACGCGTAAGTTCTCATCAGATCATCAAACAGATCCTTTGCCCCATCATGAATCAATAACGAGGCGAGCTTGACCCCCGGCAGCGGCTCGCCATTTACTTGATGGGCGATGCTGATACGGCCCAACTGGTGCGGACCAACGATACCGAGCAAGGCGAAGTCGTCAAAACCGCGTACTGACTTGCTGAAACGCCGCACGAGTTCGTCTCTGAGGTATCCCTCAGGGATGTGCATTTCGAACAGTGGATGGATTCCGTATTCCCAGGTATAGCTCTCAAGACGTACTGGCATGGTCAGCGAGACTGCTTGCTCCTGAGCGACCGCCCCGTTATAGGAGAAGATCGAATCGCGCGTATTGGCCTCGCTGCGCCCGAGCGTGCCGACGGCCACACCGCTGGCACCAATATACAAACGATCAGCGACCATGATCATGGACACTTGCGGATTTTAGTTCGTCGAGCGTCATGCGTCGACGCTTGGGTATAGCCGTCAGCTCATACCCCAATCCCTCCAGGATCGCTGCAACCTTGCGAATCCCGACCTCCGCAATCGTATTGTTTTCAATCCCCGAGATGGTCGCGCGGCTCATGCCGTGCCGTAGAGCAAGCTGCGCTTGGGAAAGGCCTGCCTCTTTACGCAATTTTTTGATCAGAAGCCCTAGGTCGCCCATATCGCCACGCATCATATACAGTGCATTAATTGAAGAATCCGATAAATGCATCGTATTTGATTCAAAAAACGCTGTATAGCGTTTTATAGATCAAATCGGATGAGTGCTCGCAGCTTACTCGTCTTCGCCGCTAAACTCGCCACTCTCCTTCCATGGCAGCCCGCACAATGGATTTGCACTCAACCCCACGCCTCGCTCAGCCCGAAGACGTCGATGCGCTTATAGCGCTGGACGCCATTGCCCGGCATGCGCCGCAACGGCGGTCCTTCATCGCCCAGGCAATCGCCAGTCGCCAATGCTGGGTAGCTGCGGACGCGCACGATGCCTCGCTACTGACGGGGTACGGCGTGCTCAACGACGCCTTCTACGACCATTCCTTCATTGCGCTGGTCGTGGTGAGGGAGTCGGCACGCCGCCGCGGTATTGCCGGAGCCATCATGCGGACATTGGAGGCGCAATGCAGGGGTAGCAAGTTGTTCACTTCGACGAATGCATCGAATGCTCCGATGCAGGGTCTTCTTAGCAAACTGGGCTTCATCAGGAGCGGGCAGATCGACAACTTGGATGAAGGCGATCCCGAGCTCATCTTTGTCAAATTCCTCTCGTGAGGCGGGTGTTCGCACGCGAACCCGCGAACACCGGTCATGGCTACCCCCCGATCACCAATCGTAGGTCATCTCCACCGACGCCACGCGCTCTTGGCCGTAATAGCAACCGAACGCGTAGTTGCAGTCCGACACATACTCGCGGTCGAAGATGTTCTGTACATTCAGGCTGGCCTGCAAACCGCGAAGGCTCGCGTCGAATTTGCCCAGGTCGTAGCTGACGGTAGCGTCATACACCGCGTAGGCCGGCACGTCGAACGAGTTGGATGAATCACCCGGTTTACGGCCGGTGTAGCGGGCACCTGCGCCGAAGGTGAGGCCGTTGAGCATGGCCTGGGTAAAGTGGTAATCCACCCACAGGGACGCCGATACCGGCGCCTGCGACTCGCTGCGGTTGCCTTGGTCGCCGTAGTTGCTCTTGGTGTAGAACGAGTCGATGTAGGTGGCTGCCGCCAGCACGTCGATGTTGTCGAGGGTGGACTTGAGTTCAAGTTCAACGCCACGCGAGCGCACCTCACCGTCCTGCGCCTGGTACTGGGGGTTGTCGTCGTCCTGAGTCAGCACGTTCTTCTGCTTGACCTGGAACACCGACGCGGTGAGCAAGGTGCCCTCGACCGGCTGATACTTAACCCCCACTTCGTACTGTTCACCCTCGGTCGGCTCAAACGACTTGCCGGCGCTGTCCGTGCCCAGTGTCGGCAAGAACGACTGGGAATAGCTGACGTAAGGCGCCAGGCCAAACTCGGTGACGTAGGTCAGGCCGATACGGCCCGTGAACTTGTTGTCACGCTGTGAAGCGATGCTTTTGGCCAGCAGGTCTTTGTTGTCGATTTCTGCCCAGTCCTGGCGGCCACCAACGGTCAGGATCCACTGGTCGAGCTTGATCTGGTCCTGCACATACACCCCAGTCTGGCGAACGGTATTGTCCCATTGGGTGTCCAGCACAGGGGTCACGCTGCTGGTGTCGTAGTTGTTCTTGCCGTAGAGGTCGACCGGCAACACGTTGTAGGCGTTGTAGCCATCGTATTTGCGGGAGAAGTGGCGGTAGTCCACGCCGGCCAGTGTGGTGTGCTGCAGCGCGCCGGTATTGAATTTGTACTCAAGATTGTTATCGAGGGTGTAGGCGATATTGTGCTGGCGCCAGTCGAGCTTGACCCGGTTGGCCCGGGTGTAATCCACCCCCTCGTCGTCCGTAACGAAACTGCGCAGGTAGAAGCCTTTGTAGCGGTCACGCACATCGGTGTAGCGCGCTGTGGAACGTAGCGCCAGGTCATCGCTGAAGCGGTGGCTGAAGTCGTAGCCGAAGATGTACTGGTTACGCTTGTAATCGTTGTAGTGCGAGTCGCCCGAGAAGAAGTCGCGGTCGATGCGCTGGCCCGTCGGGCCACGCTTGAGCGAACCGATCATCGGCAGCGACTGGTAGTCGGCAAGGCCGTCGTCGCGCTGCACCTGTGCCAGCACCGTCAGGGCGGTGTCTTCGTTCGGCGCCCAGGTCAGGCTCGGTGCCAGCAGCAGGCGCTCGCTGTGGGTGTGCGCCACCTGCTCATTACCTTTGTCAGCCACACCGACCAGGCGATAGGTGAACGTGCCCTGCTCATCCAATGGGCCGCTGGTGTCGAACGCACCGTTGGCCCGGTTGTAACTGCCGGCACCTAGCTTGACCTGGTTGCGCTGCTCGCGGGTCGGGCGTTTGGAGACCATGTTGATCAGCCCGCCCGGCTGGTTTTGCCCGTAGAGCACCGACGATGGGCCCTTGAGCACCTCGATGCGTTCCAGGGTATAGGGGTCGATCTGTGGCGCGCCGCCCAGGCTGCCCGCATACGGCAGGTACGCGCCATCCAGGTACAGCGGGGTCGGGGCGAAGCCGCGGCTGGTGATTTCGTCGGCAATGCTGTTGCGATCGGTGAACCCCCCCGTTGCCAGCCCCGGCGTATAACGCAATGCCTGGGTCAGGTTGCGCGCGCCCTGGGCCTGTACCTGGTCAGCAGTGACGACGTTGATGGCCTGCGGGATTTCCAGAATCGGCGTATCAGTCTTGGTCCCCGTCGCGCTGCGGGTGGCGACATAACCGGTTACCGGCCCGTAGGCCGACTCCACGGACGTGCCAGTGATGCTGGTACTGTCGAGTTGCAGCGTCGACGCGTCCCCGACCATGGGCAACAGCGAATAGCTGCCATTGGCCTGGCGCAGCACCTGCAACTGGCTGCCCACCAGCAATTGGCGCAGGCCGGCCTCGGCACTGTAGCGGCCATGCAGGCCTGGCGACTTCAACGACTGCACGTAGGACGGTTCGAACGACACGGTCACCCCCGCCGCCTCCGCGAACTGGGTGAGCGCAGCGCCCAACGGGCCGGCCGGGATGTCGAATGCGGCTTCGACACGGGTCTGGGCCATGGCTGGCGGGGCGATCATCGCCGCAGCCAGAGGCGTCGCGAGCGCGATGCTGAACAGCGCGCGATTGACCGCCCGCGTCAAGGGGTTTTTGGCACAGTTGATGAGGATAACGGGGTTGCGAGTGTCTGAAGGGAGCATGGGTATTCCTTTCGCCCTGCGGCAGTTTTTTACGGCGTCTGATGCGCCTCTACTTAACAAGTCGAATGAGAATTGAAATCGATAACCCCCCTTGGGTAAAAGAGTGCCTGCTTTTGGTTTTGATGTGAGGCATATATCGAGCGCCGCACGCGGCGTTTCGCAGCACAAGGCTGCTCCTACATTTTTTCGGGCCAATTATTCCTGCGCACAGGCGCGACTGGCCCGAAACAACTGTAGGAGCAGCCTTGTGCTGCGAAGCGCCGCGCGGGCGGCGCTCGATCTCATAGGCGCTGAAAATGCTGAGCGAACACCTTAAAAAACCCTCAAACAGCCTCGACCCGCGTCCAGAATCGGCTGAACCGCCGAATGCGTACCGGCAAGGTGCGGGTGAGGTTGTCCAGGGCAGTATCGATATCGCCCAGCTGAAACGCGCCGGACAGGCGCAGCTCGCTGACGGCCGCGTCACACCCCAGATGGCCGGCCCGATAACGTTGCAGTTCGCTGACAACATCGGCAAGGCGCCAGTCGTCCACCACCAGCATGTCGCGGGTCCAGGCATCCGCCAGCGCTGTCGCGGGCTGCACCAGGCCGGCTTCATCCGCGCGAAAGATTAGCTGCTGACCGGCCTCGACACGCACGGCCGCCAGCGAGTGCGCCGTGCGTACCTCCACGGCATGTTCCAGCACGCAAACCCGAGTGACGTCAGCATCACAGCGGACAGTAAAACGCGTGCCCAGGGCGCGAATGCTGCCTTGTTCGGTGTGCACGATGAACGCTCGGGCCTGCGCGTCGCGCGCGGTTTGCACAAGGATCTCCCCGCCCAACAGGTGCAAGGCGCGCCATTGGGCGGTGTAACGGATATCGACAGCGGTGGCGGTGTTCAACTGCAAGCGGCTGCCATCCTCCAGGCGCAGCGAACGGCGCTCGCCAACCCCTGTGCGTTGGTCGGCCATCAACCGCGCGATGCCCCCCTCGTGCCAGGCCAGCCCCCCTGCCCCACCCGCAGCCAGCACAATCGACATCACCTTGAGCACTTCGCGGCGCTTGGCCCTGGCACTGCTCAGGGTTGGCCGAGCGATGCCCGGTGCCACGTGCTCGAACGTGCCCTGCAAGCGCGCCAGGCGCTCCCAGGCCTGCCGGTGAAGTGGATCGCTGAGCAACCAGCGCTGATGCGCGGCGCGCGTACGTTCATCGGCATCGCAGCGCAACTCGACATACCAACTCGCCGCGGCTTCGAGCACGTTCCGATCCAGTGGCGGGGCCCCGGCCACGGTTCAGTCCTCAGCCAGCATCAGGCAATGGGTCAGTGCCCGCACTGCATGCTTCTTGACGGTGGTAACCGAAATATCCAGGCGCCGCCCGATCTCGACATAGCTCAAGCCATCCAGCTGGGCCATCAGAAAAATCTCCCGGGTGCGGGCGCCCAGGCCGTCGAGCAGGCGGTCGATTTCCATCAACGCTTCGATGATCAACGTACGCGCCTCGGGCGAGACGTCGACCTGCTCGGGGCGGGCGGCAAGCGTTTCCAAATAGGCCTGCTCAACAGCACGGCGGCGGAACATGTCGATCATCAGGCTACGGGCGATGCTGGAGAGGTACGCCCGTGGCTCGCGCAGCTCGGCCGCCTTGCGCAGGGTCAGCACGCGGATGAACGTGTCCTGGGCCAGGTCCGCCGCATGTTCGACACACCCGAGCTTGTTACGTAGCCAACCGCACAGCCAGGGATGGTGCTCCGCGTAGAGGGTATGCACGGTTTTTTGCAGGGAAGGGTCAGCGCAGGACATGGGGTGAACCGGTCAGGACGTCTTTAATAATGACTCTCATTTAACATGAGCCATCCAACGCTGTGCAACTCTTCATTCACGCGACATCATTCATGGCTTCATTCATGCCGCTACTGCCATGCCGCCAAGCTGTCTTCCGGCCCATCGGCATGGCTTTTAAAAAACGCCCTCAAGTGCTCGATGAAACACGACACCTTCGCGGACAGGTTCAAACGCTCAAGGTAAACCGCGTAGATATCCGCCGGCGGTGTCTGGTAATCACCCAACACCTCCACCAGGCGCCCGCTGCGCAAGTGGTCCGCCAGGTTCCATTCGGCCCGCATCAGGATGCCTTGCCCCTCCAACGCCCAGTTCAACGCCACCTCACCATCGTTGGTGCTCAGGCTTCCACGCACCTTGACCGATTCTGACTGCTTGCCACGGCTCAAGCGCCAGACGCCAAAGGCGGCATCGTTCTGGCGTAACACGATGCAATTGTGTGCAGCCAGGTCCTTGGGCACCTCGGGTGTGCCGCAGGCTTCCAAGTAGCTGGGTGCGGCACACAGCCTGCGGCGGTTGGCTGCGATCTTGCGCGCGATCAGGCGCGAGTCAGGCAGTTCACCAAAGCGGATGGCCACATCGATTGCGTCATTGGGCAGCTGGATGGGCCGATCGGTCAGGTGCAGTTGCACCTCCACCTCGGGGTAACGCTTGGCAAACGATGAAATCGCCGGCCCCACATGGGTACGGCCAAAGCCCAACGGCGCATTGACCCGCAGCAGGCCCTTGGGCTCGGCGCGGCTGCTGGACACCTGACGCTCCATCTCCTCGATCTCACCCAGTATGCGCCGGGCATTGACCAGGTAGGTCTCGCCCTCGGCGGTCAGGCTGATGCTGCGCGTGGTGCGGTTGAGCAACCGCACACCCAGCCGCTGTTCCAATTGCGCCAGGCGCTTGGAGACCGCAGGTGGGGTCAGGTTCATCTCACGCGCGGTGGCAGCCAAGCTGCCCACGCGGATGAGCTGGGTGAAAAAGGCCAGCTCGGACACTGGGTTCATAATTAACCTGAAGGAAACAATGAGTTGAATTTCATTGTATTACACGGTTTTTGAAAAACCATTACCTTGGCCCTGCGTGATTAACCCTAAAAAATCTGGGCTATCGAGCTGCCACGGCCAGGTGTTGCCTGCCGCCACCGATAAGCCCAGCCGCCACAAGAACCGACTCACAACAATAATTCGGAGACGGCAATGGCCAAGCGAGTGTTAGGCAAGTTGTACGTGCAGGTGCTGATCGGGGTAACCCTCGGGGTACTGATCGGGGTGTTCTGGCCACAGGTCGGCGCAGACCTCAAGCCGGTGGGCGATGCCTTCATCAAACTGATCAAGATGGTCTTCGCACCGATCATTTTCGCCACAGTGGTGCTGGGCATCGCCAAAATGGAAAACATGAAAGAGCTCGGCCGCGTGGGCGTGCGTGCGCTGATCTACTTCGAAGTACTGTCCACCTTTGCCCTGGTGCTGGGCCTGGTCGTGGTCAACCTTGTACAGCCTGGGCAAGGCATGAACGTCGACCCGGCCACGCTCGATGCCAAAAGCATTTCCACCTACACCGCGGCAGCTGCAAACAGCTCGGGCGGGTTCATCGACTTTCTGTTGCATGTCATCCCCGGCAGCGTGACCGATGCCTTTGCCAAGAATGAGATCTTGCCGATCCTGCTGTTCTCGACCTTGTTCGGCATCGCCCTCTCGCACCTGGGCCCGCGCGGCAAACCGATGGTCGATGTGCTTGAAGCGTTCTCCCACGGCATGTTCTTCATCGTCGGCATGATCATGCGCGTGGCGCCGCTCGCGGCCTGCGGTGCAATGGCATTTACCGTCGGCAAGTACGGGCTGGGCTCGATCGTCTCGCTCGGCAAGCTGATGGCAACCATGTACCTGACCTGCTTCCTGTTCGTGGTGATTGTGCTGGGCGCCATCGCTCGGCTGTCCGGTTTCAGCCTGTGGAAGTTCCTCAAGTACCTAAAGGAAGAACTGTTCACCGTACTGGGCACCAGTTCATCGGAGTCGGTGGTGCCGCAACTGATGAACAAGCTGGAGAAGGTCGGCGTGTCCAAACCGGTGGTGGGCCTGGTGATTCCTTCCGGCCTGACCTTCAACCCGGACGGGCAATGCATCTACTACACCATGGCGGCCATTTTCATCGCCCAGGCCACCAACACGCCACTGACGCTGATGGACCAGTTGATCGTGCTGGGCGTGCTGCTGCTGACCTCCAAAGGCTCTGCAGGTGTGACCGGCTCCGGCTTCATCACCCTGGCCGCGACCTTGGCAACCATGGACAACATCCCCGTGGCCGGCATGGTGCTGCTGCTGGGCGTCGACCGCTTCATGTCCGAGGCCCGCGCCATCACCAACACCATCGGCAACGCCGTCGGCACCGTGGCCATCGCGCACTGGGTTGGCGCGTTGGACAAACCGCGCATGGCCCAGGTGCTGGACGGCCAGCTACCCGCAGAACCCGAAAAACCCGAGGCCGCTCAGCTACACACCCCGCTTCTACACAGGGAGGCCAGCACCAGCGGCACCCTGGCCCCCTGAAAACGCAGACATCGAACAATCAGCCTTGTGATGCAGTGAGGAAAAAACCGTGGATAAAGAATCAGCCGTGTCATCGCTCACCGACGTGATGGCGAAGTTCACCGCCTATATCGGCAAGCGCCTGCCCAAAGACGTCAAGGAGAAAACCGCAAAACTGCGCGCCGCAGAAACCAACCCACTGGCCATCGCCGTGTATGACTCGATGGCCGACAACCAGGAATACGCCGACAAGCTCGACCGCCCCAGCTGCCAGGACACAGGGGTCATTCAGTACTTCATCTCGGCGGGGGCCAGGTTCCCGCTACTGAGCGAGCTTGAAGGCATTCTGGAAAACGCCACCAAAGAGGCCACCATCAAGGGCCCGCTGCGCCACAACGCGGTAGAAACCTTCATCGAAAAGAACACCGGCACCAACACCGGCTCGAAGATCCCGTGGCTGGACTGGGAAATCATCCCGGATGCCGACTACGCCATTGTCGATGTGTACATGGCCGGTGGTGGCTGCACCTTGCCAGGCTCGGCCAAGGTACTGATGCCAGGCCAGGGTTATGAAGGGGTCACTGAGTTTGTTTTCGACGTGATCACTTCGCGAGGCGTCAATGCGTGCCCGCCCCTGCTGGTTGGCGTTGGCGTGTCGACCTCGGTGGAGACCGCTGCGCGCCTGTCGAAAAAGGCGATCCTGCGCCCGGTCGATTCCAGCCACCCGAACGAAAGCGCCGCCATGATGGAACAGCTTCTGGAAGACGGCCTCAACGAAATCGGCATCGGCCCGCAGGGGCTGACTGGCAACAGCAGTGTCATGGGCGTGAACATCGAGTCTTCCGCGCGTCACCCCTCGACCATTGGCGTCGCGGTATCGACCGGTTGCTGGGCGCACCGCCGCGGCAAGATCCGCATCAACGCCGACCTGTCCTACGACATCCTCTCGCACGAAGGGGTAGTACTGTGAAAAAGATCCTGACCACCCCGATCAAAGACGAAGACCTGTCCAACCTCAATGTCGGCGACGTGGTTTATCTCACCGGCCAGTTGGTGACGTGCCGCGACGTCGCGCACCGTCGTTTGATCGAGCTCAAGCGGGAGTTGCCGGTTGACTTGCGCGGCGGTGCGATCTTTCACGCTGGGCCTATCGTGCGCAAAAAAGACGATGGCAGTTTCGAGATGGTGTCCATTGGCCCGACCACCAGCATGCGCATGGAGAAGTTCGAAAAGCAGTTCATCGAGCAAACCGGCGTCAAGCTGATCATTGGTAAAGGCGGCATGGGGCCGGAAACCACCACCGGCTGCCTGGAAAACAAAGCCGTGCATGCGGTGTTCCCAGGGGGCTGTGCGGTGCTGGCTGCAACGCAGGTAGAAGAGATCGAACGTGCCGAGTGGCAAGACCTGGGGATGCCTGAAACCCTGTGGGTCAACCGGGTACGGGCGTTCGGCCCGCTGATCATTTCCATCGACACCAAGGGCAATAACCTGTTCGAACAGAACAAGGCCCGCTTCAACGCGCGCAAAGGGGCGGTGATCGAGAAGATCAACAGCCAGGTTCGCTTTATCAAATAACCGCGCCAAATCGGGGCCGCTAGGCGGCCCATCGCCGGCAAGCCGGGCTCCCACCTCGACTGCACAGACCTCAAGCCATGTGCAGTACCTGTGGGAGCCAGGCTTGCCGGCGATGGGCTGCGCAGCAGCCCCCATACAAGCACCTCATGCCTTCGACAATTCGCCAATCTTCTCCAGCCGCGCCCGCACGATGTTGCGGCTGATGTTCAACAACCGCCCGGTCTGCAGCTGGTTCCCGTGGCAATACCGATACGCCGCCCGGAACACCGTCTCCTCGATGTGCTCATACAGGTTCGGCACGTTCTGCTCGAACAACGCCAACAAGGCGCTTTCAAGGTTAAGCGGCGCCGCGAGCGCGGCCGGGGCGTTGGCCTGCGTGGCATACACCTGGGCCGCACCTTGCGGCCTCATGTCCACCAGGTGCAGGTCTGCGGGCGCTACCACCTGGTAGCGGCATACCAGCAAGGCATGGTGGATCGCGTTCTCCAACTCGCGGATGTTGCCCGGCCAGCTGTGGGCCAGCAATTTGCGCTCGGCATCCGGGCTGAGCGACGCACGTTCATAACCCAGGCGCCGGCAATGCTCTTCGATGAAAAATTCGGCCAAGGGCAGGATGTCGCCGGGCCGCTCACGCAGCGGTGGCAGGCGGATGGTGGCGACGTGCAGGCGGTAGAACAGGTCTTCGCGAAAATGCCCCGCCACCACGGCGTCGGCCAGGTTGACGTTGGTCGCGGCCACCAGGCGCACGTTGATCGGGATCGGTGTACGCGAGCCCAGCCGCACGACTTCGCGCTCCTGCAGCACCCGCAGCAACTTCACCTGCATGTTCAACGGCAGGTCCCCAATCTCGTCGAGGAACAGCGTGCCGCCATTGGCCGCCTCGAACCAACCGGCCTTGTTCGAGGTGGCACCGGTGAACGCCCCTTTCTCATGGCCGAACAGTTCGCTTTCCACCAGGGTTTCGGCAAAGGCACCGCAGTTCACCGCCACAAACGGTTCGCGGCCACGGCGGCTCAGCTGATGGATGTGGCGAGCGACAAGTTCTTTGCCGGTACCGGTTTCGCCGATGATCAGGGTATTGGCCTCGCTGGGCGCCAGGCGCTCGATACGGCTGAGCAGCTCCTGGGAGCGAGGGTCCTTGAACACAAGCACGGTGGCACGTACCGACTTGGTCAGCTCTCGGGCATTAGGGTGGGTGATCAGCGACATGGGGGCATTCCTGGCAATTGACGCGCAGCCCCATAGTGCCCGAAACAAATTAGATCAAAAAATTATTAATTCATCTTTATATATTCCATTTTTGAATATTTGATTTTCCAGCAGCCGACTGCTGCTGCAGCAGCAACGCGCCAGCACTGCCCTGCGTGCCGATCAGCAGGCTGGGCTGCCCGCCGCGCCCCTCCCATGTGCTGAAGGCCCCGCCGTTAAAGGCCTGCAGCCACCTTTTCAAAGACTGGCATGCATTTCGCTCCTGGCCTGGCAATGCCTGGTTCGCTGCAGCACGCGGCCCAGACCTGTTGAACCCTTGTTTGGAGCCCCACATGAACACATTCTGGCGTCACGGCCTGGCCCTGTTGGGCGGCCTGTTACTCAGCCTGACCACATTGGCCGCCGAACCACCGGCAACGGTGCGCATCGCCATCGTTGCCTTCACCCAAGGCGGCGCGCCGGTCTTCGGGGGCATCCCGGGGCGGGTGATCGAAGACGGCTGGCTCGAACAGCAGTTGGCCGCCCGCGGCGTGAAACTGCAATGGACCGCCCTGCCCCACGCCGGCGCCGGGCCACAAATCAACGAAGGCTTCAGCAACGACAGCCTGGACTTCGCCGTACGCGGCGACCTGCCCTCGGTCATCGCTGGCGCCGGCCAAGTGCCCGGCAAGCTGATCGTGCCGGGTGGCAGCGGCAACAACATTTACCTGGTGGTGCCCAGCGGCTCTGCGGTGCGCAGCATCCAGGACCTCAAAGGCAAGCGCCTGGCCCTGCACCGCGGGCGGCCATGGGAATTTGCCTTCAGCAACTTCCTGGAAAGCCAGGGCCTCAAGCTGACCGACTTCAAGATCGCCAACCTCAACCCACAGGTCGGCGCCGCCGCCGTGTCGGCCGGCAAGGTCGATGCCGCCGTCCTGCTCAACGAAGCCTACGCCCTGGAAGACAAAGGCGTGGCGCGGATCCTCTGGTCGACCAAGCAAGGCGCCAACGACTGGCGGCTGGTGTCCGACCTGTGGGGCACCGACCGCTTCGTGCAGCAGCACGCCGACCTCACGCAGCTGGTGGCCACGGCCTGGGTGCGCGCGGCCTGGTGGATCTCCCAAGCGCAGAACCGCGACGCCTATTACGCGCTGTCGTCCCGCGCCGGGGTGGCCGAAAGCGTGCTGCGCCGCGATGACCAGGACGACCCGGTGGCCTGGAAAGCGCGCTGGGCGCCGAAAAGCGATGCCCAACTCAAAGCCCACTACGACGCCCTGGGCCACTACGCCTTGGCCAACCGCCTGATCCGCACGCCCTACGACATCACCAGCGACCTGGCCACTGGCTTCACCCGCCAGGCGCTGATCGACCTGCAGCTCACCCACTACTGGCCGTCCCTGGACGCTCAAATCAGCCAACAACCTTGAGAACATCTTCCATGAAATTGCCTGTTTCCATCGTTTTCGGCCTCAGTGCCCTGGCCTTTTCCATTGGCGCCCTGGCCGCCGACACCTACGCCCCCAAACCCGACCCGCAACAAGGCGACGGGCGCGTTTCGAGCTTCTACACCTGGTCCAAGGCAATCCCGGCCACCCCCGGTAAACTGCTGCGCAGCGAGCCGCTGGACTCAGCGCTGAGCTTGCCCAACGCCGCCAGTGCCCAGCGCATCCTCTACACCTCGCTGGACGGCATCGACGGCAAGACGCCAATCGTGGTCTCTGGCGCGCTGTTCATTCCCAAGGGCCCGGCGCCCGCCGGTGGCTGGCCGGTCGCCAGTTGGGGCCACGGCACCGTCGGGGTGGCGGATATCTGCGCACCGTCCTGGGCCGGGCGTTCCTACCGCGATGTGCAGTACCTGAACCGCTGGCTCGAAGAGGGCTATGCCATCGTCGCCACCGACTACCAAGGCCTGGGTGTGCCCGGTGGCCACCCGCTGCTGAACAACCGCATGGCCGCCTACGGCATTCTCGATGCCGCCAAGGCCGTGGTCGCCGGCGTACCGGGGCTGGCTGACAAGGTCCTGATCATCGGCCAATCCCAGGGTGGCGCTGGTGCCTTTGCAGCCGGTGCCTATGCCGCAACCTATGCACCCAAACTGGGGGTCAAGGGCAGCATCGGCACCGGCGTGATCTACACCGTGGGGTCGAAAAACGTCGGTGAGCAGGACCAGAACAAGGTCGACCCGGCCCTGGCCTACGGCTTCTACACCTTGCTCGCCGCACAGCAGTACGACCCGAGCATCGACCCGCGCGACTTCTACACCGACAAAGCCCTGCCGCTGTTCGAGCAGGCGCGCACCAGTTGCCTGTCGGCACTGGTCAGTGATGTGGTCGGCACCGGCCTGACCCCCGCCAACGCCAAAAAGGACTACCAGGGCGACCAGCTCAAACCGTGGCTGGCCCAAGTGTCGTACCCCACCCTCAAACTGGCCCAGCCGATCTTCATCGGCACCGGCGCCGAGGACAAGACCCCTGCCGCCGCGACCCAGGTTGCACTGATGCAGGATGCCTGCAAGGCCGGCTCGGTGGTGCAGGGCCATCTGTACAAAGGCCTGGGCCATAGCGAAACGGTCAACGCCTCGCTCAAGGACTCGATCCCCTTCGCCCGCCAGGTCATCAGCGGCCAGCCAGTCACGCCCAACTGCAGCCCCAGCGTCCAGTAAGGAGGCCACCCCATGAGCATCGAATTCTTCACCCGCCTGCCACTGCATGGCGAAACCCAGTACCTACCTGGCGACCCGCGTAACCGCGGCGACTGGCACGCGGGTGGCGACAGCAGCGGTGCGGTTTCCGGGTTCGCGGTAGGTGATCACTTCACCTACATCGATTACCTCGGGCAAATCGCCCGCGCTGCGGAAATCAACGGCTTCGGCGGCGCGCTGATGGTCAATGCGCCCACCGGCGAAGAGCCGTGGACCGTGTGCTCGCTGCTGGCACGGGAAACCCGCACGCTCAAATTCGTCACTGCGTTCCAGCCCTATCACTACACGCCCTGGGTGGCCGTGCAACAGGCCGCAACCTACCAGCGCGCCACCGGCAACCGGCTGGTGTGGAACATCATCAACGGCGGCTCCGATGCCCTCCAACGCCAGGTCGGCGACTTCGAGGGCCACGACGAGCGTTACGCCCGCGCCACCGAGTTCATGGACGTGGTACGCGGCTACTGGCACAACGAGCAATTCCACTACGAGGGCACCTATTACCGTGCCGAAGGTGGCGGGCTGCGCGGGCCGCTGAAAAAAGCCGAGCTGCCGCTGATCTGCACCGCCGGTTCTTCGCTGGCCGCGCGCGAGTTCGCCGCCAAGCATGCGGACTTCTACCTGATGCGTGCCGAACACCCGGACGAGATCGCCGCGCTGATCGCCGACATCCGCGCCCGCGCCTTGAAGTGGGGGCGTACCGACATTCGCTTCGGCCTGTCCATCGACGTGATTGCCCGCGAGACCGAAGAGGCCGCGCGGGCCGAGGCCAAACGTTTCTTCGACGAAGGCGTGGCCAAGGGCACGGTCAAGGCCCGCGCCGCCCACGCGGGCCTGCGCACGGCACGCAAGCTGAGCTACGAGCACGGCTACAGCGACAAGGACGAGCAGCAGGCCTTCGACGATTTCTTCATCCACCCCAATGTGTGGACCGGCTTCGGCTATATCGGCATCCCGCCAGGCTGCGCGCTGGTGGGCAGCTACGCCAACGTGGTGGCGCGCATCCGCGAGTACCACGGCATCGGCATCGACCTGTTCTTCCTTGCCGGCTACCCGCACCTGGAAGAAGCCTACCGCCTCGGCGAGCACATCTTGCCGCACTTCCGTGGCCAGCGCGCCGCCCTCGCCCGCCCGGCGCCCACCCCCGTGCAACTGCACGCCAGCAACGGGGGCTGACACCATGGCCTGGGACGGTTACCCATTGAGCCGGCGCGCCTTCATTGGCCATGCCGGCGTACTGGCCGGTGGGCTGCTGGCCGGCTGTGGCCCAAGCGACAGCCCTGGCGACGCGGTCGCCGACCAGCCACGCCATGGCGGGCGCCTGCGTCTTGGCATCATCGATGGCAACCAAAGCGGCAACCTCGACGCCCATAAACCGGTCGGCAGCGGCATCGTCCGCGGCTTTGCCTTGTACAGCAAGCTGTGGGAGTGGGACGAGCAGATGCAGCCGCGCCTGGCCCTGGCCGAGTTCGCCGAGCCCAACGCCGACGCCAGCGGCTGGACGTTGCGGCTCAAGCCTGGGCTGGAGTTTCACCACGGCAAGACCATCGACGCCGACGACCTGATCTTCTCCATCAGGCGCCTGACCGACCCGCAGCTGGCCTCGCCCTATGCGGCGCTGCTGCACTGGGTCGACCGCGACAACCTGGTCAAGCTCGACGATCGCACCGTGCGCCTGGCTTTTCGCGAAGGCCGCAGCTACCTGCCGTTGCCCGAGACGTGGGTCAACTTCGGCGGCATCGTGCCGGTGGACTACCACCCGGTCACCAACCCGGTCGGTGCCGGCCCTTACAAACTCAAAAGTTTCACCCCGGGCCAACGCTCGCTGTTCACCCGTTTCGACAATTACTACAAGCCCGGCAAACCGTATGCCGATGAACTGGAGATCATCGACTTCAAGGACCAGACCGGCCGCCTGGCGGCCTTGCGCGCCGGGCAGATCGACATGGCCAACGTCATGTCCACCGAGCACCTGCAAGTGCTGCAGGCCGACCCACGCCTGCGCCTGCTGAAGTCGGTGAGCGGCAATTGGTTGTCGTTCGACATGAACACCACCAAAGCGCCCTTCGACGACCCGCGGGTGCGTGAGGCGTTTCGCCTGCTGGCAGACCGAGAGGACTTGGTGCGCCGGGCACTCAATGGCCAGGGCCGGGTGGCCAACGACCTGTACGCCCCTTTCGACCCCACCTTCGACCACAGCCTCGGGCCACGGCCGCATGACCCACAACGGGCGGCGCAATTGCTCAAGGACGCGGGCCACGAAGGCCTGCAGGTGGAACTGGTCACGACCCCAGGGCCTGGGCTTGCCTCGGCCCTGGTGCTGGCCGAACAGGCACGGCGCATCGGCGTGACGATCACGGTGCGCCAAGTCGACCTGGCGACGTTCCAGGGGCCGCAACGCGACGACTGGACGTTGAGCACTGGGGGCAGCATCGGTGCGCCGTTTCTGGCCAGCGCCATCCATACCGACGCGCCGTTTGCCGTGGCCAACAAGACTCACTTCCACGACCCGGCATTCAGCGAGGCCTTCCTCGCTGCCATGGCCCAGCCCGACCTTGAAAAACGCAAAGCCCTGGTGCACCGCGCCCAACGCATCCAGTACGAACGCGGCGGCATGCTGATCTGGGGCTTTGCCGACTTGCTCGACAGTGTCAGCACACGGGTCGGTGGGGCGCAGGCGGAGCAGTCCCTGTTCAGTACCTGGCGGTTCGAGAGCCTGTGGCTCATGAGCTAAACGCTGGGCCAGCACAATCTTCTGTGGGAGCGGGCTTGCCCCGCGAAGCAGGTACCCCGAGTGGATGGCACGGGCTTCGCCCGTGTTCGCGGGGCAAGCCCGCTCCCACAGGGGGCGCATAGCGCCCCCGGCAGTCGCCATAGGCACCCAATAACCGCAGGCGCGGCTGCGCCCTCGCTTTTCCCATTCCCGAACAGAACGAGGCTCAGCCCCATGCTCCGCGTTGCCTTGCTGCACCCGACATTCCAGCCCAGCGCCCTGGCACTGGCCATCCTGGCCGCCAGCGTACCGCTGGCCTACGCCGAGGACACCCAACTGCAAACCGTCACCGTCCAAGCCGAACAGGCTGACGACGACGCCCTGCCCACGCGCCCACCGGCCTCGATCTACGGCGGCCTGGAAAGCAAAGTCCTCGACACCCCACGCTCGGTCACCCAGATCAACGCCGAGCAACTGGCCCGCGACCCGATCCAGAGCTCGGACGACCTGGTCAAGTACGCCCCCGGCATCACCCGAGGCGGCGGCCAGAACGCCGGCATCGCCCCGCAAATGCGCGGGCAAAGCTCCGAGGTGTTCCAGGATGGCCAACGCGCCTACGGCGTACGCCACCCCGCCAACTTCAACGCCTATGAAGGCGCCGACATCGTCGCCGGGCCCTCGTCGGTCACCTACGGATCGGTCAGTGGCAGCGGCGGCTACATCAACTACCTAAGCAAGAAGCCCGACTTCAACCGCTTCCGCACCCGCCTGAGTGGCGAAATCGGCAGTTGGATCCCCGATGGCGAATCACGCGATGCCACCCAATTCAGCATCGACAACACCGGCCCCCTCAGTGACAGCCTGGCCTACCGGGTCAGCATCACCCGCCAGCGCCAGGAAACCTTCTACGACAACGTCGACAACAACTTCGACGCGTTCTACGGCGCCCTCGCCTGGCGCAACGACAACCTGCGGGTGGACTGGAACGCTGCCTACGACGACTACTACGACTACAACATCACCCACGGCTGGAACCGCGCCACCCAAGACCTGGTCGACCACGGCAGGTACAACGCCGGGCGCGCCACGCCGATCATCCAGAACGGCAACAGCCTGTGGTCGCCGGTGCTGTCGTCGGGTGCCAGCGATGCCCAGGTACTCGGCTGGGTGCAGCGCCAGCGCAACGCGCAGGGTCTGTACCAGGTGGTCGATGGCAGCTTCCAGGGCGCCTCACCCAATACCCAGGCCAGCCCAGGCAGCTTGCGCGGCTGGGTGTACGACCCGTCGCTGGCAGGCAATGGCCAGACCTCGCTGTCGTCACAGACCGGCCAGCGCGCGCAGGACCAGAACCGCTCGCGGCGCTTCACCACACAACTGCGCGTCGAGGGCGACCTGACCCCGTCGATTACCCTGGCCAACAGCACCTTCTACCAGCACTCCACCGACACCACCGATGCGGTGGGCGCGTTCCAGGTGCAGGGCAAGGACGACATCTTCGACAACCGCTTCGAGTTCCGCGCCCGTGGCCAATGGCAGCTGGGCGGCCTGACGCTGGTCGACGACAGCAACACCGGGCTGATCTACCGCCGCGAGACCAACGAGTCGATCGCCGCCAACAACAATTTTGGCTCCACCATCAACGCCTACGACCTCACCCTCGACCCGACGCTGAAAAACCCTGGCGACCTGCTCGACCTGAGTGGGCGCAACCCCGCCGGTGGCAACGGAGCCTGGATCGGCCAGCCCGGCGTGCCACAGTTGTCCAATTACTATGGCTGGCTCAACCTGCCCGCCATGTACCCGGCAGGGCACGGTTTGTACGCTGAATCGGTGGCGCCCTACACCGCCGACAGCACCTGGACCACCCAAACCCTGTTCAGCCAGCACAACCTGCGCCTGGGCGAGCGCGTGGGGCTGAACGTGGGGGCCAGCCGCAGCTGGATCGATGCCCGTATCGAAAACCCCTTCGTGCTCGCGGGCGGCAACCCGCGCAAGGACTCGGACAATTACCGGTTGTTCTCGGTACAGGTCAGCCCCTATTTCAAACCCACCGACAACAGCACCCTGTACTACACCTTCGACCGATCCCTCGCCGTCAACACCGGGTTCTTCACCAATGGTTTGGGCTGGGGCAGTGGCGCCGGGGCCAACCAGCTCAACCCGCTGGCGTTCGAGAGCCTTAGCGTGCTGCACGAAGTGGGGCTGAAGGTCGAAGCCATGCCCGACCAGTTGTTCTTCACCTTGGCCGCCTACAAGCAGGCGCGCGACCAGTCGCCAGACAGCAACAACAACATCGCCCGGTTGATCGTCAAAGGCTGGGAAGCGACCCTGCGCTACCAGGACCCGCACCTGCGCGGCGGCCTCAACCTCAGCCGCATCAGTGCCTACAACGAGTTCACCAGCCAGGCCGGGTTCGCCTCGGCCGGGTTCATCCCCGACAACGGCACCGTGTTCGGCGACAACAACAGCCTCAACCAGCGCCCGTCCGGCAAGTTCGATGCGGTGCAGATTCCTGAGTACAACGCCGGCGGCTATGTCGATTACCGCTTCGATTCCGGGTTCGGCGTGGAACTCTCTGGCTGGTGGACCAGCAGCTGGTACCTGAACCTGAGCAAGACGGTGAAGGTGCCCGACGAATACAACCTCGACCTTGCCGCGTATTACCGCCAGCCACAGTGGGGCGTGACGCTGCGCATGCTCAACGTCACCGACGAACTGAATTTCGTCAGCGGCCTGGCCGGCTCGACCAATACCTTCCTGCAACCCATGCCTGGGCGCACCTTGCTGGCCCAGGTCGATTACCAGTTCTGACCCTTCCTCAACGTAAAAGGCCATCGCCATGTCCATTGAATTCGTCGGCATGATTTTCCCCCGCCAGTGGTCCGAAACCCGCGGCGTGCGCTCGCCCGACTTCGACCTGCCGTTCATCCGCCACCACGCCCGCGCCCATGAGCATGCCGGTTTCGACCGGGTACTGATCGCCAGCGGCCCAGGCAGTGCCGACAGCCTGCAGATTGCCGCCTATGCGGCCGCGCACACCGAGCGCCTCGGCTTCATGATCGCCCACCGCCCTGCCCTGACCGCGCCGACGGTGGCCGCGCGGGCATTCGCCACCCTCGACCACACCACCGGCGGCGGGCGCATTCGCCTGCATGCGATCACCGGCATCACGGCCGAGCCGCAAGAAGGCGACACCCTGCTGGACAAGACCGCGCGTTACCAGCGCGCCGACGAATACCTGGAGATTGTCCGGCGCACCTGGACTGCCGAGGAGCCCTTCGACTTCGAAGGCCGCTACTTCACCATCAAGGGCGCTTTTTCGCCGGTCAAGCCGCTGCAGCAGCCGCATATCCCGATTTCCTTTGGAGGCTCGTCCGACATCGCTTACCAAATCGCCGTCAAACATGCCGACCTGTATGCCCTGTGGGGTGAACCGCTGAGCGGCGTCGCCGAGCAGATCGCCAAGCTCAAGGCTGCGGCGAGTGCCGCTGGCGTGGCGGCGCCACGGGTGAGCTTGTCGGTGCGGCTGATCCTGGGTGCTACCGAGGAACTGGCCTGGCAGCGCGCTGAGCAGATCCTCGCGCAGATCAAGGCCAACCCGCAGTTTGCGGCGGATAGCCCCTGGCAGAAGCGCATCAAGGGCACCGGTTCCGACCGCCTGCTCGCCGCCGCCGCCCGGGCGGACCGGCATGACCGGGCATTGTGGATGCCGACGGCGACGGCGGTGGGGGCTTATGGCGATACCACCGCGCTGGTGGGCACGCCGGAGACCGTGGCCCAGGCGTTGCTGGATTATGTCGATTTGGGGGTGAGCACCTTCCTCAACCGCGGGTATGACCCGTTGTACGACACGGTGGATTACGGGCGCTGGGTGATTCCGGCGGTGCGCGAGGAAGTGCGGCGGCGGCAGGCGCGATTTGTCGGGTGATACCCCAACCTGTGCGCACCGTTACTGTAGGAGCGGCCTTGTGTCGCGAAAGGGCCGCGAAGCGGCCCCAGCAATCTAGGCGTCGATGCTTAGATCGTGGGGCTGCTGCGCAGCCCTTTCGCGACGCAAGGCCGCTCCTACAGAGATCGCGTCAGCAGAATTCAACCTACTGACAGGCTAGGCGAATGCGCCACCAAGGTCCGGGTATAGCCATCAACCGGCCGCCCAAGCACCTGCTCGGCCGACCCCTCTTCCACCACCCTGCCCTGGCGCAACACCAACACCCGGTCGGCTATCGCCCGCACCACGCCCAAGTCATGGGTGACGAACAACACGGTCAGCCCTTCACGCTGCAAACGCCGCAGCAATGCCAGGATCGACGCCTGCACCGACACATCCAGCGCCGAGGTAATTTCGTCGCAAACCAACAGCCGTGGCTCACAGATCAACGCCCGGGCAATCGCCACGCGCTGCCGTTCTCCCCCTGACAGGCTGTGCGGATACAGATCGGCCACACGGGCCGGCAGCGACACCCGCGCCAACACGGCCTCGACCCGGCTGCGCGCCTCGTCACCGCGCACACTGAAGAAATGCGCCAGGGGTGCGCTCAAGGTCTGCGCGATCGTCTGCCGAGGGTTCAACGCCCGGTAGGGGTTCTGGAACACGTACTGGATCTGGTGACGCAGCCGCGCATCCCGTTGACGCGCGGTGAACGCCAGCGGCTCGCCGCCGTAACGCAGTTGCCCCTGAACGTTCTCGCCTAACCCCGCGATGGCCCTGGCCAGGCTGGTCTTGCCCGAACCGGACTCGCCCACCAGCGCCAGGCATTCGCCTTGCGCTACCTGCAGTGAAATATCGAACAGCACTTGGCGGTCGTAAGCCACATCCAGCCCCTGCACCTCCAGCAACACCTCTGCACTTGGCGCCGCTGCTACCTCGACACCCCGCTCGCCGAGGGGCAGCGGCTCACGGTAGGGCGCCAGGCAAGCGACTTGCTGACCGCCCTCGAACGCCAGCAGCGAAGGCTCGATTACCGCACATTCGGCACGTCGCCTGGCACAACGAGGGGCAAACGCGCAGCCCGCAGGCCGCTGCCCCGGCGCCGGCGCATGGCCGCCAATGGCTTGCAGCGGCTGGCGTCGGGCAATATCAGGAATGGCCGCGAGCAAGGCACGGGTGTAAGGGTGTGCCGGTGCTTTGAACAAGGTTTCGCGCCCCGCCACTTCCACCAGCCGCCCGGCATACATCACCATCACCCGGTCAACCAGGTCGCGCACCACGGCCAGGTCGTGCGTCACGTACAACGCCGCCACACCGTGCCCCCGGCACAGGCGCTTGAGGGTTTCCAGCACATGCGCCTGGGTGGTCACATCGAGCGCCGTGGTCGGCTCGTCGAGCACGATCAGTTTCGGCCGCAGAACAAACGCCAGTGCCAGCATCACCCGCTGTTGCTGCCCTCCGGACAACTGATGAGGAAAACGCCGCAGAAAGGCTGGGTCGTCTGGCAGGCCGACATCCACCAGGGTCTCATTGATGCGTTGCTGCAATGCATCTGTGGTCAGCTTGGGCTGATGCGCCAACACGGTTTCACGCAACAAGGCGCCTATGCGCAGAGCCGGGTTCAGCGCTGTGGCCGGGTCCTGGGCGACGTAGCCAACCAACCCGCCCCGCGCCAGGCGCAAGGCTTCGCCCTCAAGCTCCAGCACCGCCTGCCCCGCCACCGCAATGCGCCCGCCGGTAATCCGCGCACCTTGCCGCGCATGGCACAGCAAGGCCGTGGCCAGGGTGGTCTTGCCCGAACCGGACTCGCCCACCAACCCCACGATCTCTCCCGCCGCCAGGCTGAACGAGACATCGGCCAGCACATCGACCTGCCCCGCCAGTTCCACCCGCAGGTCGCTGACTCGCAACACGTCGCTGTCGACTTTCAACGCCGCCGTCATGGTTGCTTCTCCCCAATACGTGCACTGACCCGGCCGATACCTTCCGCCAGAATGTTGGTGCCATAGGCGAACACGGCAATCAGCAGCGCCGGTGCCAATACTGCCCAGGGCTGCACCAGCAGGCCGGCCTGGTTTTCGTTGATCATCAGCCCCCAGTCCGCCGCCGGCGGCGCTACGCCATAACCCAGGAAGCTCAAGCCCGAGAGCATGCCCACCGCCCAGGTCAGCATGTTGCCGAAATGCACCAGCAGCGGCGTCAGGATGTTCGGCAGGATTTCGCTGAACAGGATGCGCCAACGTGAGTAGCCCATCATCTGCGCCGCCTCGACGAACTCCTGGCCCGCCACCGCCACCGCGCTGCCACGCGCCAGGCGCACGACCCCTGGGGTAAACGCGATGGCCACGGTCAACACGATCAGCCACGGCGCACGGCCGAGCATCGAGACGATCAGCAGCACCAGAATCAGGTCCGGAAAAGCCAGCGAGACATCCGCCGCCCAACTAATTGCCTGGTCCAGGCGGCGGCGCGAAAAACCGGCCAACAACCCAAGGCTGCCGCCGACCACCAGCGCAAGGGTGGCCGCTGCCACCGACATCCACAGCACCGAAACGCCCCCGCTGAGCAAGCGAGACAACAAGTCGTGGCCAAGAAAATCATGCCCCAGCGGCGCACCGGCAGTCGGCGGCCCATACACCGGCCCGACCATGGCCGTCGGCGCATGCGGCGCAAGCCAGGGGCCCAGCAGCGCCAGCAACATCACCAGCGCGGTAATCACGGCGCCGCGCCGCACCTGCGGGTCGGCCAGCCAGCGGGTCTCAGTCATGGGTTGCCTCCTGGGCAGGTGTACGGCGTGCGCGTCGCCACCACGGGCGAATGCCGCGCCGGTTGCGGCGGATCATCTTGACCCGGCGCGCAGTGCGCAGCTTGGGGGTGAGCAGAACAGTCAGCAGGTCGGCCAGCAGGTTGATCAGCACCACAGCCAGGGTGATGACCAGCACCACGCCCTGGATCATCGGCAGGTCGCGCATTTGGATCGCCGCATTGAGGGCAGTGCCGATGCCCGGGTAGCTGAAGATCACTTCGGCCAACAGTGCGCCGCCGACCAGCGTGCGCAGGGTCAACGCCACGCCCTGGATGGCCGGGGTCAGGGCGTTGGGCAAGGTATGGCGCCAGACGATGCGCCGCTCCGGTATACCGCGCAAGCGTGCGGCCACCACGTAGTCGGACTCCAGTGCCTCAATCATCGAGGCGCGGACCATCCGTGTCAGGTACGGCAGCGCCGACAGGCTCAGGGCAACCACCGGCAGCACCAACGATGGCAACTGCCGCCACAAGGGCAATTGCGGGTCGAGGATCGACACCGCCGGCAGCCAGCCCATGCCGGGCATGGAAAACAACAGCACCAGGCCAATGGCCAACAGAAAGCTAGGCGTAGCCTTCAACAGGATCAAGGCCGACAACCCCCAGCGGTCCAGCGGCCGGTCACGGCGCAGCGCCAGGCTCACGCCCAGGGTCAGCGCCAGTGGCACCACCAGCGCCAGCACGCCGGCCAGCAAGGCCAGGGTGTGGCCGAGCCGCCCGAACAGCAGCTGTGCCACCGGCACCTGCGAGTCCAGCGAGAGGCCCAAGTCACCGCACAATGCCGCCCCCAACCAACGCAGGTACTGCACCAGGATCGGCTGGTCGAGGCCTAGCTGGCGCTGCAAGGTCACGATACTGTCCAGTGGCGCATCGGGGCCAAGGATGACCCGCGCCGGGTCCGAGGGCAGCGCCTGGGTGGCGATGAACACCACCAGGCTGATGACCCAGGCGGTTAGCAGGCCGTAGCCCAGACGGCCAATGAACCAGGCCAGCCAGGCCGGCGTACGTGGGGAACGGTGAGCGTGATCAGGCATGGTTCAACCAGAGTTCGTCGAAGCGCCAGGAGGCGAAGGTGGTCTGTTCGGGGGCGAGCCCGCCGACCTTGGCGGACGCTGCATCAAGCACGTCCGAGAAGCCCCAGATCAACAGCCCGCCACGTTCGTGTTGGATTACCTGGGCCTCATGTACCAAGGCCTTGCGCCGCTCCAGGTCGGGCTGCGCCAGCGCCTGGCCGTACAGTTCGGTAAACCGTGGGTCGTGAAAATTGCTGCGGTTGTAGATGGCTTGCGGCGCATCGTTGTGCAGCGCCGAGGCGAGGAAACCGCGGGCCGGCGTCGAACCCGGCGACAGCTGCCACTGCTCGCGCTGTGGGCCATTGAACACCGAGCCGTCGACCTGGTTGACCTTGACCTGCACCCCCGCCTTCTGCGCCTGCTGGGCAAACACCAACGCCGCGTTCACCCCTGGGCCTGGTGTGGTGGTCAACTCGACACGCAAGTCGTCCTGCCCGGCCTGGCGCAGCAGTGAACGGGCCTGATCAAGGTCGTACGGGCGCTGGGCGATCGCGTGGTTGTAGGTCGGGTCGTGTGGCGAATACAGGTCGTTGGCGATACGGCCGAAACCATTGAGCCCACGCGCCACCAGCTCTTGCCGGTCGGCGAGCAGCCGGAACGCCTGGCGCACACGTACGTCCTGGAATGGCGCCTTGGCCAGGTTCAGGTTGAAACCGGTGAACGAGGTGCTGGGCGAGGCGAACAAGCGCAGGCGCGGGTCAGCCTTGAGCAAGGCACTGTGCTCGGCCTGCACCCCGCTGGCCACGTCGATCTGCCCTGCGCGCAAAGCCGCCGCGCGCGAGACCTGGTCCTTGAATTCGATGATCTCCAGCTCATCCGCATAAGGACGGTTGGGTTTGTAGTAGTTTTCGAAGCGGGTGTAGAGCGAGCGTTGGCCAGGGATGAAGCTTTTGAGCTTGTAGGGCCCGGCGCCGACCGGGTTGGTCAACGGATGATAATCGGTCGGCACGATGCCGCCGAAACTGATCAGCGTTTCATCCAAGGGATAGAAGCTTTGCCCCTGCTTGAAGCGGATCTCGATCGTGCGCGCATCCAGTTTGCGCAGCGCCTGACGGTCGATGGCGCCGACCAGCCCGGCAAACGGCGAGGCCAACTGCGGGTCGGTCAAACGCAGGATCGAGAACAGCATGTCGTCGGCGGTGATGCTTTTGCCATGGTGAAATTCCAGCCCCGGCTTGAGGCGGATGGTCCAGGCGCTGGCATCGGCATTCGGCTCGGCGAACTCGGCCAAGGCCAGCCGTGTGCTGACATCCGGGTTCCATTCCCAGAACTTGGCGTACAGCGCCCAGCCGCGGATGATGCCGCCGCCCACCGGCTTGTGCGCATCGAGGTTGCCCGCCTGGTCTCCGTCGATGATACCCACGCGCAACTGCCCACCATGTACCGGCGTGGCGGGTAATGCGATACCGCCAGCCGTGGCAGCGGGCGCGCCACCATCGCAGCCGCCGAGCAGCCCGCCACCGAGCAGCAGGCCGCCCCCGACGGCCAGGCTGTTGCCGAGAAACACCCGGCGCGAAAACTCACTCATCACCCTCTCCTTACGCCGGTTGGGCCACGGTCGGCTTAGTGCGGGCGCTCAGGCGCGGCACCTCGAACCCGTGGTCCAGGTCGAGCAGTGGGAACAGCAGGTCGGCCACCCGGTGGGCTTCGTCGATCAGCGGGAAGCCCGACAGGATGAACGCCGAGGTGCCTTGGGCTTCGTACTCGCGGATGCGCTCGGCCACCTGTTCGGCGCTGCCGACCAGGTAGGTGCCCGCGGCCGGGCCAAGTATGTTGAAGCCGAACAGGCTGGGGCCCAGCCAGACGTTGGGGTAGATCTCCAGCTCGCGGGCAGTGGGCAGGCGCCCGGCGCGAATGCTGTCGAGGTTGCGCTGAATGCGCGGGTCGTCGCTAACGTAGGTGTCCAGGGTCTGCCCTGCCGGCAATTGACGCTCGATGGCCGCGCGGGCGGTGGCCAGCGAAGTGCGCTGCAGCAGGCGTTCGGCATGCGCCCAGGCCTCTTCTTCGGTCTCGCGCACGATGACTTGCAGGCGTGTGCCGTAGGTCAGCTCGCGGCCGATTTTTGCTGCCTCGGCGGCCACCCTGCGGAACTTGTCGCCGAGCTTTTGCGGGGTATCGGCAAAGCTCAGGTAGACGTCGAGTAACTGCACCGAATGGGCCACGCCCGGCGCCGATGTGCCCGCGCCCCACAGCGGGATGCCAGGCTTTTGCTTGGGTGGGTGCCAACCGCCCAAGGGGTGGCTGGCCGCCGCAGGTGAGCGTGGCGAGAGCTTGACGTAACGGCCGTCGTAGCCTGCCGTTTCACCGGCGTAAAAGCCCTGGAACGCGCGCCAGTATTCCAGGCTGAAGTCGTAACGTTCATCGTGTGGGTAATGCACGCCCAGCGTGGCCAAGCCGGCGTCATTGCCGTTGACCACATTGAACAGCAAGCGGCCGTTGGAAAACTGATCGAAGGTCAGTGCCCACTTGGCCAACACCGCAGGTGACAGCTCGCCTGGGTGTTGCGCGACCAGAAAGCGCAGGCGTGACGTGGCGTCGATCAGCGCGGCCGATACCGCAAGGCTTTCGTTGGGGCTGGAGCCGAGCAGCGAGCCGTAGAAGCCCAGGCGATCGGCGGCGATGGCCAGTTGCTTGAGGTGCTCGAAGTCGGTTTTCCAGCGGCCTTCGGGCTCCCAGGGATAGGGGCCGTCGGGGGTGGTGAGGTACCAGAGGATTTTTACTGCCATGGGGGTGGTCCTTGCTTGGAGTGAAATACCAAACTGTCACTCGTCCCCCTGTAGGAGCAGCCTTGTGCTGCGAAGAGGCCAGTCCAGGCGCAGCAACTGCATCTGGCGGGCCGGCCTCTTCGCAGCACAAGGCTGCTCCTACAAAGGAGGGCGTGGTGGGCTTGGAACTGCGAATCAGCTGCGCCGATCGATACCCGGCACCAGCCCCAGCTCGGTAGCGCGCTCGTACAACCCACTCATCTTCCACTGCTGCGTCAGCACCCCTGGCCCGTACGGCCGCGAACCGCCCAGCGCATCGGCCAGCAGCTGAATCTGCGCGCCTTCTTCCAACAGCAGGATGAACTCGGCCGTCGCACGCAGCCCCTGCTTACCCCACACCGTGGAGCCGCCATTGGCTTCGAGAATGGCCAGGTTGAACGGGTTTTCGGCGATCTTGTCGAGGATGAAGTCCACCTCGGCCTGGCGCCGGTCGATGTACACCGGTAGCTCCCGCGCCAGCTGATAGCGCTGCACCGGCACATAGTGGAACGGCAAAGTACGGTGGGTCTGGGCCCAGGCGCCGAGGTACGGGCTGTGCACATGCGAGATCGTGGTGATGTCAGCGTGGGTCTGGAACAGTTTGGTGTAGCGCCCCAGCCCGCCTTTACCCTTGCCGACGATCACGTTGCCGGAGAAGTCGGTCACGGTCGCCTGCAGCGGTTTGCGGTGGTTCCACGGGCCGCCGTAGTTGACGGACACCAGCAGGTCTTCACCGGGCACACGCTCGATGAAGCCGACAGTGCCATTGGCGGTGATGGTGTTGGTCTCGCGGAATACGGTAAACGCCGCTTCGGCTTCGGCGACCACCTGGTCGATGAAAGCGTGCAGTTCGGCAGTGACGGGGCGTTCGTTGATCAGTACGGTCATGTTCAATCTCCGGAGGCGGATGCAAAGTCAGGCGCGGCGCTGGGCCAGCAGTTCATGGGCAGCCTGCAGGGGCCGTGGGTCGACCCAGTCGGCGATGCTGAAGTCGGCTTCGAGGAAGCCATGCAGGTAGAGAAAGTCCTTTTGCGTGCCCAGAAACGCCAGGCGTTGCTCGGACAGGTCCGGCGCCAAGGTGGTGTGGAACGCGCCGCGATAGGCTTCGGCAACACCTTGGCTGCCGGCGCGGGTCTCGTCCTCGAGGAAGCTGTTGAGCGCATCGCGGTTGCCGGCCGCCCATTCGGCTGCGCGCAGGGTCTGGGCCAGGAAGCGCGCAACCAGCTCGAAGTGGTTGTCGAGCAGGCTCTGGTGCACGGTGATCGGCCTTGGCGTGCCGTTGTTGATGCGGTGGCGCGGGTCGGCTAGCAGGTCGAGATCGACGCCCACCACCAGGCCCAGGCGCCGCGCCGCATCGGCAGCGGCCGCGCCCTTGACGTAGACGGCATCGACCTCACCGCGCGCCAGGTAATCCAGGCCCGACCACAGGCGCTGCAGGCCCAGCTGCGGGGTGGCGGCGCTGGCCTGGTCGAGCAGCGCCACTTCCACCAGTTGCACGTCGTCCAGGTGCAGGCCGGCCGATGCCAGGGCGCCTTTGTAGCCGTGCAGGCTCATGGCCCGGGCGATGCTGCCGGGGCGGCTGTCAGCCCATGCCGGCAGGGCCAGGCGCTTGCCGCGCAGGTCGGCGGCGTTGCGGATGCCTGAGTCCGGGCGGACCAGGATGGTCTGCCATTCCTCGATCCAGGTCAGGCCGATCAGCCGGCTCGGTGAGCCTGCTGCACGGGCGGCCAAGGCCGGCACGTTGCCGCCTTCGCGAAACAGCCCCGGGAGCTGGTGATCGTAGTGGTGATGGCCGAGCTGACGGGTTTCCTGCAGGGTCGAGACCGGCAGGCCGTCGCGGGCGAATTCTTCGTCCAGCCAGCCCAGCTTGTAGGCGATGCCCGAAGCGGTGGGCACCGGGCAGCGGGTAAACCAGATGCGGTCCAGGGCAGTGGGGTCGTCGGTTTGCGTTGCGGCAGTAGCGAGTGTCATGGGGTGGCTCCTTGGGCGTCGTGAAAGCGCTATTGCAGCGTGCGTGCCAACCGCTGGAGGCCTTGATTTACGGGGACTTGAGTGTCGTTTACAGGCGTTGAGTGCTGGGCACGGAGCAGGATTGCGGGCGGGGTGCTGCCAGATCAGCAGGCGGGCTGTTGCTGGGGCAGCAGGCGCGGCCCGAAGCCAAGCAACACGGGGCCTGGTGAGTCATGGCAAAGAACTTGCTCAAGGCTATGGGACCGCGGTGCAGCCATTCGCGGGCAAGCCCGCTCCCACAGGACCTTCATTGCCATTGAAACCGGCACTTCACCTGTAGGAGCGGGCTTGCCCGCGAAGCAGGCGCACTGGCCCTTGAAGACCCTTGCGAGACGACCCATGAGCGCCATCGAACCCAGCCCTATCCACCGCCTGACCAGCGAAGCCGAAGCCATCGCCGCCGCCCGCGAGGTCGCCGCGCAAATCGCCGTGCTCGCCGCCGACCCCAGCAACAACGGCCAGCTGCCGCGCCGCCAGGCCGACCTGCTGTCCAGCAGCGGTCTCACCGCCATCGCCGTACCGGCCGAATTCGGCGGCCTTGGCGCCTCGGTGCAGACCATCGTCGAAACCGTACGCCTGATCTCCACCGCCGACGGCGGTGTCGGCCAACTGCTGCAGATCCACAACGTGATGCTGCGCGGCATCTTCACCAGCTATGCCGACGACGTGCGCGACCGCCTGATCGCCGACGTACTGGCCGGCAAGCGTTTCGGCAATGCCCTGGCCGAGGTGGGTGGCAAGAACAAGTTCGCCCTGAAAACCCGGGTCGAGCGCCGCGCCGATGGCAAGCTGGTGCTCAATGGCAGCAAGTTCTACTCCACCGGCTCTTACCTGGCCGACTGGATCTCGCTGACGGCCGCCAGCGAAGACGGCGGCGTCGGTGTGCTGCTCCACCGCGACACCCCTGGGCTGACCCTAGTCGATGACTGGCAGGCCTTCGGCCAGCAGAACTCGGTGAGCGGCACGGTCAACTTCGACGAGATCGTGCTGGACGAGCGTTACCTGTCGCGGCGCACCGGCCCTATGAAGCGCACAGGGCTGACCTTCCCGCAGATTCTTCATGCCGCCATCGACACCGGCATCGCCGCCGGCGCGCTGCAGGCAGGCGTCGACTACCTGCGCGAGCATGCCCGGGCCTGGGTGGAAAGTGGCGTGGACCGCGCCAGTGACGAGCCGCACGTGATTCGCCAGATTGGCGAGTACGCCGTGGCGCTGCGCGGTGCCGAGTCGGTACTGCGCGATGCCGCACGGGTGTTCGACGCGCATGAGCGCGTCCCGGAGGACAAAGCCCTGCAGGATGAACTGATTCTCTCGGTGGCCACTGCCCGCGCCCACTCCGATGCGGCGTCACTGAAGATCTCCAGCGACCTGTTTTCTCTGCTTGGGGCCAGTGCCTCGTTGAGCAAGTGGAACCTCGACCGCTTCTGGCGCAACGCCAGGGTGCACACCACCCATGACCCCCTTCGCTGGCGGCTGCACAACGTCGGCAACTACTACCTCAATGGCGCCGACCCAGGGGAGTACACCGCCGTGCTCAATGCCAAGGAAACCCAGGGCGCAACGCGCCGTTGAACCTAACCCTGGGGGCCGCTGCGCGGCCCATCGCAGGCAAGCCAGCGCCCACACACCAAGCCACGCCACCGTACCTGTGGGAGCTGGCTTGCCTGCGATGGGCTGCGTAGCAGCCCCAGTACCGAGCCTCTACATGAACCACCCTCTTCTTCGCGCCCTGGCCATCTACCGTGAAATGCCCTGGCGCTTCGCCCTCGTGACCGCCTTGTACATCGCCGGCAACCTTGGCCTGGTCTGGCAGCAATGGCTGATCGGCCACGCGGTCGACGATGTCAGCGCTGGCCGCGCCGTGGTGCGCCTGCCCGAGGGCGGCCTGGATGCCGCCGTGGCCTGGCACTGGCTATGGCTGCTGCTGGCCATCGCCCTGGGCCGTGGTGTGCTGCAATACGCCGCCGCGGTGCTGTCGCTGGTGCTTAGCCAGGCGCTGCTGACGCGCCTGCGCGAGCGCATCCTCACGCAGGTCCAGCGCCTGCACCTGGGCTACCACTGGCGCCACGGCATGGGTGAACTGGTCACCCGCACCACCCGCGACGCCGACAAGGTGCGCGATGCACTGATCACCTTCTGGCGACAGATCATCGAAACGCCGTTGGTGGTGATGGCAGCCGTGGGGCTGCTGAGCGGGTATGACCCACTGCTCGGCCTGGTGCCGCTGCTGCTGACCGGGGCCGGGCTGTGGCTGTTCGTCGTGCAGACCGATCGCCTGGTCACGCTTGATCGCGCCGTGGGCGCTGCCTACGACCAGGTCAGCCAGGACTTGGCAGAAGGCATCGGTGGCGTGCGCGTGATCAAGGCGTTCGGCCTGGAGGGCCAGCGCATCGAGCGGTTCGCCCACCAGGTTGGCGCGTTCACCGGCCACGCACGCGCGGCCCTGGCCTATGCCAGCTCACGCATCCCGCTGCCACAGGCGGTGGTGGCGCTGGGGCATGTGTGGATCCTGGTGTACGGTGCCCACCGCGTGGCGGCGGGCGCGCTGGGCATCGGCGAGCTGGTCACTTCGCTGCTGGTGGCCACCACGCTGGTGTTCCGTATCGAAGGCATCGGCCGGGTCATGCAGACCTTCGCCGATGCCCGCGCCAGTGCCGAGCGCATCTGGCAACTGCTGGACGAGCAACCGGCGATACTTGGCGGCCAGGCCACCCTGCCCCCTGGGCCATTGGGCCTGAAACTGGCCCAGGTGCGCGTCAGCGCCCCTACGGGCGAGCGCGCCATCCTGCAGGACTGCTCGCTGACCCTGCAGCCCGGCGAGGTGGTGGCACTGGTCGGCGCCACGGGCACCGGCAAGAGCCTGCTGGCCAGCCTGCTGCCGCGCCTGGCCGACGTGCAAGGCGGCGCCGTGCTGGTCGGCAGTGACGCCGTGGGCTGGCAGGATGTGCGCGCGCTCGACCTGGCCGACCTGCGCCGACGCGTCCAGGTGTTGCCGCAAGAAAGCTTCCTGTTCTCTGACAGCCTGGCGGCCAACCTGCGCCTGGCGGCAGCCGATGCCAGCGCCGCTGAGTTGCGCGAAGGGCTGCGCCTGGCGGCGGCAGACGATGTACTCGAACGCTTGCCCCATGGCCTCGACACGCCGCTGGGCGACCGTGGCGTGACCCTCTCCGGCGGCCAGCGCCAACGCCTGTGCCTGGCCCGCGCACTGCTCGGCGCGCCAGACATCCTGTGCCTGGACGACGCCACCAGCGCCCTGGATGCCCTGGGTGAGCGCCAGGTGCTGCACAACATCCGCCGCCTGCGCGGCGACACGGGCCAGGGGCCGACTTTGCTGCTGATCACCAGCCGCCTTTCGACCCTGCTGTTGGCCGACCGGGTACTGATGCTGGAAAACGGCCGCATTAGCGCCAGTGGCAGCCATGCCGAGCTGAGCGCGAACAATGCCCACTACCGCGACCTGCTGGGGATCGACCATGAGTAATGCACCCAACAAGGCCCCCAGCGATATCGAGATCGAGCAGCACCTGGCGCGCCAGGCCCTGGACCGTGGCATGTTCCACCGCCTGTTGCCGCTGCTGCGGCCCATTCGCCGGCAGATCCTGGCGGTGATCGGCATCGAACTGCTGCTGGTGTTCACCGTGTTCCTGCGGCCCTGGTTCGTCCGCGAGCTGCTCGACAAGGGGTTGGTGGCCAGCGCCGATCACTGGTTGCTGGACGAACGCCTGGTGCTGTGGCTGGGCCTGGGCCTGGCGGCCAGCTGGCTGGGGCGTTTCCTGCTGGCAGGCGTGTCGCAGTTCATTGCTGGGCGGGCGGCGATCCGCGTGCTCAACGACCTGCGGGTGAAGGTGTTTGCCCATGTGCAGGCGCTGTCGGTGAGCTACTTCGACCAGACCCGCGCCGGGCGCATCATTTCCCGCGTTGACCGTGATGTCGATGCGCTCGAACCGTTGTTGGTGCAAGGCCCGCCAGAGCTGCTCGGCGCCCTGCTGCGCTGCGGCCTGGCGGCGGTGATGCTGTGGCGCATCGAGCCGAGCTTCTTCTACAGCCTGGCCGCCACGGTGCCACTGCTGGCGTTGGCCACCTGGCGCTTCAAACGGGTGTCGCAACGCAACTGGGCCAAGGTCGCCGAACAGCGCAGCCGCTTCACCGCGCACCTGGTCGAGAGCGTAAGCGGCGTGCGCTTGATTCAGCAATGTGGCCAAGAGCAAAAAAACCAGGCGCGCTACCGGCGCCTGCTGGAAGATTTCAACCAAGCCCTGATCCGCGGCAGCCTGCGTGCCGGCTGGTTCGCGCCGTTCACGGCACTGTTGAGCACGGCAGGCATGGCCGTATTGCTGCTGGTAGGCGCCCACGGCCTGGCCGAAGGCAAGGTCACTGTCGGCCAGGTGGCCGAGAGCCTGTTCTACGTGTTCCTGTTCCTGGGGCCACTGCAGGAGCTGTCGGACCTGTTCGAGCGCTATGCCACCGGCAGTGCGTCGGCGCAGCGGATCTTCCTGCTGCTCGACACCCGCCCACAGGTACTCGACCCGCAATCACCCCGCCCGCTGGCCAGGGCACGCGGCCAGGTGGACTTCGAACAGGTGGGCTTCGCCTACACCCCGAACGGCCCGCGCCCGGTGATCGATGGCCTCGACCTGCACATCCGCGCCGGTGAAGTGTTGGCCATCGTCGGCCCGTCCGGGCATGGCAAAAGTACCTTGGTGCAGTTGCTGACGCGTTTCTACGAAGTGCAACGCGGCGCCGTGAAACTGGACGGCATCGACCTGCGCGAACTGGCCCAGCGTGACCTGCGGCGCAACGTCGGCGTGGTGCTGCAGGACAACGTGCTGTTCAGCGGCAGCATCCTCGACAACCTGCGCCTGGCGGCACCCGGTGCCGACGATGCACGCCTGGTGGCAGCTGCCCGCGAGTTGGGGGCAGACGAAGTGCTCGAGCGCCTGCCGCAGCGCTACCACACCGAAGTCGGGCCCCTGGGCGCGCACCTGAGCCATGGCCAACGGCAACTGGTGTGCCTGGTGCGCGCCTACCTGGCCGACCCGGCGGTACTGGTGCTCGACGAGGCCACCTCGGCGGTGGATGTGCACACCGAGCGGCGTATCCAGCAGGCCTTGCGGCGGCTGTGCCAAGGGCGCACGGCGATCATCATCGCCCACCGCCTGGCGACCATCCGCGATGCCGACCGCATCGCCGTGGTCCGCCATGGGCAGGTGGTGGAGCAAGGGGCGCATGCCGAGCTGATTGACCGGGGTGGGGCTTATGCGGCGTTGTATGAGGCCTACCTGCGCAGTGCCGGGGAGGTTGTGGCCGAGAGGGGCGAGTCGTGCCAGGTGTAAGGTTTGGGAGGTGCAGCGCCTGATAGATCGAGCGCCGCCAGGTGTAAGGTTTGGGAGGTGCAGCGCCTGGGAGATCGAGCGCCGCCCGCGCGGCGCATCGCGAGCAACGCTCGCTCCTACGTTTGTTTTCGGCCAATAACGCCTGTGACAGGCGCGCGCGAACGCCTTGTTTGTTCGACGCAATACCGAGCCATGCGCCAAGGCGGTCGCGCGCGTTTGCCCCAGGAATGATTGGCCCGAAACAAACGTAGGAGCGAGCGTTGCTCGCGATGCGCCGCGCGGGCGGCGCTCGATCTCCCAGGCACCGCAAACCCCAAGCCCTGCCCCCCTCCCCTCAGCCCCCATGCTGCTCTCCCAGCATCCACTGCTTCCCGGTTGCTGCCACAGCAGCACCCCGCCCCTCTCCTGCACCGCAAGCCCCCGCCGCACAAGCCCAACGCCACGCATGGCACAGCCGTTGCACCACCCTCCCCATCCGCACAACCTCCCCTTCAGGAGCCCCCATGACCACCGAATTTTTCTGGCGCCTGCCCTTGGGCACCGATGGCCCGCAGTTGTCCACCGACCGCCACAACCGTGGCAACCCGCAGCACCGCCCCGGCAACATCGCCCCCGGTCGCCTGCCCAACGGCGAAAGCGACGGCTTTACCTACATCGACTACATCGCCCAGGTGGCCAAGGCCGCCGAGCTGGCAGGTTTCGAGGGTGCCTTGCTGCCCACCGGCCCCGAGCCGTGGATCGCTGCCGCAGCGCTGGCCCGCGAAACCCGCCGCATACGCTTTCTGATCGCGTTCCAGGCCACCTGGACCTTGCCCGCCTATGCGGCCCAGCAGGCTGCGATCCTGCAAAACCTCAGCGGTGGCAGGCTGGACTGGAACATCATCACCGGCGGCAACCCGGCCAGCCAGCGGGCCAACGGCGACTTCCTCGAACATGACCTGCGCTACAAGCGCACCGGTGAGTTCCTTGACGTGATCCAGGGCCTGTGGGCGCAGGACAAATTTTCCTACGACGGCGACATCTATCGCCTGGAAAACGGCAGCCTGCCACCCGGCCTGCAACACGAGCGCAAACCGGGCGTGTACTTCTCCGGGTTTTCCGATGCAGCGCTGGACGTGGCGGCGCGCCACGCCGATGTGTACCTCAACTGGGCCGAGCCGATCGACACGCTCAAACCGCACATCGAGCGGGTCAGGGAACTGGCCGACAAACAAGGGCGCACCGTGCGCTTCGGCCTGCGCGTCGACCTGTTCGCCCGTGAGACCGAGGAACAGGCGTGGCGGGAATTGCGCCAGCAGTTCGAGCGCCTGGAAGGCAAGGCCAGCGCCTCGGCCAAGGGCTTCGTGACCGGCTCCGACTCGGTCGGCGGCGCTCGCCAGGCGGCCTATCACCAAGGCTTGCAAGGCTTCGACGAACTGATCCTGGCGCGCAACCTGTGGGCCGGCTTCGCCAAGGCCAAGCCCGGCCCGACCGTGGGCCTGGTGGGCAGTCACCAGAACATCGCCGAGCGTCTGGCCGAGTACCGTGATGCGGGTTTCAGCACGTTCATTTTGGCCAGCAACCCGCACCTGGAAGAAGCCTTGCGCATCGGCCAGGAAGTGCTGCCCTTGGTGCAACAGGCTGCCGCCACCCCCCCCTTGAAGGCCAGCGCCTGAACCCGATGGAGCCGGAACATGAGCACACCCCTCGATACCCTTTGGTACACCCGCTGTCCAGTCCCCACCGGCCTGGGCATCGCCGTGCAGCAAGGCTGGCTGCAGGATGACCTGGCCAGCCTTGGCACCCAGGTACAATCCCTGCGCGAAGCCGACCAGCAGGCCGTGCGCGAATCGCATTTTGACCACAGCCTGCTCAACTCGGTCCGCCACGGCGGCAGCATCCCGGCCATCTGGGCCCGCGCGCAAGGCCGCGAAACCCGTGTGATCGGCCTGTCCTGGGCCGATGAAGCGCAGTTGATCCTGACCCGCCCGGACAGCGGCATCCACACGGTCAAGGACCTCAAGGGCCGGCGCTTCGGCCTGCCCGACTGGGCCTCGGCGCAGATCGACTTCACCCGCGCGCAAGCCCTGCGCGGGCTGGAAAACGCCCTTAAACTCGAAGGCCTGCAAGTGGGCGACGTAGCGCTGGTCAACTACCGCTACGACGGCACCTTCAGCGACCGCCCGGTGCGCAATGTGGCGGGTACACCGGTGTCCAGCACGCAAAGCGAAGGCCGCAACCTGGAGCTGGCCGGGCTGTTGCGCGGCGAGGTCGATGCGATCTTTCTCAAGGGCGCGAGCGCCGTGCAACTGGCCCATGCCTTTGCCCTGCACACGGTCATAGACACCGGCAGCCACCCCGACCCGTTGATCCGCAGCAACAACGGCACGCCGCGCACCCTCGCCGTGGACAGCCACCTGTTGGCGCAACACCCGCAGGTGGTGCGCACCCTGCTTTCGTCCGTACTGCGCGCCGAACGCTGGGCCCATCAGCACCCGGACGAAACCCGCCGCTACCTGGCCCGTGAAACCAACAGCAGCGAATACTGGGTCACGGTCGCGTACGGCGCCGATGCCCACCTGCGCCTGAGCACCCGCCTGGATGACCAGGCCATCGACGCCCTGCAGGATTTTGTCGAATTTCTCAAACGCTGGCGCTTCATCCCCAACCGGTTCGAGGTACGTGACTGGATCGCCCGCCAACCCCTGGACCACTTGCTGGCCCCCACTCCCCTGGACAGGAAGCCCGTTACCCCATGACCAAGCCATTGGAAACGCTCTGGTACACCCACAGCCCCGTGCCCACCGGCCTCGGCATTGCCGTGCAATCCGGGCGCCTGGCCGAGGCCTTTGCGCCGTTCGGCACCAACATCCAGTCGTTGCGCGAATCCAGCGAACGGGAAGTGCGCGAAGCCCACTACGACCACCACCTGCAGAACTCAGTGCGCCACGGCGGCAACATCCCGGCAATCTGGGCTTACGCCAGTGGTGTCGAGACCCGCGTGCTGGGGTTGTCGTGGAGCGATGAAGTGCAACTGATCCTGACCACCGAAGAAAGCGGTGTGCGCAGTATCCGCGACCTGAAAAACCGCCGCTTCGGCTTGCCCAAGTGGGCCAATGTGCAGATCGACTTCACCCGCGCCCAGGCCCTGCGCGGGCTGGAAAACGCGCTGAAGCTCGAAGGCTTGAGCGTGGCGGATGTCGAACTGGTCGACTACCCCTACGGCGGTACCTACAGCGACGACGCCAAGCAGCACCTGTATGGCGCCGAAGTGAGCCTGGACACCAGCCGTTTCAGCCGCCGCAACAACGAACTGATCGGCCTGCTGCGCGGCGACATCGATGCGATCTTCCTCAAGGGCGCCCATGCGGTGCACCTGGCCCACGAGTTCGGCCTGCGTGTAGTCGTCGATACCGGCAGCCACCCCGACCCACTGATCCGCAGCAACAACGGCACACCGCGCACCTTGACCGTGGACCGGCATTTGCTGGAAGAGCACTTCGATGCCAGCCGTACACTGGTCGACACGGTGTTGCGCACCGAGCAGTGGGCGTGGGCCAACCCGGAAGAGACCCGGCGCTTCCTTGCCCGTGAGCTGAACACCAGCGAGTACTGGGTGGCGGCGGCTTATGGCGACGATGCCCACCGGCGCTTGCGCACGACCCTGGACAGCCGCTCGATCGATGCGTTGCAGGACTTTACCGAGTTCCTGTTCAGGTGGGGGTTCATACCGCGCCGGTTCGATGTGCGGGAGTGGATCGACTTCAGCGTGCTGGAGCGTGTGATCGGCTCGACTTCGCGGTTGGCTGTGTGACCCTGGGGGCGCTATGCGCCCCATTCGCGGGACAAGCCCGCTCCCACAGGTTCACCGCAGCTTCCTGGCCTGCGGCGTATCTGTGGGAGCAACTTCAAAAAAATCCTCAAAGACAGTTGCTCCCACAGGTGCGGCGCTAGCCTTGGAGGCTACACAGTTCGGGTGGGAGCCGGCTTGCCGGCGATAGGGCCGCAACGCGGCCCCAACATGCTCAACCAAACGCTGCTGCCCCAGCAGCACCCGCCAAGCACCCCACTGCTGCCCTACCGGCAACGGCCCCCTAAAAAACCAATTAAATTCATATAATTCAACAACTTAAAAACATGGCACAGTCCCTGCTCTAGCTCTCCCCAACAACGCTTTACATACGGGGAGATTCACCATGCACCAGCTCCACCCACTGGCCCGCCAGATCAGCCTCGCGCTGCTGCTGGCCGGCACCGGCGGCCAGGCCGTCGCCGCCAACGAAGACGCCAAGACCGAGCCCGCCCTGGAAACCGTCACCGTCACGGCCCAGCACCGCGAGCAGACCCTGCAGGAAGTCCCAGTCGCCGTGTCGGCGATCAAGGGCACCAGCATCACTGCAGACGGCGTGCGCTCGATGGGCGACATCACCACCTTCGTGCCCAACGCCTCGGCCAAGAACCCCGACGGCGATGGCCGGCCGCGCTGGTACATCCGTGGCCTGGGCACCGGTGACACCGGCGCCGCGACGGTCTACCCAGTGGGCATCTACGCCGACGACGTCTACCTCAACGCACCGATCGCCGGCGGCGGTCCGCTGTTCGACCTCGAACGCATCGAGATCCTGCGCGGGCCGCAGGGCACCCTGTATGGCAAGAACACCACGGCGGGCGCGGTCAACGTGATCTCCAAGAAGCCGACCTTCGACACCGACGGCTACGGCACGGTCGGCGTCGGCAGCAAGAACGAACGGATCCTCACCGGTGCCATCGGCGGCGCGCTGGTGGACGAAAAACTGGCCGGCCGGGTGTCGCTGTACTCCGAAGAACGCGATGGCTTCCAGCACAACGACTTCGACGGCAACACCTATGGCGACGTCAACAAAAAAGCCATCCGCCTGCAGTTCCTCGCCCAGCTCAACCCCGACCTGGACGCCTTGCTGAAGCTGCACAGCCGCCAGTTCAAGGGCGATGGCAGCAACGGCGCGCTGCCGGTGGGCCGCTATTACAACGTCGGTTACGAGCGCCCCAATGGCCGCGACATTTCGCTCAACGTCAACGAGGACTACCGCCTCGACCACGACGGCGCGTCGCTGACCTTCAACTGGTACCTGGGCGACTACACCCTGACCTCGATCAGCGCCTACGACTACATCCGCAACCGCTCGACCAGCGACGCCGACTACACCCCGTACGAGGTCAACGGCGCGTCGATCACCGACAACAGCTACCGCCAGTGGTCGCAGGAGCTGCGCCTGGCATCGCCGGAAGACCGCCCGCTGCACTGGCTGGCAGGCGCGCACTACTTCCATGAAGACCTCGACAGCGCGGCCCAGCGCATCGTCACCCCGGGCCCGACACCCAACGGCACCGGTTCGAACCAGGTCGGCACCACCGCGTTCCGCGACCTGGGCTATGACCACCGCACCGACAGCTACGCGCTGTTTGGCAACCTGACCTACGACTTCACCGATGACTTCAGCGTGACGGGTGGCCTGCGCTGGACCCAGGAGAAAAAAGACATCGACCTGGACCTGACCCAGTTGACCCGCACCACCGCCAACGGCCCGCTGATCCCGCTGGCAGGCGTGGGCACCAACGGCAATCGTCAGGAAGACAAGACTTGGGAAGCCTGGACCTACGACCTGACCCCCGAGTACCGCATCAACGACAACCTGCGGGTGTTCTTCCGCTATGCCCATGGCTTCCGCTCCGGCGGCTTCAACACCGGGCTATCGACCAGCCTTGCACAGCTGACCACGGTAGACCCGGAAGAGCTGGATGCCTACGAGTTGGGCCTGAAATCCGAGTGGTTCGACCGCCGCCTGACGGTTAACGCCAACGTCTTCTACTACGACTACAAGGACATTCAGGTGAACCTGCTGACGGTCAATAACGGCGTGCTCACCACCGCCTTGACCAACGGCGCCAAGGGCAAGGTCAAAGGTGCGGAGCTGGAGATCGAAGGCCAGCCGACCGACCGCCTGCACGTGCGTGCGGCGGTGTCCTTCCTCGACACCGAATACACCGACTTCAAGAACACCAACCCCACCACTGGCGCGGTGACCGGCGACTACAGCGGCAACAGCTTCGTGCGCTCGCCACGCAACGTGGTGTCGCTGGGTGCCGACTACACCTTTCCGTTGCAGGTCGGCGGCAAGCTGGTGGCCGGCGGCGACGTGAGTTTCCGCGACAAGGAATACTTCCTTGCCGACCGCCAGAGCAGCGCTGACGAAACCCTCAGCCAGCCCCACTACACCCTGGCCAACGCCCGCCTGACCTGGTTCAGCCCCGACGACAAGCTGAGCGTGACCGGCTTCGTCAACAACCTGACCGACCGCCGCTACCAGGTGCATGGCCGGCCTAACGGGACTGCCGGGCAGTACGTGATCACCTATGGCGACCCACGCACGGTCGGGCTGAGTGTCACCAGCCGCTTCTGATTTTTTCTGCCTTTGGGGCCGCTGCGCGACCCATCGCGACGCAAGGCCGCTCCTACAGGAGCGCGCGACCGCTGTGTGTAGGAGCGGCCTTGCGTCGCGATGGGCTGCGCAGCAGCCCCAAGGCACTCACGCCTTCTAAAAGGACATCCCCCATGCCCCACCACACCCCCTTGGCCAGCGCCATCGCCCTGGCCATCGGCAGCCTTGCCGTGCCCGCATTCGCCGCCGAACCCGCCACCAACCTCGACACCGTGGTCGTGGTCGGCACCCACCGCAGCGACGTCACCGCCCTGCAAAGCGCTGCGCCCGTCGACGTCCTGAGTGGCGAAAAACTGCAGGAAACCGGCGCCAGCGACCTGTCCGCCGCGCTCACGGCCTTGTCACCGTCGTTCAGCTTCCCGCAATCGCCACAAGGCGCCTTTGCCGGCTCCATCGCCCAGGGCGCCTCGCTGCGCGGCCTGGCTTCCGACCAGGTGCTGGTGCTGGTCAACGGCAAGCGCCGCCACACCAGCGCCAACGTTACCCGCCAAGGCTTGGTCAACGCCCGTGGCGCGGCGGCAGTGGACCTCAGCCTGATCCCACTGTCGGCCATCGAGCGGGTAGAGATCCTGCGCGATGGCGCCGCCGCCCAGTACGGTTCGGACGCCATCGCCGGGGTGATCAACATCGTCCTCAAGGAACGCGACGACGGCGGCAACGCCGGCTACCGCTTCGGCGGCTACAAGAAAGGCGATGGCCTGCAACGCAAGCTCAGCGGCTGGAAAGGCTTTGCCCTGCCCAACGACGGCTTCCTTACCCTGGCCTTCGACGCTGGCAGCCAGGACCCGGCCAGCGACACGCGCGACGACAACCGCCTGTTCTATCCCGGCTCGACCAGCATCGACACCCCACGTGAACAGAACAACCGCTACCGCAACTGGCGCTGGGGCTCGGGCAACGTCTCGGACCAGTACAACTTCACCGCCAACGCCGAGATGGGCCTGAGCGAGGGCCTGAGCGCTTATGGCTTCGCCACCTACGCGCACAAGAACACCGACGCCGAGAACTTTTTCGATCCGCCCACCACCCTGCGCAACAACTACGGCAGCGTGGCGCTGGCGCGCTACCCCGACGGCCGCTTGCCAGTCACCCGCTATGGCCTGGAAGACTTCGCCGTCACCAGTGGCCTGCGCCTGGAGAATGAAGCACTGGGCAACTTTGACCTGGCGCTGAACTACGGCAACAACCGCGTCGACTCTACCGATCGCAACGCCATCAACCCCAGCTGGGGCACCGCCAGCCCCTCGACCCTCTACACCGGCCGGCGCGAAGCCGACCAGACCAACCTGACCCTGGACTGGACACGCGACTTCGCCAACGACTGGCTGTTCAAGCCACTGACCGTTTCGGCAGGGCTGGCCTGGCGCCAGGAGAACTTCGACCTGACCGAGGGTGACGCCGCCGGCTGGTCCAACGGGCCGCTGTTCAACACCGTCGACCCGGTTTCTGGCCGGCGTATTCCCGGTTATTACTCGGGCATCACCCAGGTCGATGCGGTGTCGCTCGACCGCCGGGTGATCGGCGCCTACTTGGATGTCGAAGCCCAGCTCACCGAGAAATTCCAGGCCGGCGTGGCGGTGCGTAGCGAGCACTACTCGGACTTTGGCGACACTACCAACGGCAAACTGTCGCTGCGCTATGACTTCACCCCCGAAATCGCCGCCCGGGCCAGCGCCAGCACCGGCTACCGCGCGCCTTCACTGGTGCAGAGCGGGTTGTCCTCGTTCAGCGTGCAGGTGGTGGAGCAACCGCCGGGCAGTGGCAACTGGGTCGAGGTGCAACAGCGCACCCTGCGGGCCGACAGCCCGGAAGCGGCGCTGCTGGGTGGCAAGTCGCTCAAGCCCGAAGAGTCGACCAACTTCTCCGTGGGCCTGGTCTGGCGGCCGCTGCCCAATGCTTCGGTGACGCTGGATGCCTACCGCATCGACATCGACAACCGCATCACCTTGTCCGACCAGTTGCCGTCGTCAGTAGTCACGCCGATTTTCGCCGGCACGCCCTACGCCAATATCCAGAGTGCGGCGTTCTACACCAACATCGCCGACACCCGCACGGATGGCTTCGAGCTGGCCGGCCACTACCAGCTCGAGCTGGGCGGTTGGGGCCGGCTGGACTTCAACGGCGGCTATGCGCGCAACAACACCCGTATCACCGGGCTGGACGACGTGGGCAGCATCCCCGGCAACCAGATCATCGGCCGCAACACCCAAGGCCTGATCGAGGACGGCACGCCCAAGGACAAACTGACCTTGAGCGCCAACTGGTTGTATGACGGCTGGAGCGTCACCGTGGCCCAGCGCCGTTATGGCGAATGGCAGAGCCGCAACGCCGCCAACCCGGCGCTGGACCAGACGTTTGCGGCGCAGTGGGTGACCGACCTGGATGTGTCGTACCGCTTCGACCTGGGCCTGACCTTGTCGGCGGGCGCGATCAACCTGTTCGACAGCCACCCAGACAAGCTCGAAGGCGCGCAGCTGTATGGGGTGCCGAAGTATTCCATCACCAGCCCCGAGGGGGCGCAGGGGGCGTTCTACTACACCAGCGTCAGTTACGATTTCTGATCAGCGACCGCGCTGGCTTCTTCGCGGGCAAGCCCGCTCCTACCCGAACTGTGTAGCCTCCAAAGCTAGCGCCGTACTTGTGGGAGCCGGCTTGCCCGCGAAGAAGCCAGCAGACGTAGTGCTGACGACCTGCTGCTGGAGCAGCAGCCCTGTGCTGCTCCAGCACCACCACATTCTCATCCCCCGTATTTCCGGGCCTTCAGCGCCTGGCACAGCTCTTGCGATAGCCCTTTCTATCGTCTGCTCCCCCAAGGCCCGCCATGCGCTTGCTCTCGCCCCTCTCCTGGTTGATCTCACCTGCAGCCCTGCTCGCACTCTGGGCCGTGCTGGCCAACGCTGGGCTGTTCCCTGCCAACCTGCTGGTGCCACCGCTGGAGGTCTGGCACAGCTTCACCGAACTGCTGGCCACCGGCGAGCTGCAGGAGCACCTTTGCGGCAGCCTTTCGCGCCTGGCCCTGGGCTTTGTCGGCGGCGCGCTCGGCGGCCTGGCATTCGGCACGGCGCTGGCCTTGTCAAACACCGTAGAGGCCTACTGCGCACCGCTGTTTCACACGCTTCGCCAGGTGCCCAGCATCGCCTTGATCCCGATGTTCGTGCTGCTGTTTGGCGTCGATGAAACCTTCAAGATCGTCATCGTCGCCAAGACCGCGTTCTTCCCCGTGGCCTTGGCCACCTGTGAAGGGGTACGCGCGATCCCGCGCAGTCACTTCGAGGTCGCAGCGGTGTATCGCCTGCGCTGGACTACATTGGTCGGCCGTATTGCCCTGCCCGCTGCCGTGCCCGCGATCGTCACCGGCGTGCGCGTGGCGTTGACCCGCGCCTGGGTGGTGCTGGTGGCCTGCGAGCTGCTGGCCGCCGACAGCGGGCTGGGGCAGATGATCGAAATGGGCCGGCAGATGCTGCGTATCGATGTCGTGATGGTCGGGGTGGTGATCACCGGTGTGATCGGCTTCACCCTGGATTTTGCCCTGCGCCGCGTGGAGCGGCGCTTGTCTGGCTGGCAAAGCCGCTGAGGAGGCAGTAATGAAGCTACACAATACCCGCGGCCTGGTGCTGCCATTGCTGCTGCTCGGCGCCTGGGAATACGCCTCGTGCCAGGACGCCGCCGGCGCCTACGCCTTCGTGCCACTGGCGCAGGTAGGGTCGGCATGGGTCGAACTGCTGGGCAGCGGCGAGCTGCTGATCAACCTGTGGGCAAGCCTGGTGCGTACCTGCACCGGCCTGGCGGTAGGCATTGTCGGTGGTATCGGGCTGGGCGCGCTGATGGCCCTGTCCGCCCCTGCCAACCGCCTGATCGCGCCGCTGTTCCATGCCCTGCGCCAGGTGCCGATGCTGGGCTGGATCCCGTTGATCGCCCTGTGGCTTGGCAACGGCGAAAGCGCCAAGCTGCTGATCGTCAGCCTCGCGGCTTTGTACCCCATGGTGCTCAACACCTTCGAAAGCCTGCGCCAGGTCGAGGGCCAGCACCGTGAAGCCGCCCGCGTGCTGATGCTCAGCCGCGCCCAGCAGCTGCGCTTGATCCTGCTGCCTGCCGCCTTGCCGGGCATCGCCGCTGGCGTGCTGCAGGCACTGGCATTCGCCTGGGTGACCTCGGTCGGCAGCGAGCTGTTCCTGTCTTCCGGTGCCGGCCTCGGCAGCCTGATGATGACCGCCGAAGCCGGCGCGCGCATGGAGATCATCGTGGTCTGCGTGCTGTGCATCGGCCTGTGCGGCTACCTGATGTCCTGGCTCTGCACCCTCCTCTCACGCCGCCTGCTGCGCTGGCGCCCGACCCGTTGAAAGGCCCGACCATGAACGCCATCGCCCATGCTCTACCCACCACCGCCACCCACGGCGCACTGACGCTTCGTGGCCTGAGCAAGACCTACGCCCTCAAGGGCAAGCCGATGCAAGTGCTCAAGGACATCGAGCTGAACATCCAACCTGGCGAATTCGTCAGCATTGTCGGCGCCAGCGGCTGTGGCAAGTCCACGCTGCTGCGGCTGATCGTCGGCCTCGACCAGGACTATCACGGGCAGATCCTGCTCGACCAGCAACCCGTGCGCGGGCCGGGCCTGGAACGCGGCATCGTGTTCCAGGACCACCGCCTGTTCCCATGGATGACCTTGCAGCAGAACATCGCCCTGGCCCTGAAAAACCACACCATGCCAGCCACGCACAAGGACCGCCTGGTGGCTGAGCACATCGAGCTGGTGGGCCTGAGCGGTTACGAACACGCCTACCCGCACCAGCTCTCCGGCGGCATGGCCCAGCGCGCGGCCATTGCCCGGGCGCTGGTGAACAAACCCAAGGTGCTGCTGCTCGACGAGCCGCTCGGCGCCCTCGATGCCCTGACCCGGGTGAGGCTGCAGCAAGAGCTGCAGCGCATCTGGGTGCAGGAGCGGTGCACCGTGATCATGGTCACCCATGACATCGAGGAGGCGCTGTACCTGGGTGACCGGGTGATCGTGATGGATGCCCACCCTGGCAGAATCCGCGAGGACCTGCACATCGACCTGCCGCACCCGCGTGAGCGCGACAGTGCGGTGCTGCACGCGTACAAACAGCGGTTGCTGGGCGAGCTGGTGGGGCATTGAGCTGCGCCTGTGCTAATGTCGGTCGACTTGCTTGCCCATCAACATGGAGCCCCCAACATGGACGTACGTTGCACATCGATCGAGGACGTTCGCTCGCGCATCGACCACATCGACCAGAACCTGGTCGCGCTGCTCGCCCAACGCGGCCAACTGGTCGCCCAGGCAGCCACCTTCAAGAAGACCACCGACGATGTGCGCGCACCGGCGCGGGTCGAGCAGGTGATTGCCAAGGTGCGTGCAATTGCCAGCGATAGCGGGGCGTCGCCCGACGTGGTGGAACGGGTGTACCGGGCGATGATTGCGGCCTTTATCGATGAAGAGCTGAAACTGCATGCCACGTTGAGCCGTGAGTGAACCTGGACGGGTTCAACACTGCCCTACGCGAACCCGGTAGGAGCAGCCTTGTGCTGCGAAGGGGCCGGTGACAGCAGCAAAAATACGCTGTGCTGTCACCGGCCTCTTCGCAGCACAAGGCTGCTCCTACACGAGAATGCGTCGACTCTGGGACGACGAACGCTCAGCCACTCACCCCGCCAGAATGAAGTCTGCCGCCGTCACCGTCGTGGCGTCGGCCACCCCCACCAGGCGGATCGAGTCGGCAGCGCCGATGCTGACCAGCGTATCAGCGCCGACATCGGCGATGGTGACGCTGGCAGCGAAGGTGGCAGCCGTGATGTTGAGCGCGGTGATGTCCAGCCGGTCCTGGCCGCCCGACGCGATGGCATCGAAGTTGATGATCAGGTCGTTGCCAAAGCCTGCAGCGAACTGGAAGACATCATTGCCGTCAGTGGCAATCATCGTGTCGTTGCCCGCCCCACCTGTGACCGTATCGTTGCCAGCGGCACCGTTGATGAAGTCGTTGCCGGCCCCTCCCAGCAAGGTGTCGTTGCCGACGTCACCAAACAGCGTGTCGTTGCCATCGCCACCCTGCAGCAAATCGACGCCGACGCCACCGTCCAGGGTGTCGTTGCCCAGGCCACCCAGCAGCGTGTCGTTGCCAGCGCCCCCCAGCAGTGAGTCATTGCCATCACCGCCATCGAGGCTGTCATCGCCACCGCCGCCGTTCAAGGTATCGATGCCCAGCCCACCAAACAGCTGGTCGTTGCCGGCGTCACCGTTGAGCGTGTCGTTGCCCGCGTTGCCATTGAGGATGTCGTTGCCGCCGTCACCATTGAGCGTGTCATTACCTGCCCCGCCGTTGATGAGGTTGGCCAGCCCATTGCCCGTGGCAGTGAAGTTGCCCACCCCGGTAAAGGTCAGGTTCTCGACGTTGCCGGCCAGGGTGTAGGTACCCAGCGAGGTCTGCACGGTATCGGTACCGGCACCCGACGCTTCGACCACCACATCGTTGGCATTGTCGACCACGTAGGTGTCATTGCCGACGCCACCGACCAGGCGGTCGGCCCCCGCACCGCCATTGAGCACATCGTTGGCGGCCCCCCCAGTGAGGGTGTTGGCCAAAGCGTTGCCGGTGCCGGTGAAGCTGCTGCTGCCGGTGTAGGTCAGGTTCTCGACATTCGCCGTCAGCGTGTAGCTTGCCAGGCTGGTCTGCACCAGGTCGGTCCCGCCGTTCAGCGCTTCGGTCACCGTGTCACCGGCGTTGTCGACCACGAACGTGTCGTTGCCGGCACCACCGTTCATGGCGTCCGCGCCAAGCCCGCCGTTGAGGGTGTCGTTGCCATCGTCGCCGTTGAGGATGTCGGGGTCGTCACCGCCGTTGAGCACGTCGTTACCCAGGCCGCCGAACAGCTGGTCCGCGCCGCCCAATCCGTTGAGGGTATCGTTACCGCCCAGGCCCGAGATCACGTCGTTACCCGCCGAACCGGTCAGGGTGTTGGCCGCGTTGGTACCGACCAGGGTCACACCGGGCGGCACCACCACGGGCGCGGTTGCTGCCGACGTCAGCGTCTCCAGCGTGCCGAAGCCGTCGGTGTAGCGCACGATTACCCGCAGTTGCTGGTTACCCTGGGCAAAGCCCGGGGTGAAGGTGGCCGCCGTTGCGCCGACGATGTTGCTGAAGCTGCTGCCGCTGCCTTGCTGCCACTGGAAGCTGAACGCACCCAGCCCGTCAAGGTCGGCAATGCCAGCGGTAAGCGCGGTCAGCACCTGGCCGCGGTCGGGTGTGGTGTCGCTGATCAGCACCGCGCCTGTCGGTGCATCGTTGACGTTGGCCACCGGGTCGAGGATGTCGGAAGCAACACTTTCGTGCACGCCGAAGTCATCCACGTAGCTGACCACCACCCGCATGTTCTGCCCCACCTGCGCCTGGGTCAGGACGAAGGTGCTGTTGATGGCACCGGCAATGTTGACCCAGCCAACGCCCCGGTTCGACTGCCACTGGAAGGTGAACTGCGGGTTGCTCAGGCCGTCGGCATCGACAATGGTGGCCGGGTTGGCCGTCAGCGTCTGGTTCTGTATCAGCAAGCCGGTCACGGCCGGCCCGGCGCTCGGCGCGCTGTTGGGCGCCGAGTCGACGATTTCCAGGGTGCCCTTGGCATCCTGATACACCGCCCGCACCCGAATGCTCAGCCCCGCCACATCGTCGGTCACCCGGTAGGTGCTGCCGATGGCCCGCGACACTTCGCCGGCCGCGACGAAGGTGATGTCCTCATACATCCCCGAACCCGGCAATTGCTCGACCTGCCAGTAGTAAGCCACTGGGCCGTTGACCGCGCCGGTCGGGTTGCTTGCACTGGCGTTGTCCGCATCATGCACGGCCAGGTCAGTGACCCGCAGCAGCTGGCCAGCCACCGGTGTGTCATCGCGTACGCCGGTGGCATCGTCGAGGATCACCAGGTGGCCCGACGGGCCTGCGTTGGCGGCCGTGCCGACACCGGAGGCGATGGCCCGGTCGGAGAACTGCAGCCGCTCGATGCCGGTCAGCCGATCGACCCCGTCACGCCCCGCTACCAGGTCGGTGACAATCACGGTATTGCCATCGACCACGACGTTGTAGTCCGTCGCCACGCCTGAGAACAGCGCGGTGTCGAAGTTGTCAGTGCCTTTCAGGATCTCCCGCACGATCACCAGTTGCCCGGGGTTGTAGGTGCCGTTGAGCATGAACGGCACCATCGGCTCCATGCTGTCGAACGAGGCGATTTCCGGGCCGGTGCCATCGCTGTTGGCGCGTACGCTGATGCGCACGTTGAGCCACTTGTCACCGTCGAGGATATCGTCACCGCCGCGGCCTTCGATCAGGTCGCTGCCGCTGCCGCCGAGGATGATGTTGCCGCCGTCGTAGAACGTCGCGCCAGCGGCAAGCAGATCGGCCAGGCCGTTGATCAGGCTGATGTTGGTCAGCACGCTGCCATTGGCACCGGCGGTGGGCAGCGAGGCGGCATCTTCGTTGTCGCCGCGCAGGAAGTCACCGTGCGCCGAGCCTGACAGGCCCTCCATGATGTCGAAACGCACCAGCGCCGATGCCCCCGAACCCGGTACCGGCGGCACATCGAAGAAGCGGTCGCTGTAGTCGATGGTCACGCCTTGGGCGAGCCCCTTGAAGGTCGCCCAGTCGTAGCCCGAGCCGCCGATATAGCGGTCACCGAAGCCGAGGCTGCCGACCATGATGTCGTCGCCCCCTTCGCCGTTGAACTTGTCGTTCTCGTTACCACCGACAAACACATCGTTGCCGATGATCGGGTCGTTGCCGAGCGGGTCGAAGTTGTCGCCAGGGGCACCGTCCGAGGTGCCCTTCTCGATCCAGTCGTCCCCTTCGTTACCCATGTCCTGTTCGTTGGCCTTGCTGCCCAGGATGAAGTCATTGCCCTGGCCGCCGATGGCCTCGGAAGCGTCTTCACCGGTGACGATGAAGTCGTTGCCGAAACCGCCAATGATCAGGTTGATGCCATTACCGCCGTGCAGCACGTCGTTGCCGTCGCCGCCCTGGATATTGTCGTCACCGCCCATGTCGCTGATGATGTCGTCGCCGGCACCGCCGCGCAGTTGGTCGTTGCCGTTGCCGCCTTCGATGCGGTCATTGCCGGCATCGCCCCAGACCGTGTCGTCCCCCCCGCCGGAGACGAGCACATCGGCGCCATTGGTGCCACCCAGCACAATGTGCTCGTCACCGGCATAGCGGATGTAGTTGCTGTCCGGCCCTGCGGTCAGCGGGCTGTCGCGGAACACCACCTGCTGGCCGTTCTCGCCCAGCGGGTCGGCATTGCCCAGGCCATCGTTGTACTGCTTGCTGCGGTCCACTTCGAGGTAGAACGCCGGGTCCGAGAACACCAGGCCTGGCAAGTGGGTGGCCGAGGTGTTGGCCATGATCAGCTTGGCGAACGAGTTGCTTTCCAGTTCCGCGTTCATCGACAGGCCAGCGGTGCGCTCCAGGTAGTAGAAGCGGTCGCCGTCCTGGAGTTTTTCCAGCTGGTTCTCGAACACGAAGTTGAACGTTGAACCGAGCATGCCGCCGAACGGGGTTTTCGCTTCGGCCAGGCCGCCGATCCACAGGTCGATGGCATCGACACCGGTCACCGTGACGCCCTTCAGGTCATCGGCCGTGCCCAGCACGCCGTCCTTGCCCGGCCGTGTCACGTTGGCCCAGGCCCCGGTGCCGTTGAGGAAGTCGAGCCGATCAAGCGGCGAACCATCGCCGCCGAACACCAGCGCCATCGCCGCCGCACGCTTGTCCACCAGGGTGGTTGCCCCGGTGATGGTGCTGTGCGTGCCATAGGCGGCGATGAAGTTGATCAACGACTCCGGATGCTTGAGGTGTTGCACCAGGTCGACCCAACTGGTGTACGGCTTGAGTTGGGTATCGCCGGTTTGCCCATAGATGTCGCGGCGTACGGCGTTGAGCGAAGGGATACCGACATCGCGGCCACGGGCGATGTTGATCGCCGGCAGGTCGAGCGGCAGCCCGAGCAGGTTGTTGCGCAGCGCCTCGGTGACGAACTCGTCGATTTCGTTACCGGCCTGGCGGGTAACCCCGCGCACGATGGCACTGGTCGCATCCTCGGGGGTGACGCCACTGGCGGCGTACGCCAGCGGGTTGAGGAACGCGGCGATCAGGCCCAACTGCTGGTCGGGGTCGGCGCTGGAGGGGTCTTTGACCACGTTGAAGTCGATGTCGAAACGGTCGACGGTCTCGGTCAGCATCGAGTGGCCGAAGCGGTACACGGTGTGCGCGAACTCGGCGACGATCGAGGCGTCGAGGTCGACGTCGTACACCTGGGTCGGGGCGAAGAACAGGTCGACACGCGGTTGGATGGTGCGGGCGAACTCCTCGAACACCAAGTGCTGGTACTGCATCTCGGTACCGAACTTGGCTGCCTGGAACAACCGCTCGCCATTCCACACCAGTGCATCGATCTCGGCCTGGCTGGTCGGCAGTGCGTTGACCGGGTTGAGCAGCCACTCGTTGAGGAAGGCCACGTCGCCCGAGTCGAGCACGGTATCCTTGGTCTGCGCCACCAGCCGGTTGTGCTCGGCGTGGAAGATTGCGTGCACGGCGGTCAGGCCGATGTTTTCGTTAACCCGGCCGTCGCCCGCGATGTAGTGCGCATCCAGCAACTCGTTGTCGTAGGCCAGGTTGGCGCCGGTCTGCGGGTTGACCGGGACGGCGTTGCCGACCTGGGTACCGGCATCGGGTGCCAACACACCGCCGTTGAACACTGGCACGGCATTGTGGGCGATGTCGGCGAGGAACTCGTGCCCCGTGCGCACGGCGTTGGTCAGGTCGATCGGCGCCAACGGGTTGCCTTCGACCAGCACGTCGTCCGCCGTGCCGCCCAGGCCATCGGCGCCCTTCATGACCACCATCGGGTAGCCATTGGGCCCTTTGATGAAGTTGCCATAGGCATCGGTCGCCAGCAGCGGAACGTTGTTGACGTCGGCATCGGTGAGGTGAATGCCGAGCAGGTCATTGGCCTGCGCCTTGACCACTTTCCAGGTCGCCATGCCGCCGATTTCGCTGTCGTCGGCACTGCCGAACTTGCCATCGGCGCCCAGGTCGCGGTTGGTGATCAACCGGCCCGTGGCGACGGGGCCATGGTCCGTCATCTGATAGCCGCGCAGGAACACCTGGTGCGACGGGTGCGAGCTGTAGGTCTGGTTCTGGTCCACGAATGGCGTGGTGGTGTTGCTGTGCTCATGGATATCGTCGGCGTTGCCGAGAATGCCATCCGGCCCTGGCTGGTTGGTGGCCCGGGTCAGCACCATGAAGTTGGTGTTGCCACCCGGCACATACAGCGGGTCATCTGGTTGCAGCGGAATGTACACGGTACCCGAACCGCCCTTGGTGACCAGGTCCAGGCCATGGTCGAAGAACTGGCCAAAGAAGGTCATCCAGGCGTTGAACGGCGCAGACAGCCCGGCATCCGCCGTGGTGTTTTCAAACAGGTACACGTCGTGGTCGTCATTGGTGCCGAACTGCCCGTCCAGGCCGGGGCTGGCGACGACCCGCACGCCATCCTTGAGCACATCGTCGTTACCCGGCGTGCCGAAGTTGAGCACGCCGTCGGCGCCAGGGTCATAGGCTGTGGCGTAGGCGGCCGGGTTGTTCGAGGTCTGGTCGACGATCAGGTTGCTGATGGTGCGCGGCTGCGAGTCGAACACTGCGCCGCTGGTTTGTTGGTAGGACGACCCTGGAATGGCCGGCGAGCCTGGGCCGAAGAAGCCGGCAGGCGCGCCTTCAGCGGGGTTGAACACCGGGTCGGTGAGGCGTGGGAAGACGTTATCGGCCGCCCCGAACTGGGTGTTGTTGATGCCGTTGAGGTTCATCAGGTTGTTGTTCGAACCATCGACTGCCCGCAGCCCCAGGGGTGCACGGATGTTGGGTATCAGCGAGAGGATGTCCTGCCCGGCGGCATCAGCCTCGGCGATCTTGATTTGCGCGAGGATGAAGTTGAGGTCGGAACGGACCATGTGCAGGCCTGCGCCACCTTCGCTGGCATCAACCACCGGCGTCGGCGCGGTCGGCACCACGGGGGCGCCCGCCTCGACCACGGCCGTGGGTTGCGAGAACAGCACTTCAGTGGTGCCGTGCGCATCCTGGTAGATCGCCTTCACCCGCAGTGACAGCCCGGCAAGGTCTGGCGAGACCTTGAACGCCGTGCCATCGGCGCTTTGGAACGCCAGGTCGCCGGCCGGCAGCAGGATGATGTCCTCGAACACACCGCTGCCCGGGTCCGCCTCGAACTGCCAGTAGTAGGACACCGAGGTGTTGTTGAGCACGCCTTGCGGATTGGTCAGCGACACATTGTCGCCGTCGCGCACCCCGGCCATGCTCACGGTCAGCATGTCGCCCACGGTGATCGCGCCAGCGTTGTTGTCGGTGACAGTCGGGCTGCCGGTTGGCTGCGCATTCACCCCGGTCACCAGCACGCGCTGGCCATCGGCAAATTGCAGGCGCTCGATATGCAGCAGGGTGTCGACGCCGTCACGGCCGGCAACGGTGTCGGTCACCGTCCACACATCGTCCGACACATCGGCTGTGCCACGGTTGTTCTGGGTAACCACGTAGTCGGCCTGAACTCCGGAGAACACAGCGGTATCGAACGCCGCGCCGCCCGTCGAAGTGCCCGGCAGGATTTCCCGCACGGCCTTGAGCTGGCCTGGGTTATAGGTGCGGTCGAGCATGAACGGGATCATGTCGACCATGCTGTCGAAGCTGGCGATTTCCGGCCCGGTATGGTTGACGTCGCCGGCGGCATACACCGCGATGCGCACGTTGATCCACTTGTCGCCGTCGATCAGGTCATCGCCGCCGCGGCCCTCGATCAGGTCGCTGCCATTGCCACCGAGGATGATGTTGCCGGTGGCAAAGCCGGTGGTGGGCAAACCAGCGTCAGCCAGGAACTGCTGCAGCCCGTGGATCAGCGCCACGTTGGTCAGCGCACTGCCAGTGGCACCGCCGTGGTTGAGGATGGTGACTGCATCGACGTCGTCACCCTTGAGCACATCGCCAAACTTGGAACCGGACAACCCTTCGACTTCGGCAAAGCGGTCGAGGATCGAGGCCGGCGAGGCGCCGACCGGGTTGAACACGCCGGCGTTCTGGTTCGGCGCGTTGCCATGGGGCTGCGCCAGCGCGGCCAGGCTCAGGTCGACAGTGACGCCGACCTGGTCATTCTTGTAGGTGACCCAGTCGAAACCGGACATGCCGTCCATCTTGTCCTGGGCATCGCTGCCGACAAAGATGTCATCGCCGCCTTCACCGATCATCTCGTCGAAGCCACCGCCGCCGACGAAGATGTCGTTGCCGATCACCTCGTCACCCAGCAGCGGCGCGAAGTTGTCGCCGGGCGCACCGTCCTGGGTGCCCTTCTCGATCCAGTCATCGCCTTCGTTGCCGGTAGGCGGCAGGTTGGTCTTGGCGCCGAGGATGAAGTCGTCGCCCTGGCCGCCGAACGTGGTGCTGATGTCTTCGGTGGTGATGATGAAGTCTTGGCCATCACCGCCCAGGATCAGGTTGCCGGCAACGCCCATGCTGCCGGCGACGATTACATCGTTGCCGGCGTTGCCTTCCAGGCGGTTGTCGCCGAACGAATCGGTGATGATGTCATCGCCCGCGCCACCCAGCACCGCATCATTGCCGGCGCCCCCTTCGAGGCGGTCATCGCCGCCGTCGCCGTAGAGCGTGTCGTCACCCTCGCTGGAGATGATGATGTCATTGCCCGCAGTGCCCCCCAGAACCACATGGTCCAGGCCGGTGTAATGCAGGTAGTTGCTGTCGGGGCCCACGGTATCCGGGTTGTCGCGGATCACCAGCGGGACGATTTCCTGGCCGTAGATCATGATGCCGCCGGTAGGGTCGGCCTTGCCGTCGGCACCCAGCCCGGTGAACTGGTTGGCCTGGTTCACTTCGAGGGTGAACGTCGGCGTCAGGAACACCGTGTTGGACAGGTGGGTGACGTCGGAGTTGAGCATGATCAGCTTGGCGAAGGAGTTGTTTTCAAGCTCCGTGCCGAAGTTCAGGCCCGCTGTACGCGACAAGTAGTAGAAGCGGTCGCCGTTCTGCAGCGCCTCCAGCTGGGTTTCGAAGACGAAGTTGAAGCTCGAGCCCAGCATGCCACCGAACGGCATCTTCTGCTCGGCCAGGCCACCGACCCAGAAGTCGATGGTGTCGACGCCGGTGATGGTCACCCCGCTCACGTCGTCCGCAGTGCCCAGCACGCCGTCTTTGCCGGCCCGGGTCACGTTGGCCCAGGCGCCGGTGCCGTTGAGGAAGTCCAGGCGGTCGAGCGGCGCGCCATCGCCCCCGAACACCAAGGCCATGGCGGCGGCACGTTTGTCGGCCAGCGTGGTCGCCCCGGTGATCGTCGCATGGGTGCCGTAGGCGGCGATGAAGTTGACCAGCGATGCCGGGTGCTTGAGGTGGTCGGCAAAGTCGACCCAACTGATGTAGGCCTTGAGCTGGCTGTCGCCGGTCGCGGCATAGAACTCACGGCGCGCCTCGTTCAGCGAGGGGATGCCGGTGTCGCGCCCACGGGCAAGGTTCAGCGCCGGCAGGTCGAGCGGCAGGCCCAGCAGGTTGTTGCGCAGGGCTTCGGTAACGAACTCATCGATCTCGTTGCCGACCTGGCGCGTCACGCCGCGAATGATTGCCCCTGCCGCTTCATCGGCCGTCGCCCCGCTGCCAGCGAATGCCAGCGGGTTGAGGAAGGCAGCGATCAGGCCAAGCTGCTGGTCGGGGTTGTTGGGGTCGGTAAGAACGGGGTTGAACTCGGGGTCGAAGCGGTCGACGGTCTCGGTCAGCATCGAGTGGCCGAAGCGGTACACCACGTGGGCGAACTCGGCGAGGATGGCCGGGTTGATCGAGGTGTCATAACCGTTAGGCGCCAGAAACTCGTCGATCTGCGGCTGGATGGTGCGGGCGAACTCCTCGAACACCAGGTGCTGGTACTGCATCTCGGTGCCGAACTTGGCGGCCTGGAACAGGCGTTCGCCATCCCACACCAGCGCGGCGATCGCGGCAGGTGTGGTCGGCAGCGCGGCAACGTCATCCACCAGCCATTCGTTAAGGAAGGCCAGGTCGCCTGCGGCGAGGATGGTGTCCTTGGATTGCTGGACCAAGCGGTTGTGCTCGGAGTGGAACACGTGGTGCACGGCGGTCAGGCCGATGTTCTCGTTCACCCGGCCGTCGCCGGCGATGTAGTGGGCGTCGAGCAGTTCGTTGTCGTAGGTCAGGTTGTTGCCACCTGGGCCCACCAGCTGCGCGTTGCCCACCGCGGTGTCGCCGTCGGCCTGCAGCACGCCGCCGACCACCACGGGCGCGGCGTTGTGGGCGATATCGTCGAGGAAGCCGTGCCCGGTGCTGACAGCATTGGCCAGGCTGATCGGCGCGGCGCGATTGCCCTCGACCAGTTGGGTCACGTCATCGGGCGTGCCGGCAACCCCATCGGCGCCATTGCTGACGCGCATTACCACCTGCGGCATGCCATTGGGCCCGCGCAGGAAGTTGCCATAGGCATCGGTCGCCAGCAGCGGCACGCTGTGCACGTCGGCATCGGTCAGGTTGATACCGAGCAGGTCGCGGGCCTGGGCCTTGACCACGGCCCAGGTGGCCATGCCGCCATTTTCGCCATTGCCATCGTCGGCCGTGCCGAACTTGCCGTCGGCGCCGAGATCGCGGTTGGTGATCAGCCGCCCGGTAGCGATCGGGTCGCCCGCGGCGTTGAGCATGTACTCGCGCAGGAACACCTGGTGCGAGGGGTGCGAGCTGTAGGTCTGGCTCTGGTCCACGAACGGCGAGGTGGTGTTGGGCTGGCCATCGTCGGCCGTGCCCAGCACACCGTCCGCGCCGGCCGTGCGCACGGCACGTGGCAGCACCATGAAGTTGGTCGGGCTGTTGGGCACGTACAACGGGTCGTCCGGCTGCAACGGGATGAACACGATGTCGGTGGTGCTCTTGGTCACCAAGTCCAGGCCGTGATCGAAGAACTGGCCAAAGAAGGTCATCCAGGCGTTGAAACCGGCCGTCAGGCCCGCGTCTGCAGACTGGTTGGGGATGAAGAACACGGGCTTGTCGTCAGCCGTGCCGAACACCCCATCGAGGCCAGGGCTCATCACCGGCGCCGCGCCGCCATTGGCTTCGACGGCGGCGGGGTTGTTCGGCGTCTGATCGACGATCAGGTTGCTGATGGTGCGCGGCTGCCCGTCGACCACCGTGCCGGTGCCGGCATAGGCCGCGCGGTACGACGCATCAAGCAAACGCAGGAAGGAATTGTCGGCGGCACCGAACTCACTTTGCCCGGCCACCAGGTTGTTGTAGCTGCCGTCCACGGTGCGCAAGCCAAACGGCACCTGGCTGTTGGGCAGCAGATCGATGAGATTGGCGCCCTTGGCGTGGGCTTCGGCGATGAAGATCTGCTTGAGGATGAACTCCAGGTCCGACTTGCTGAAATTGGCCATTTAGATTGCCCTCGATCTATCGGGAGAAAGACACAGGGCAACAGGGTCCATCCCGCGCCCAGTCAGTACTGACGTGCGCAGTTCGTGGTTCGGTTTTCCGGGATCGGTGGTGCGATGACTTCTGGTCAAGCGCGGTCCGTTGGAGCGGCCCGAATAATCAAGACTAAAGTCGTAGGTTCAAACCTTGTCAATAAGCCGTCGAAAAAATGACTCTCGATGATAATGCGTTGCAACTCGCTGTTTTTACGTGACTTATAAAAAGTTCAAAGAATTTATAGAGCGAAATGATATTACAAGATGTTTCGTTGCAACCTACGCTCGTGCTTGTGGGGCACCGCAGCGTTTTCGGATGATTCGCCTACAGAGCGACCCGCCTGCGTGCCGTCCAGAAGCCACATCTAGAGCAGTCCAGAGCGCCGCAACGGCCTCCGGTTTGGTACAGAGGGAGGCCCCAGATGCACAAGCAGCCGCGCACCCGTTCCGAGCTGGCCGAGGCGCTCTTTCGCCTGCGCCGCAGCTTCTACTCACTGGCAGGCTTCAGTGGCGTGATAAACGTCATGATGTTGACGCCAGCTGTCTACATGCTCCAGGTCTACGACCGCGCCCTGGTCAGCCGTAACGTCACCACATTGACGATGCTCACCGTGCTGGTGGTCGGGCTGTTCCTGCTGATGTCCGCCTTGGAAATGATCCGCACCCGCGTGTTGATCCGGGTCGGCAACTGCCTGGACATGGACCTCAACCGGCGCATCTTCAGCGCCGCCTTCGAGCGCAACCTGAACCGCGCCGGTGGCAACCCGGCCCAGGCCCTGCAAGACCTGGCACAGGTCCGCCAGTTCTTGACCGGTAATGGCTTGTTCGCCTTCTTCGATGCACCGTGGACGCCCATCTACCTGCTGGTGTGCTACCTGATCCACCCGCTGCTGGGGCTGGTCACGATGATCGGCTCGATGATCCTCGCCGGCCTGGCGTACCTCACCGAGAAGGCCACCCACAAGCCGTTGGCCGAGGCCAACCACGCGGCGCTGTCGTCTGCCAACTACGCCAACAACAACCTGCGCAATGCCGAAGTCATCGAGGCCATGGGCATGCTGCCGTCGATCAGCAAGCGTTGGTACCAGAGCCATCTGCGCATCCTGCAGATGCAGACGCTGGCGTCCGACCGTGCGGCCTTGATCAGCAGCACCGGGCGCTTCGTGCGCATCACCCTGCAATCGCTGATCCTCGGCACCGGTGCGCTGCTGGCGATCGAAGGCAAGATCACCCCGGGCATGATGATCGCCTGCTCGATCCTCACCGGTCGCGCACTGGGGCCGGTGGAACAGGTCATCGCCTCGTGGAAGCAACTGCTTGGCTGCCGGTCAGCCTGGGGGCGGCTGACCGAACTGCTGCAGGACTACCCGCGCCGCCCACCGAGCATGTCGCTGCAACGGCCCCTGGGCATGCTCGCCGTGGAGAACGTGTTTGCTGGCGCCCCCGGCACCAACACCACCATTCTGCGCGGGGTGAGCTTCAGCCTGGCGCCGGGCGAAAGCCTCGGCATCATCGGCCCCTCCGCCTCGGGCAAGTCCACCCTCGCCCGCCTGCTGGTTGGCGTCTGGCCGACCCAGGCCGGCAAGGTGCGCCTGGACGGCGCCGACATCTTCACCTGGAACAAAGGCGAACTGGGCCCGTGGCTCGGCTACCTGCCGCAGGACGTCGAACTGTTCGAAGGGACCATCGCCGACAACATCGCGCGGTTTGCCGAGGTGGACAGCGATGCGGTCATCCGCGCAGCCAAGAGCACCGGCGTGCACGAGATGATCCTGCGCTTCCCGCAGGGCTACGACACCCGCCTGGGCACCGATGGCAGCCCGCTTTCCGGTGGCCAGAAACAGCGTATTGCCCTGGCCCGTGCGTTGTATGGCGAACCTAACCTGGTGGTGCTGGATGAGCCCAACGCCAACCTCGACGATGTCGGGGAAAAGGCCCTGGTCGATGCCCTGGGCGAACTCAAAGGCCGTGGCGCCACGGTGGTGCTGGTTTCTCACCGGCCCAACGTGCTGTGCGCCGTCGACAAGGTGCTGATGCTGCGTGACGGCGGCGTGCAGATGCTGGGCACGCGCGACGAAGTCTTTGCCGCGCTGCGCAAGGCAAGCGTGATACCGGCGGCCGCAGCAGCGCCGCTGGCTTCGGTAAAAGTACGGGAGTAACCGATCATGCACATGAGCCAACCGACCGAGTTGATCCCTGCCGAGGCGAAGAGCCTGATCGACCTGGATGCCGGCAAGCCGGTGCGCTGGGGCCTGTGGCTGGTGCTGGCCGGCTTCGGCGGCTTTTTGCTGTGGGCCTGGCTGGCGCCGCTGGATGCCGGCGTGGTCGCCACCGGCACGGTCAAGGTCACCAGCAATCGCAAGGCCGTGCAGCACCTGAGCGGCGGCACCGTAGAGGCGATCCTGGTGCGCGAAGGCGACGTGGTGAAAAAGGACCAGGAACTGGTTCGCCTCGATGCCCTGCGAGCCGTGGCCGAACAGGGCGCAGTCAGCGCCCAGTACATTGTCAGCAAGACCGTGGAAAACCGCCTCGAAGCCGAGCGCGACAACCGCGACTCGGTGACCTTCGACCCCGCGCTGCTCAAGCGCTTCGGCGCAGACCCACGCCTGCTGGCCGCCATGGACTTGCAGCAGCGCTTGCTGGACACCCGCCGCGCCGGCCTGGCGGGCGAACTCAGCATCCTCGAAGAGAACCTGGCGGCATCGGCCGTGCAGCTCAAAGGCCTGCAGCAGGTGTACGGCGCCCGCGCCTCGCAGATCAACTTCCTCGGCCAGGAGCTGCAAGGGACCCGCGTGCTGGCCGCCGAAGGTTATGTGCCGCGCAACCGCCTGCTGGAACTGGAGCGCAGCAACGCCGACCTCTCCGCCGGCCAGGCCGAAAACCTCAACAACATCGCCCGGGTACGCAGCCAGGCCACCGAGATCAAGCTGCGCATGCTTCAGCGCCAGCACGATTACTTGAAAGAGGTCGAGTCGCAACTGACCGACACCGCCAAGGAAAACACCACCCTGGCCGACCGCTTGCGTGCATTGGACTACGAAGTGACCCACACGGTGATCCGCTCACCCATCGATGGCATGGTCCAGGCGCTGGGCATCGCCACGGTCGGCGGGGTTATCCAGCCTGGCGCCAAGCTGATGGAAATCGTCCCGCTCGACGAGCCGTTACAGGTCGACGCGATGATCCCGGTGCAGGCCATCGACAAAATGGTCCCAGGGCTTGCCGTGGACATCGCCTTCCCGGCCTTCAATCACGCACAGACCCCAAACATCCCCGGCCGTGTGAAAACCATCTCTGCCGACCGCCTGCTCGATGAAGAGAGCAAGCAGCCGTTCTACCTGGCGCAGGTGGACGTTTCACCCGCCGGCATGAGCTTGCTGGGCAGCAACCATATACGCCCCGGCATGCCGGCCACCGTCACTATCAAGACCGGCGAGCGCAACCTGCTCAGCTACCTGCTCAAACCCATGCTCGAACGCGTCGACAGCGCTTTCAAGGAGCAATGAGATGAACCGCCACTGCCTGATGTTGTGCCTGTTGGGGTTGTCCTTGCCAGCCAGTGCCATGGACCTGAAGCAAGCCTGGGACCTGCTGCAGTACCAAGGGCCCATCTACCATGCCGCCGAGCATGAGAAACAAGCCGGCCTGGAAAACCGGGCCATCGGCCAAGCCGGCCTGCTGCCGCAGATCAATGCCACGGCCTATTACAACAAGGTCAATGGCTCGCAGCGCCAGAGCGGCCAGGACAACGACCTGGACTACGACTCCAAAGGCGCCAGCGTGCGCCTGCGCCAACCGCTGTTCAACAAACAGAAGATGGCCGAATACCACCAGGGCCAGCAGCGTGCCGACTACAGCGTCGCGGTGTTCGATGCCAAGAGCCAGGATGCCGCCGTGCGCCTGGCCGACAGTTATTTCGATGTGCTGTTGGCCAGCGAAACCATCACCCTGGCCAGGGCCAAGCTGAACGCTTTCGAGGAGCAGCTTGCGTCAGCGAAACGGCGCATGGAGCTGGGCGCCGGCACGGTGACCGACATCGACGAATCGGTCGCTCGCCGCGACCTGGCAGAAGCCGACCTGATCGAGGCGCAGGACAACCTGGTCAACGCCCGCCGCAAGCTCGAGGAGTACATCGGTGAAACCCCGGCATCGCTGACCACCTTGCAGCCAGGCTTCACCACCCCGCCGCTGCTGCCAGGCAACCTGCAGGACTGGCTGGTCAAAGCACAAACCGACAGCCCGCTGATTCACGCCCGCCGGCACAGCTACGAACTGGCAGAAGAAGAGGTGAACCGGGCCAAGGCCGGGCATTGGCCGACCCTGGACTTCGTTGCGGGTTACACCGCAGGCAGCAGCCAATCGATTTCGGAGCTGAACCAGCGCAACCAGTACAGCTCGATCGGCCTGGAACTGAACATCCCGTTGTACAGCGGCGGCAGCACCAGCGCGCTGACCCGCCAGGCCAGCGCCAACAGTTCGAAAGCGCTGGACGAGCTCGACGCCACCCGCCAGGAAGTCATCTCCGGCACTACCCGTGAGTACCGAGGTGTACAGAGTGGCGCCATGCGTATCCATGCGCTGGAAAAGGCCGTCGCGTCCAACGAACGCTCGCTGACCTCGACACGCAAGGGCTTCAAGGAGGGCGGTACCAGTACCAACTCGGATGTGCTTAATGCCGAGGAATTGCTGTTCGACGCACGGCATGACCTGTTCGAGGCCAAGTTGAATTACCTGATGTCACGCCTGCGCCTGGCGTCATCGGTGGGCAGCCTGGGGGATGACGATATCGAGCTGGTCAATAATTACCTTGGGCCGGAGTTGATGGTGAGTAACTGACCTGCTCTGGCTTTGTTTAAGCTTGAGATTGTTGGGGCGTTTTGTGCCCCAAGATCCTAAAGCTTACTTACAACCCACAAGCCTGCAAGACCGTTACCGCCAGCCCCAGCAAGCACACCAGCCCAACCGCAAAGCTGACTGTCCTCCAGGGCTGCAAACCGCTCAGGTAGCACACCGTATGCGCCACCCTGGCAACGGTGAACACCACACTCAGCCAAATAATGACGACCGCAGCAGCCTTCAGCGCAATAGCCAAGCCGGCCAAGGCAAAAAACGCCGGAATGTTCTCCAGATCATTCGCCCAAGCCCTGCCCCCTCGGCTGACCTGCGGCAGTTCTTCAACATTGGCCAAGCGCCCAAAGAACGCTGCGTCTTCACCATTGGTGAAGGCCTGGTAACGCAGGCGGTAATAGCCTTGATAGCAAGAAATCGCCAGCATCTTCAGGAACAGCGCGACCACACAGACCGCATAGACTGACAGGGCACCGTGCATCATGCCCCCTCCTGAGCATGATGTGCCGAGCGCCTGCCAAAGCCTTCAAACACGATGTACAGAAGCGGCCCAACCGACACAAACACAGCCGTGAGCAGCAAAAAAGGGGTAACCCGAACCCACGATCGCCCTTTCGAACGGGCATCCCTGATCATCCAGGCGCACGCAAGCCCAGCCATCACGTACAAGTCGATTACAACCTGCGCGGTATCAGGCCGGGCCATCAGTTCAAGGCCAAATGCGAGCAATGATTGCTCTGCAATGAACATCGTCCAGCCGGTGTACAGCGAAAACGACATCAGGGTAGCCAGCGCGATCCAAGTGCTTTTCATCTGCAACGCTCCTTAACCAATACCGCGCCAAGGTAGTGCTATGGTTGCAGCCTGCTCAATGACCTCACAGGTCATCGACGCCCCCGCTCACGACCCGTCAGAGTTGCCCCATGAGTAACCACCCTTTCCACCCGACCGCCTCAGCCGGTAACCCGGCAGGCAACCACTTGCGCCGGCACCGTCAACAGGCAGGTTTGAGTCAGCTTGAGCTGGCGCTACGCGCCAACGTATCCCAGCGTCACCTGAGCTGCGTGGAGACCGGTCGCGCCAAACCAAGCCCAGGCACGTTGCATGCCCTGCTTTCTGCGTTGGACGTACCATTGGAGGAGTGCAACGAGGTTTTCCTCGCGGCAGGTTATGCGCCTCGCTACACCGCGTCGCCGCTGAATGCGCCCGCGATGGCAATGGTGCACGAGGCGATTGCGCATATTTTGCAGGCCAACAACCCCGCTCCGGCGATCGTCCTGGATAGCATGTGGTACATCACCGCCGCCAACACCAGCGCAGGGCTGCTGTTGCAGATGGCGGGGGTACAGCCCCGCGATGGCGCGCCGCTCAACCTGCTGGAAACGCTGCTGCGCCCCGAGGGCCTGGGCGACCAGTTGATCAATGCCGATGAAATCCGCGCCACCGCGTGGCACAGGGCCTCGCGGGAAGCGGCGGGCAACCCTGAGTTGGCGCAGCTTCTGCAAGACCTGCCCTGCCCCGCCGCGCTGGCGATCGCCCCATCGCCTTCGCCGGTCGTGTTAACCCGCCTGCGCTCGGCACACGGTGAGCTGAAGTTCCTGTCCACCTTCACCACCTTTGGCATGCCGCTGGACGTGACCGTGGCCTCGCTGCGCATAGAACACCTGATACCTGCAGACACGCATACCTGGCACACCATGACCCTGGCGTATGAACAAGTGACCGCAAACCCCTGAGTGCGCCCAGGCCGAACCGGCCTCAGAAATCGACCGTGGCCGACAGCTGCAGGGCGCGTGGGTAGCCAGGCGATATTGCGCCATACGAAGCGACCCCCGACCAGTACTCACGGTCGAAGACGTTCTGCACCGTGGCCCGGAAGGTGGTAGGACGGCCTTCGATGTGGGTGGTGTAGCGCGCACCCACATCGAAACGTGTCCAAGCATCGAGCTCCTGGGTGTTGGCCTGGTTGATGTACTGGCTGCCGGTGTAGATCGCGCCACCGGTCAAGGTGACACCTTCGACCCAAGGCGTGTCCCACTCGGCCCAGAGGTTGGCCTGCACATCGGGCACGCCCACAGGCTCATTGCCCTTGTTGGCCGCCGTGGCCGAATCGGTCAGTTCGCCGTCCAGCAGGGTCACGCCGCCCAGCAGTCGGGTACCGGGCGCGACTTCACCGAACATGCTCAACTCGATGCCACGGTTGCGCTGCTGCGCCTGCACCGAAAACAGGTTGCCAGCGCCCAGTTCACCACTGGGTTTTTCGATCTGGAACAGCGCCAAGGTGGTCATGAAGGTGTCCCGTTCGAACTTCACCCCCAGTTCGTGCTGCTTGGTTTCATAGGGGGCAAAGGCTTCACCGGCATTGCCCGCCGTGGCCGGTGCCACATCGCCTTTGCTCAGACCTTCGACGTAGTTGTAGTACAGCGAGACATTCTCCCAGGGTTTCACCACCACCCCGACAACGGGCGTCGTCGCACTGTCTTTGTAGCGGGTAGTCATAGCGCCTGCGGTGCTGTAGTTACGCGACTCGATCGCTTGCCTGCGCACGCCCAGGGTCAGTTGCACGCGGTCATCGAGCACCGCCAAGGTGTCGGTCATCGCTACGCCGGACAACTCGGCTTCAGACACCCGATTCACGTTTGGCGCACTGATGTACTGCTTGGGCACCGCTACGGGGTGATAGATGTTCGAGATTATTTCCGTGCCATTGTTGATGCCCCGCGACAGCTCATCCTGGTAACGGGTCGCCATGAGCGTGACGGTATGGTTGATCGGCCCGGTTTCGAACAGCCCGCGTACGCCCACGTCGGCGGTGGAGCGGTCAACATTGAACTTGTAGTAGCCCGGAGTATTGCTGGTGTCGCCCGCGTCATTGAGGATTTTCGGCACCTGGTCGGACATCCGCGCGACATCCGCCCTGCCGCCACCCGCATGGGCAAACACAGTCAACGAATCGCTCAGGTCGTATTCCCCACCCAACAGCGCGGATTGCTCGCGGGTGTCCGACCAGCCCCAGTCCTGTGGCAGGTTGGTGCGGCCATTGGCGGCCGAAGGCACGTCGACACCCGGCGCCACGGTGAAGGGCCGCGACGCGGCATCCCAGCGCTCCCGCTGGCTGATGAAGTCCAGGTTCAGGCGCAGGCGCTCACCTTGGTAATCCAGGGCGATGGCACCGATATCCAAGGCCCGTTGCTGGTCATCAATGGCCGTGTCGCCCTGGGCGAGGCTGCCGTTGAAACGCACGCCCCATTGCCGCTGATCACCAAAGCGGCGGCTGATGTCGAGGTGGCCACCGGTTTGTGTGTCGGAGCTATAGCTTGCAGTGAAACGGCTCAGGTCCTCGGCCAGGGCGCGCTTGGGGACGATGTTGATCACGCCGCCGACCCCGCTGTTAGGCGAAATCCCATACATCAGCGCGCCTGGCCCTTTGAGCACCTCGACGCGCTCGGCATATTCGGTAAACACGCGGTAGTTGGGCGCCACGCCATACACGCCGTCGAAAGCCAGCTCCCCTAGGTTGCCCTCACCGACAGGGAAGCCACGGATGAAAAACGAATCGACGATGCCGCCGGTTTGCCCCGTGGAGCGCACCGAAGGGTCACGCTCCAGGGCATCGGCGACGGTGACCGTCTGCAAATCCGACAGGGTTTTGGCGGTATAGCTGGTGACGTTGAAGGGCGTGTCCATCACGTCCTTGTTGCCCAGCATGCCCAGCCGCCCGCCACGGGCAACTTGCCCGCCGGCATAAGCTTCTGGCAGGGTTTCGTGGCGCATGCTGTTGGCGTCGATGGTGGTCGCGGCCAGGGTCAGGCCGTCGCCACTGGCCACTTGCCTGATCAGCTTGAAGCTGCCGTCGCCCAGCTCGACCAGTTCGAGCCCACTGCCGGCGAGCAGTTGCGCCATGCCGTCACGCGGGGAGTAGCGACCGTTGAGGCCTGGGCTGTACAGGCCTTCCGTCAATGCAGGCTCGAACGACAGGGCCACACCGGAGGCCAGCGCGAAGCTGGCCATGACCCGGCCGAGCGGCCCAGGGGCGATGTCGTACGGCCTCGTAGCCGTCGCCTCCAATGGTTGTGCGAGCGCCGCCCATGAATGGCTGGCACCTGCCACCAGCACACAGCTGAACAGGGCGCGACGGATTGCAATGGCGAGCTGGGGACGACTTGCAACAGGCATGACAGGAGGGTCCTTCTGACCGGGAATGGAGGTGTTCACTCCTATTGCCAGCCGAGGCGGAAAAAAGTATCACCTGGGGCACGACTTTTTTTGCGGTGCGGTCAACGCGGCGCAAGCATCGTCCAGTAGCCCCCCATGTGCGCCTCCACCCGCAGGGCATAAGTCGACTCCAGCATGCTCAACGTTCGACGCGGGTCGCTGATGGGGAATGCCCCCGATACGCGAAGGTCGGCAATGCCTGGATCACAACGAATGAACCCCCGTTGGTAACGCGCCAGCTCGGCAACCAAAGCGTCCAGCCTCATCTTGTCCGCCAGCAGCATGCCCTGGGTCCAGGCCGTGACAGCCTCGTCTACCGGCCTTGGTGCAGCGATCGTTCGGGCGTCGAAGTCAGCGCGTTGGCCGGCTTGCACGACGCGGCGGGCAAGGTGATCGGCATTGCCAGGTTCGATGCGAATCGCACCTTCGATGACCGCCAGGTAGGTACGCCCGCCGAACTCCCGCACGGTGAACCGGGTGCCCAAGGCTTGCATGCGCCCCTCCCGCGTCCCTACCCACAGCGGGCGAGCAGGGACCACGATGTCGGGGGCCGTCTGCACCAGGATTTCGCCACGGAGCAAACGAATGAACCGCTCGCCGGCATTGAAACGTACATCGATCGCGGAGTCGGTATTGAGCACAATCTGCGTGCCATCGGCCAGGGTAAGGTCAAGGCGTTCGCCAATGCCGGAGCGGTAATCAGCTGCCCAACCTTGTTGCTCGGTCAGCCGCCAACCTGCCCAGCTGGCCGGGGCCAGGGCCAGCAGCAGTGCCAGCCGGCTGACCAGTGCACGACGGCCAGGGTCGGCCGGGCGGTCCAGTGCAGGCATCGACAGTGCCGGTGGCAGGCCACCCAACTTGCCCATCAACCGCTCCGCGCGCTGCCAAGCGCTTGCTCGGGCCGGGCTGCTGTTGCGCCAGGCCAGCCAGTCGGCCTGCTGCGCATCGGTCACGTCGCCTGCGCTCATGCACATCAACCACTCGGCGGCTTCTTCGAGCGCTTCGGCGTCTACCGGCTCGGCGCGCTGTGCATCGGCCATCTAGTCGACCAGCCTCAAGCACTGAACGAATGCCTGCTTCATGTAGCGTTTGACGGTAATCAGCGATACACCGAGCTGCTCGGCAATCGCCTCGTACTTCATGCCAGCCAACTGCGACAGCAGAAACGCGCGCCGGACCAATGGCGGCAAGGTATCGAGCATGGCATCGATCTCGTGCAGGGTTTCCAGGATCAGCAAGCGCGTCTCTGGCGAAGGCACTTCAGGGGCAGGCAGGTGCTCAAGTGCCGCCAAGTACGCACGCTCCAGCGATTTACGTTTGCACCAGTTGGCGAGAATGCCGCCAGCGACGCAACTCAGATAAGCGCGGGGCTCATCGAATACGACGGCTTTGGAGGCGAGGATACGGGTGAACGTGTCCTGAACCAGGTCGGCCGCATCCACCGCGTTGCCCAGGCGCCTGCGCAATTTCGCGTGTAACCAGCCCTGGTGGCCGGTGTAAAGCGCTTCGACATTGCGTATGTGATTGTCAGGGCTGGGCAGCACGTCGCTCATGGGCGGTCTTGTCTACGCAAGTGAGAACTATTTTCAATGGTAAGTTAGCGCTGGCGCGCAAAGCAAGTTCAATATGGGCCAGCATTCAGCCGCAAAGGCGCGCGCTCGCGGCCTATGCTTCAACTCACTCAAGGCGGCGGAGCCCCCCCATGCACAACCCCGAAGACAACCTGCTGCACAGCTGGCAGCACAACGCCCAGGCCTGGATCGACGCGGTGCGCAGTGGCGCCATCGAGAGCCGTCGGCAGGTGACAGACCAGGCTATCCTGCTGGCCATTCTCAGCCAGCAACCCGAGCGCGTGCTCGACCTTGGGTGTGGTGAAGGCTGGTTGCTGCGGGCGCTGGCTGATCGCGGCATCGAGGCGGTCGGCGTAGATGGCGACAACACCCTGGTGGAGGCGGCCCGTGCGGCAGGCTCCACCGAGGTACACCTTGCCAGTTACGCACAGCTGGCCGAGGGCGACGTCAGCGTTGGCCGTGACTACGATTTGGTTTGTGCCAATTTTGCGTTGTTGCAGCAGGACGTCATCCCCTTGTTGGCGGCGATGAATGCGCTGCTGGCTCCGGGTGGTGCAGTGGTGATCCAGACGTTGCACCCCTGGAGTGTGGCTGCGGGCGATTATCAGGATGGCTGGCGGGAAGAGTCGTTCGCAGGGTTTGCCGGGGACTGGCGGCCGATGCCTTGGTACTTCCGCACTTTGGCCAGTTGGCTGAATGCATTGGACATGGCTGGGCTGCGCTTGGTCAGCCTGCAGGAGCCGCAGCATCCGCAAAGTGCGGTGCCGCAGGCGTTGTTGATGGTGGCCGAAGGGCGGTGAACCCTGTGGGAGCGGGTTCACCCGCGAAGCAGGCGACGCGGAGTATGGCACCGGCTTCGCCGGTGTTCGCGGGTAAACCCGCTCCCACAGGGGCCCTGTGGAAGCAAAAAGGATCAGTTTGATCCAACAGGGTAGCGGCGCTTACAGCACCGGCTTGCGCGCTGCCCCGCTGCGGGCCTTGGCCATGGCTGCCAGGCGCACGGCGACATTCGCTGCGCCATACCCGGCATAGCCGCCCTTGCGCTGGATGATCTCGAAGAAGAAGCGCTCCTCGAACGGCTCGGTGTACACGTGGAACAGTTCGCCGCCTTGGGCATCGCGGTCGTACAGCACGTTGTAATACGCCAGTTCACTGAGGAATTCGTCGTCGAAGTCGAAGCGCGCCGCCAGGTCGTCGTAATAGTTGAGCGGGATTTCCAGCAGCGGCACGCCAGCCAACTTGGCACGCGCCACTTCACGGAAGATGTCATCACAATCGAAGGCGATGTGATGCACACCCGAGCCGCGGTAACTGGACAATGCGTGGGCAATGGCGGTGTTGCGGTTCTCGGAAATGTTCAGCGGCAGGCGCAAGGTGCCGCACTGGCTGCGCAGCGCACGGCTCTTGACCAGGCCGTACGGGTCGGGCAGCACCACTTCGTCGTCGGCGGCGAAGTCGAACAGGCTCTTGTAGAACAGCACCCAGCTGTCCAGCGACTCGGCCGGCAGCGCCAGGGCCATGTGGTCGATACGGCGCAGGCCACCGCTGGCAGTGGCGGTTTTGTCCAGGCTGAAGTCGGTGTCGTACAGGGTCTGGCCAGCAGTGCCCTGTTCTACCAGGTACAACAGGCTGCCGTCGGGCGCGCGCACGGCGGGTACTTCGCACTCGTTGGGGCCGACCAGGCCACGGAACGGCTGACCACGGAAGGCCGTGGCGCGCTTCAAGGCAGCTTGCTGGTCCTTGACGCGCAACGCCGTGGCGCACAACGACGGGCCATGCGCCTCGAAGAAGTTGTGGCCAAACGAATAGGGTTCGGCATTGAGGACGATGTTGATGTCGCCCTGACGCAACAGTTGCACGTCCTTGCTGCGGTGCTTGCCGGCGTCGGCGAAGCCCAGGCGTTTCAGCCAGTTGCTCAAGCGCGCACCCACCGCCTCGTCGACGGCGAATTCGAGGAACTCCACGCCATCATAGGCACTCGCCGCCGGCGGGTTGAACAGCACGCCCGGCTCCACCGCCACGGGCTCCTGCTCCAGGCGCAGGCGGGTCTGCTCTTCGAGGTACAGCAGCGAGCGCAAGCCGTCGGCGGCATTCTGCCGAGGTGGCGCGGCGCGGAAGCCGTCGTTGAAGATTTCCAGGGACAGCGGGCCGCGGTAGCCGGTGGCGAGGATCGGCGCGAGGAAGCCGGCCAGGTCCATTTCGCCCTGCCCCGGGAAGCAACGGAAATGCCGGCTCCACTCCAGCACGTCCATGGCCAGGATCGGTGCGTCGGCCATCTGCACGAAGAAAATCTTGTCGCCCGGGATGTCACGGATCGCGCTCGGGTCGCCCTTGAGCGACAAGGTATGGAAACTGTCGAGAATCACCCCAAGCGACGGATGGTCGGCCTGACGCACCAGGTTCCAGACTTGCTGGTAGGTATTGACGTGACGCCCCCAGGCCAACGCTTCGTAACCGATGCGCAGGCCACGCTTGCCGGCATGTTCGGCCAGCAGGCGCAGGTCGTCCACCAGCAGTTGCTCGTCGCCCAGGGCATCGGCCTGGACGTTGCTGCACACCAGCACCAGGTCGGTGCCCAGCTCTTGCATCAAGTCGAACTTGCGCTCGGCGCGGTCGACGTTGCGCTGCAGCCGGTCGCGGCGGCAGCCTTCAAAGTCGCGGAACGGCTGGAACAGGGTGATGGCGATGCCCAGGTCCGCGCACATCTGGCGAACCTGACGCGGGCTGCCGGCATAATAGAGCAAGTCGTTTTCGAAAATCTCGACGCCGTCGAAACCGGCGGCGGCGATGGCTTCGAGCTTTTCCGGCAGAGTGCCGCTCAAGGACACGGTGGCAATCGAACGCTGCATGGCGGGAGTTCCTTGTTGTTAGGGGACGACGGCGCAGGAAAACCAAGGTAACGGTGCCTGGCATGATGGATTATTCGCAGGTAAAGTCGCCTCATCAATCTCTTTGTACGGAATGGTTAGTTTTGTGTTCGATTACCGAACAAAACCGGATTTCGCGAATTGCTAGACCGCCACCCCGTGGTCAACATGAAACCAGACGCAGGCACACCGACCGCCGCCTTCTTGCCAGACGGTCGTTCGGCAGAACCTGCGCTAACAAGCCCAACGCCACAACATAATAAGTTCAATAAAACCGGGTACCGACCTATGAACACTGCTCTCGCCTTGCGATCCGCACCTGTCTCCTGGCTGCCTGTCACGGCCTTGGCGCGGAATACGCCCGCACTTCACGTTTGACCCCACTCCCGAGATAACCCCACGCTCGCCTTGCGCCGTGCGGGAACCAACAAGAACAACGGAGACACCGATGGCTCACTCCAGCTCTCAAGCCAAGAAAGCGACCGCCAGTGGATGGATAGGCTCGGCACTCGAGTACTACGACTTTTTCATCTATGCACAGGCTGCGGCCCTGATTTTCCCGCAAATCTTCTTCCCTAACACCGACCCGAAAATGGCGATCATCGCCTCGCTGGCCACTTACGGTGTCGGCTACCTGGCTCGCCCGGTCGGCGCCATCGTGCTCGGCCACTGGGGTGATACCCGCGGACGCAAGAACGTACTGCTGCTGTGCATGTTCCTGATGGGTGTGTCGACCATGGCCGTCGGCCTGCTGCCGACGTACCACGACATCGGCATCCTCGCCCCCGCCTTGCTGGTGCTGCTGCGCCTGGTCCAGGGCTTCGCGGTAGCCGGCGAGATCTCCGGTGCCAGTTCGATGATCATGGAGCACGCGCCGTTCGGCCGACGAGGTTATTACGCGAGCTTCACCCTGCAGGGCGTACAAGCCGGCCAGGTATTGGCGGCGGCGGTGTTCCTGCCACTGGCCTACTTCATGCCGAGTGAAGCCTTCAACGACTGGGGCTGGAGGATTCCGTTCCTGATGAGCGCCGTGGTGCTGATCGCCGGCTTCATTATCCGTAAAGAAGTGCACGAAACGCCTGCCTTCGTGAAGGAAGAGAAGCAGGATAAAGTCGCCAAGTCGCCGGTCAGCGAGGCATTCCGCCACAGCTGGAAACACATGGTGCTGGTGATGTTCATGGCCCTGATGAACGTGATCCCGGTCGTCGCGACCATTTTCGGTGCGGCCTACGCGGTGCAGCCGGCCTATGGCATCGGCTTCGACAAGAGCGTGTACTTGTGGATTCCGGTGGTCGGCAACATCGTCGCGGTGCTGGTGATTCCATTCGTCGGTAACCTTTCCGACAAGATCGGCCGTCGCCCGACCATGATCGCCGGGTGCCTGGGTTCGGGCCTGCTGGCCTTCGTCTACCTGTATGCGATCAGCATCCAGAACGTACCGCTGGCCTTCGCTGCCTCGATCGTGATGTGGGGCATGGTCTACCAGGGCTACAACGCGGTGTTCCCAAGCTTCTACCCTGAGCTGTTCCAGACCCGCTACCGTGTTTCGGCCATGGCCATTGCGCAGAACATCGGCACCATGCTGACGGCCATGCTGCCGGCGCTGTTCGCCCTGGTGGCACCACCGGGCTCGGACAACATTCCGCTGGTCGTGGGTGGCATGGCGTTCTTCATCACCTGCATCTGCGCACTGGCGGCGTACATCGCACCGGAAACCCATCGCCTGTCGATGGAAGACCTCGGCAACCCGCAAGCCAAGCCGATGGAAAAGGCCGCGTACGAAGCCAGCCGTAAAGGCAGCTTGCAGACGGCAAGCCACTGATAGATCGCAGGGGGCTGCTGCGCAGCCCATTCGCGGCGCAAGGCCGCTCCTACAGGTGTGCGCAAATCCCTGTAGGAGCGGCCTTGCGCCGCGAATGGGCCGCAAAGCGGCCCCAGCGTTTTCAGCCCTTGATCACTTCCTGCAGCCGTTGCCACAGTTGTTCAACATGCTCCCGCTCGGTCGGCAATGCGCCAATCGACACCCGCACCATCCACCGCCCATCAAGGGTGGCCGGCGTCACATACGCCTCCCCAGAACCATTGAGCCGCTCGGCCCAGGCCTTGGTATGCGCATCCAGCGCCTCCCCTTCCAGCCCCGCCGGCCGATGCTGGATGCACAGCGTCTGCAACTGCACAGGTGCCAATAGCGTCCAACCCGGCGTCGCCTCGACCTGCCCAGCAAGCCACTGAGCGTTATCCAAATCACGGCGCAAGCGCGCCTGCAGCGCTTCGACGCCCTCGCTGCGCAACATGAACCACAGTTTCAAAGCGCGGAACCGCCGGCCCAGTGGAATACCCCAATCACGCAGGTTCTTGACCTCACCATCCACCGCCGACTGCAGGTAGCTGGGGTTGGTGCTCATCACCCGGATCAGGTGCTGCGGGTCGCGCACGTAGTAGATCGAACAATCAAAGGCCACACCCAGCCACTTGTGCGCGTTGACCACCACCGAGTCGGCCAGCTCGATGCCGTCCCACATCCAGCGGCACTCGGGCAGAATCATCGCCGACCCCGCCATGGCCGAGTCAACGTGCAGCCACAGGCCATGGGCCTGGGTGATTTCACCAATTGGGCGCAGTGGGTCGAGTGCCGTGGTGGCGGTAGTGCCGGTGGTCGCAACTACCGCACAGGGCTGATTACCTGCCGCCAGGTCCTGCTCGATGGCTGCCCGCAACGCTTCTGGCTGCAGGGCGAACTGCGCGTCGGTGGGGATCAGGCGAATGTTGTCACGGCCAAAACCGGCCAGCAGTGCGGCTTTGTCCACCGAGCTGTGAGCGTGGGCGCTGACGTAGACGATCAGCGGCTTGGCCTGGGCCTGCAAGCCACCGCGGACCAACGCGTAATCGCTGGCCCGTTCGCGGGCGCAGATCAGCGCCACCAGGGTGCTGGTCGAGGCGGTGTCCTGGATCACCCCGCTCCATTGCCCTGAAAGGCCGAGCAACTGGCGCAGCCAGTCGAGGGTGGTTTCTTCCAGCTCGCTCAAGGCTGGGCTGGACTGCCAGGACAGGCCCAATACACCCAGACCGGTACTGAGAAAGTCGCCCAGCACAGATGACAACGTGCCGTTGGACGGGAAGTAACCGTAGAAATCCGGGTGCTGCCAGTGCGACAGGCCCGGCATGACCAGGTTGTTGACGTCGTCGAGAATCGCTTCGAAGGGTTCGCCTTGCTGCGGGGCGCACTCAGGCAGGGCCGCTTTCAAGTAGCCCGGTTCGACTTGGGCCATGACTGGGCGTTCGCCCACAGTTTGGCGGTAGTCGGCGATCAGGTCGATCAGTTGGTGGCCGTACTGGCGGAATTGTTCTGGGGTCATGGGCGGTCTCCATTGGGCAGTTTGCTGCCTGGGCCGGCCTCTTCGCGGGCAAGCCCGCTCCCACACGGTCCGCACAGCGCTCAAGCTGTGATTAACCTGTGGGAGCGGGCTTGCCCGCGAAGAGGCCAGCACTGGCAATACAGGCCCATCAGTCTAGGTGCCACCCGCCCTGCAAAGAACCCCGCTTCGCGCATACCTCCTATGGCGTTGGCGCATGCCCCCCTTGCACCCCGAACTGGGACTGGCGCCACAGCTCGAACACCCGGTTGCGCAACCAGCGGTGCTCGGCCGAGGCCTGCAGGCGCTGGTGCCAGACCACCCAGTAACGCTGACTGTGATCGATGAAGCCCAACGGTCGCCAGGCCAGGTCATGCAAACGGCACAGTTGCCGGGCAATGTGTTCCGGGACCGTGGCCACCGCCTGGCTGTTGCCGATCACTTGCACGGTGGCTGAAAAAAACGGCACTTCCAGGCTGACCCGCCGCTGCAGGCCCTGGGCGCGCAGGTGGCGGTCGATGAAGCTGTCCTTGTCGCCACCCCCGGAAATGCGCACATGCTTGTGCGCCAGATAGGCTGCCTGGCTGAGCGTGTCATGGGCGGTCAACGGGTGGTCGCGACGCATCAGGCACACCGCGCGGTCCTCGCCGAGCAGACGACCATGCAGGTTGGGCGGCGACTCATCGAACAAGGTGGTGGCCAGGTCGATCTCGCCACTGGCCAGCAACGCGTACTGGCCAGCCTGCCAGGTGCGGTACTCGAGGGACACGCCGGGCGCTTCGTGCTCCAGCGCCGCCACCAGCAGCGGCAGCATATGCTCGGCGACGTAGTCCGAGGCCGCCAGGCAGAAACGGCGCTCGCAGCGGGCGGGGTCGAACACGGCCGGTTGGCGCAGGGCGTGCAGCTCTTCTAGGACCTGGCGCAGTGGCTCGACCAGGGCTTCGGCATGCTCGCTGAGCACGTAGCCACGGCCTTGGCGCACCAGCAGCGGGTCGTCGAAGGCTTCGCGCAGGTGGGCCAGTTGACGGCTCAGGGCAGATTGGCTGACACCCAGGCGCTCGGCGGCGTGGCTGAGGTTCTTGAGCTGCAGGAGGCAGTCGAGGGTGCGTAGATGGGCGAGGCTCAGGGAGGCGAAAGTTGGGTTCATGCAGGCTCCCCTTTATCAAATTCACCGGCCCATTCGCGGGACAAGCCCGCTCCCACAGAGCTCCGCCGTGTTTGAGGTTAGCGGAGGGCTGTGGGAGCGGGCTTGCCCCGCGAATGGGCCGCAAAGCGGCCCCGGCTTTTAGTCGGTCAGGCCGACATAGACGTTCTGCACGTCATCGTTCTCATCGATCGCCTCGAGGAACGCCTCGACCTCGGCCAATGCCTCAGCACTCAAGCTGGCAGCACTTACCGGGTTCTTCGGGGTGTAGCCGATCTTTGCCGAGGTCACGGTGAAGCCATGCTCCGGCAGGGCCTTTTGCACCGCGTCCAGGTCGGTGGTGTCGGTGATGAACAGGGTCGAACCCTCTTCTTCCCCTTCCTCGAAGTCCTGGGCACCGGCTTCGATGGCGGCCATTTCCGGGTCGGCACCTTCGCTCGGGGTGGCTTCGATCAGGCCGACGTGGTTGAAGTCCCAGGCCACCGAACCGCTCGCACCCAGCTGGCCCTTGCGGAACAGCACGCGGATCTGCGCGACGGTACGGTTGATGTTGTCCGTCAGGCACTCGACGATCAGCGGCACCTGGTGCGGCGCAAAACCTTCGTAGCTGACCGCGTGGTACTGCACGGCATCACCGTCCAGGCCGGCACCCTTGCGGATTGCCCGGTCCAGGGTCTCGCGGGTCATCGAGGCCTTTTTGGCCTGCACGATCGCCAGGCGCAGGCGCGGGTTCATGTCGGGATCGGCGCCCGATTTGGCAGCGATCTGGATCTCTTTGGACAGCTTGCCCATGATCTTGCCTTTGGCATTGGCCGCTGTTTCTCTATGTTTGGCTTTCCACTGTGCGCCCATGTCGACTCTCTTGTTTCAACGGCCAGTTCAGGAAGCGACCGGCCAAAAGTGGGTGCAGTTTATACGCCCTCGGGCATGTGATCGACAAGAAATCTCATGCTTTGTCGGCCTTCCCCGCCGCCGCCGCAAAACGTGCCAGGCGTACATCGAGGTGCCGTGGTCGTAGCCCGCGGTCCTCGGCGCGCTCCTTGCGGCGAATGGCATTGCGCACCATCAGCGACCCCAGATAGCGAATCGGCTCTGGCGGAAACAGCCCCAGCGGCCCCTTGACCAATGGCGAGCGGGTCCAGGGATTGTCCAGCCCCAGCGCCAGCGACGACAGGATTTGCCCACCCATGTGGCACGGCCCGACGCCGCTGCCGGAATAGCCAAAGCCATAGAACACATTGCCCTGCCCGTCTAACCGGCCGAAGAACGGCAAGCCCGTGACGGAGCGGTCCGACGGCCCATTCCAGCTGGCCGCCAAGGGCACGTCCGCCAATGACGGGAAAAACTCGCCCAGGCTTTCACGCAGCAGCGGCCGGTAGGGTGAGGGCTGGTCGAATACCGGCAGCATGCGCCCGCCATAGGCGAAGGTATTGCCGCCCTTACCGAGCATCAGCCGGCCATCGGAGGTGTTGTGGTAGTAATGCACGAAAATGCGCGAATCGAGCACGCTGACGCCGCTGTCCAGGCCAATTTCGTGCAACAGCTCAGGGCACGGCTCGGTGATCACCATGTCGCTGGACACAATCGCTACACTGCGCTCGAACTGCGGGAACGCCCGCGCCATCCAGGCATTGAGGCCCAACACCACACGGTCGGCGTGCACCGTACCGTGGGCCGTGCGCACCTGTACCGGCGCACCGTGCGCCAGGCTCGTCATGGCCGTGCCTTCGTGAATGCGCACGCCACGCTGCAACGCCACCCGCCGCAGGCCGCGCACCAACTGCCCTGGCTGCACGGTGGCGGCGGCCGGCGAAAACCAGCCTTCCAGGTGCCGCGCCGACCCCGCCAGGCGTTGCACCTGGTCCAGCGGCAGCCGCTGGAACGAATTCACCCCCTGCTGCTCCAGCGCGGCGATCACCGCATCGGTGGCACCGACCTGGGCCGAATTGGTGGCGGTGTACAGCGTGCCGTCCAGGCGGTAGTCACAGTCGATGCCATTGGCCGCGCAAAACGCGCCGATGGCACCGATGCTGCGTTCCGACTCGCGCACCAGGCGCACCGCTTCGGCCGCCCCGAACAGGCGCTCGAGGGTGAAGTACTTGGCCGACCACGACAGCGCACAACCGCCATTGCGACCACTGGCGCCAGCGCCGCAGATGTCGGCCTCGATCAGCACGATATCCAGCGCCGGCACCGCCTCCTTGAGCATCAACGCGGTCCACAGGCCGGTGTAGCCGCCGCCGACAATGCACACATCGCAACGGCTGTCGCCTTGCAGCGGCGGGCACGCCGCTTCCTGCGCCGAATCCAGGGCCTGTTGCAGCCAGAAGGGTCTCATTCGCTCGCTTTCCTTTAGGTACGCAGTGGCTTGATTGCCATGCTGGTGTTCGGTGCCACGTCGTTGCGCTGCACCGCGGTGGCCGGGCGGCTGTTCCAGTGCGGCAGCAGCACCAGCGCCGAGAACAGTGCACAACCGGCGAACACGATGAACACCGTGACGCCGTCGAAATAACCCGGCAGCAGCCCGCCAAGCACGGCCCCCACCGAGCCGCAGCCGTTGACGAAGCCTGCTGCGGTGGCACCTGCCTTGGCGGTGCCGAAGTCGATGGCTGCAGCGCCGCTGATCATCGAGTCAGGGCCATACAAGGTCAGGCCCATGACGAACAGCAGGCCCACCACCAGCATCACGCTGCCGGTGTGCATGGCCGCCATGAACGCGGCTAGCGTCACCGTCAACAACACCAGGCTGATCACGCACGCCGGCATGCGCCGCGCGCCGAACAGTTTGTCGGAGGCCAGGCCGATCATGATCGGCCCCAGCAGCCCGGCCAGTTCGAAGGCCGTGGGGATGATCGCCGCGCCGACCTTGCCCACCGACGGCATTTGCTCGAAGACGATCACTGGCCCCCACAGCAGAATGGCGTAGCGCGCCGGCTTGAGCAGGAAGTAGGCCAGGCCCAGGGTCAACACCGTGCGGTTACGCAGGATCTCGCGCAACGGCGCCCAGACGCTGCTCAGGTTCGCGCCCGGTGCCATGCTCTGCGGCTCGGGCTCTACGGCGGGCAAGCCGACGTCTTCTGGCTTGTTGCGCTGCAGGAAGAAAAACAGCACAGCCACCAGGGCGACCACCACGGCACTGGAGAAGAACGCGGCGTGCCAGGTGCCGACCAGGGTGTAAGCCCACCAGCCGGCAAACGGCGAGGCCACCAGGCCGCCAAAGGCATAGCACGAGCTCCACAACCCCAGTACCCGCCCGCGCTGCGCGGCTGGGAAGAAACTGCCGATGTTCTTGCACAAACCGGCCCAGCCTGTGGACTGCGCCAGGCCCTGGATCAGCATGCAGGTGGCGAAGATCGGGAAGGTGGCGTAGCTGCCCATCACCACCGCCGCCGCCGCCGAGATCAGCAAGCCGCCAAGCACCACCACACGTGGGCCGAAGCGGTCGGCAAGCATGCCCCAGGTGAACTGGCCCACGGCATAGGCGGCCAGGTAGATCGCGTCAAGGTTGGCCATGGCGGCCTTGTCGAGCATGAAGCCTGGGTCTTCGGCGATGCCCAGCTTGGCGACCGAGAATGCCTTGCGGGTGAAGTAGAAGGCGGCGTAGGCCAGCCAGGTGATTGCGAAAATCTGCATACGCCAGCGTTTGAACGTGGCTAGGGAATGGTTCATGTGAGTCTGACCTCTTGCTCAAGTGTGCCGGCAGAATGTGAAGAAACGCCTGTCTTGTTCTTGTGTTACGCACAGCGATGGCGGGGGCCCGTCATCGGGTCAGATGGCGCTGTATCAGCGCCATGGCCCCGACCGGCGCTTGTGGCTGCGACGGGGCTGGGAGGTATGGAAACAGCTGATGACTGATAAATAAAATCGATTTATCGTATTTCACTCATAAGCCCAGCTTGTTACTGGAGTCGTCATGTCGGTGTCCCACGCTCAACTCAAGGCCTTTCACGCGGTGGCGGTGCACGGCAGCTTCACCCGTGCCGCGCAAAAACTGTTTCTGACCCAGCCGGCTGTCTCCGACCAGGTGCGCAAATTGGAAGAGCGCTTCGGCGTGCTGCTGTTCCACCGCAACAAGCGTTCGGTGCAACTGACCGACCTGGGCGAGCGCCTGCTGGGCATCAGCCAACGCCTGTTCGCCTGCGAAGCCGAAGCCCACGAACTGCTGCAGGACTCACGCGCCCTGCACACCGGCAGCCTGGTGTTGGCGGTGGACGCGCCGGTGCACGTGCTGCCGCAGATTGCGCGGTTCTGCCAGCGCTACCCGGGCATCCAGGTGAAGGTCGAAACCGGCAACACCGATGAATCGTTGGCCCGGCTGTTCAGCTACCAGGCGGACCTGGCACTGCTGGGACGGGACGTCGACGATGAGCGCCTGCACTGCCTGCCGCTGCGCCGCGACCCGATGGTTGCCTTCGTTAGCCACCATCACCCTTGGGCCAGCCGGGGCTCGATCAGCCTGGCGGACCTGGATGACACCCCGCTGGTGCTGAGGGAGCCTGGGTCGGTGACGCGGCAGACGCTGGAAGAAGAAATGCAGCGCGCCGGGCTGCGGATTCGGCCGGCGATCCAGGTAGAAGGCCGGGAGGCGGCGCGCGAAGCGGTGGTGGTGGGGATTGGCGTGGGGGTTGTGTCGGCGGCGGAGTTTGGCGCGGATGCGCGGGTGTGTGCGTTGCCGATTGTCGACTGTCAGCGGCATTTGACCGAGACGCTGGTGTGCCTCAGCGAGCAGCGTACGCGGCGGGTGGTGGCGACGTTCTTGCAAATGGTTGAGGAAGGGCTGTAAAGCTGCATCCCCAATGTTTGCTTGGTAGGAGCAGCCTTGTGCTGCGAAGAGGCCGGTGCAGGCAGCATTGATGTATGGTGCCTGTACCGGCCTCTTCGCAGCACAAGGCTGCTCCTACAAGGATCGCGAGGATCACGCCCCATGCTCTTTCGATTTGCCGCCGACGCTCTGGTGCTGTTGCACCTGGCCTTCATCTTGTGGGTGCTGTTCGGTGGCCTGCTGGTACTCAAGTGGCGCCCCGCCCTGCTCGTCCACCTGCCCGCCCTGGCCTGGGGATTGGCGGTGGAAGGGTTGCACCTGGAATGCCCGCTGACCGACTGGGAAAACCGCATGCGCGTCGCCGCCGGCGACGCGGGCTACCACGGCGGTTTCGTCGAACATTACATCTGGCCGCTGATCTATCCGGCCGGGCTGACGCCGCAGATCCAATGGCTGCTGGGCGCCATCGTCCTGCTGGTCAACCTCGGCATCTACGGCTACGTGCTCGGGCGCTGGCGCCGCCCTACCGCGTAGCGATCACGAACAAGCGCGGGAACGGCAACAGCACCTTACCGTCGGTGGCCGGTGGGTAGTCGTGCTGCATCGCCTGCAGGTACATCTGCAGGAAGGCGGCTTGCTCTTGTTCGTCCAGCCTGGCCAGGTAAGGCCGCAACGCCGAGCCCTTGAACCACTCCACCACCGCTTCGGCGCCACCCTCCAACGGATGATGGTACGTAGTACGCCACACATCCACCCGCGCGCTCCGCGGGCTGAGCAGGTCGTAATAGAACGCGGCGTTGTGCCTGGGCGGTAGCTGGAAATCGGCGAATTTGGCGGCCCAGGGGCCTTTGCTGGCGATTTCGCGCAGTTGCCGGTGCGCTGGCTCGTCAAGGTTGTCAGGGGTTTGCACCGCCAGGCTGCCGCCCTCGCTCAGCTGGCTGACCAGGTGCGGATACAGCGAAGCGTGGTCCGGCACCCATTGCAGCGAGGCATTGGCAAGGATCAGGTCTTGCGGCTCTGGCGCGGACCACTGGGCGATGTCGGCAATGGCGCAGCGCACGCGTGGTACACACAGCCTTTTGCGCTCCCGGGCCTTTTCGACCATGTCCGGGTCGCTGTCCAACGCCGTCACCTGGGCATCGGGGTAGCGCTGCAGCAGCACCTCGGTCGAGTTGCCCGGGCCGCAGCCCAGGTCGGTGGCATGGCGGACCGGGCGTGGCGGCACGGCGGTCAACAGGTCGCGTACGGCGCGGGTGCGCTCGTTTTCGAAGAGGGAATACTGGGTGGCGGACCAGGCCATATGCGGCTCCTTTGGGCGGGCAATGTGCCCAGCATAAGCCAAGTAGTGGCACTTAGGGTCTATTCGCGGGCCGGAACCGAGCGTCTATCCTTGAAGTCAGTCCTTATATGCGCCTGCCCATGAAAACATTCCTGGCCCTCGCCATACTGGCCCTGATCGCCGCTGCCGCCCTCCTCGGCTCGCCGTGGATGAACCAGCGTTTTCACATGCCGCCGGACAAACACCCGGCCCAACAACGCGAAACGGCCGGGTCCCCAAGGGAGCCGGCCGTTTCGAACCACAACTGAAGCTTAGTGGCGTTTGGCGCTACGGATCTGATGCACCACACCCATGGCTACCACGACTGCGGCAGCAATACCGGTGGAGATCACCAGGATCTGGTAGTCAGGCATGAACGCCATGGTCACCAGGGCAGCCACGATGAACGCGATTACCAGGTAGGTCAGCCACGGGAACAGCCACATCTTCAGGCGCACTTCCTTGCCTTCGGCAATCAGCTTGCGGCGCATGCGCAGCTGCGAGAAGGCGATCACCAGGTACACCAGCAGCGCGATCATGCCGGTGGTGTTCATCAGGGTGTCCAGCACGTCTTTCGGGCGCAGGGTTTCGCTGAAGTTGATCAGCGCACACACCACCGCCACGGCGCACGAGCCCATGATCGCGTACACCGGTACGCCGGTGCCGGCGCGGGTGATCTTGAAGAACGACGGCGCGTCGCCACGCTGGGACAGCGAGAACAGCATGCGCGAAGCGGTGTAGTGACCGGAGATCAGGCAGCTGCTCACCGAGGTCAGGACCACGAAGTTCATCAGCAACTCGGCATACGGCACGCCCAGCAGCTCCAGGGTACGGCGGTAGGCACCATAGCCCGAGACGCCCAGGTGCGGGTCATTCCACGGCACCAGGCAGACGATCAGGAAGATCGAGCCAACGTAGAACAAGCACACACGCCACACCACCGAGTTGGTGGCCTTGACGATCTGCGCGGCCGGGTCTTTGGCTTCGGACGCGGCGATGGTCACGATCTCTGCGCCGAGGAAGGCGAACATCACCCCGAGCAACGCACCAATCACCGTTGTGATGCCGTTGGGCATGAAGCCTTCTGCGGTCAGGTGGCTGATGCCACGCACTTCACCGAACTGCCAGACGTTCATCACCGCTGCGGTGCACACCACCAGGAAGCAGACGATGGCGATCACCTTGATCAAGGCAAACCAGAACTCGAACTCGCCGTAATGCTTGACGTTGAAGAAGTTGACGGTGATCAGCAGCAGGGTCGTGGCCAGCACGAACACGTTGACACTGACGTCAGGGAAGAAGCCATGCAGGATCTTGCCCGCCACATAGGCTTCCCACGCCATGAGGATGACCCAGTACCACCAGTACAGCCAGCCGATGGTGAAACCTGCCCAACGGCCAATGGCGCGGTCGGCGTAGGTGGAGAACGAGCCGGTGTCAGGCGAGGACGTCGCCATTTCGCCGAGCATGCGCATGATCAGCACCACCAGGATGCCGCCTGCCAGGTAGGCCAGGACAGCGGCCGGGCCGGCGCTGTGGATCACGCTGCCGGAACCGACGAACAAGGCGCCGCCGATAACCCCGGCGATCGACATCATCGTCAGGTGGCGCGACTTGAGGGAGGCACTGAGCTTGCTCTCGTGCCCGCCTTTCGCGGTGGTGGTTGTGGATGTTGCGTCCATCAGTTGTGTACCCCGTGCTTCTTTTTATCCAAGGAAAACTGTGAGACCCCGATGGCTAGCGGCCTCACCTGTACATCAGTGCTAATGCGGGCAGGATGGTGTGAGCAAACACACGCAGGCCATCCATGGCGGCCTGCTGACGCGCCCGAAGGTTTGCCCTTCGAGCGAACTGAACATGCTTTATGTGGCGATATCCGACACCTAATGTAAAAATGTCCGACGCAGAGAGCCATGCACAGTGGCATGAATCTCGCACTGCACTGTACAGGTCGCCAATGCAGTACACCCTGCAGGCACCTGACGCTACGCACCCTGAAAGGCCCTCGAATGTTCGAATTACACCCAGACGCCCCCACCCCGTTGGTCAACCAGATCATCGACGGCTTGCGCGAGCTGATCGACAACCAGACGCTCAAGCCTGGGGCCAAGGTCCCGTCTATCCGCGCCTTTGCCGCGACCTACTCGGTGAGTACCTTCACCGTGGTCGAGGCCTACGACCGCCTGGTCGCCCAGGGCCTGCTGGTCAGCCGCGGCAATGCCGGGTTTTTCATCAACCGCGCGGCTGGCGAGTTGCTGGACAAACACAATGTCGAGGCCGACACCAGTCGACCAACGTTCAACTCCGAGTGGTACCTGCAGCAGATCTTCGAGATCCGCCAGCTGCCCTTCAAGCCCGGCTGCGGCTGGCTGCCCAATGACTGGATGTACGAGGAAGGCCTGCGCCGCGGCCTGCGCCAGGTCGCTGGCAGCCCGCTGGAACTGTCCGGCTACGGCGACCCCATGGGCCTGGCCGAACTGCGCACGCTGACCGCACAAAACCTGCAGCAGGAGCTGTCGATCGTCGCCAACCCGGCGCAGCTGATGCTCACCCATGGCGCCAGCCAGGCCCTGGACCTGGCCGCGCGCACCCTGGTGCGCCCGGGTGACGTGGTGCTGGTCGACGACCCCGGCTACCCCAACCTGATGAGCATCCTGCGCACCCAGGGCGCGACGTTGGTCGGCGTACCCCGCACCCCTGCCGGTTACGACCTGAACCAGCTGGAGCAGTTGCTGGCGCATCACCGCCCGACCGCGTTCTTCACCCAGCCGCACCTGCACAGCCCGACCTGCTCGCGCACCCCGCTGCCGCAGTTGCATCGGCTGTTGCAACTGGCCAGCCAGCATGGCTTCCGCCTGGTCGAGAACAACCTGTACGCCGACATGGTCGCCGAACCGCAACCGTGCCTGGCCAGCCTCGACCACCTGCAGCAGGTGGTGTACGTCGGCAGCTATTCGAAGAGCATCTCGCCCAACGTACGGGTTGGCTACATGATGGCCAACCCGGAGCTGATGCAGAAACTGGTGCACCTGAAAATGCGCTCAGGCCTCACCACCTCGCAGGTGATGGAACGCGTGGTGTATGCCGCGATCATCGACGGCCGCTGGCGCAAACACCTCAAACGCCTGCGCCAGCGCCTGGCCGAGGCGCACCAGGAAGTGGGCCGGCACCTGCACCGGCTGGGCTTCGAGTTGTTCACCGAGTCGGATGAAGGCATGTACATCTGGACCCGCCACCCCGCCATCCCCGACAGCGCGGAGCTGCTGGATGATGCGTTGGAGAAAGGCATCATGCTTGGGCCTGGGCAGCTGTTCATGGTCGATGCCAAGCCGACCGGGTGGATGCGCTTCAATGTGGCGTTCAGTACGGACCCGGCGATGTGGGAGTTGTTGGAGAAGGTGCTGGTGAAGCATGTGCGGCGGGGTGGGGTGTAGGGACAGAGCCTAGTAAAACTGCCAGTTGTGAGGGGCGGCCGGAGCGATCCAAACTGGGACATCTCCCTCCAGCAGGTCGCGATAATGAATGATTCAATACGCAGCCTTCATGCTCAACAGCTGACGCCACAACGCTCAACGCCGCCGGCTTCCCAGCTAAACAGCCCTCACACTTATCACTTTTACAACGGTAACCGCCTGGCAACACGGCTGAACACCCAGGGTTGTCAGCGCGTAATCTGGGCACTCAATATCGGAGTGGCGCAGGGCACGCAAGTAAGTGGAACGTGGCACAATCAGATGCTACAGACAGACCAGCAAGGCTCGGCTTTGGGCAGTTTCAACGATGAGTATCAGGGGACAGTCTATACGCCTTATGGCCATCGTTTCGCTGCTGAGAGCGCGCCACTATTGGGCTTCACAGGACAATGGATAGATCCTATATCTGGCACCTACCCGCTGGGAAATGGGCACCGTTTCTATCATCCACAATTACGGCGCTTCAGCAGCCCCGATGCGCTGAGCCCGTTTGGCAAAGGGGGCTTTAACGCGTACGCCTACTGCGCGGGGGATCCAATAAACAGCGCTGATCCCTCCGGGCGATGGCCTGTAACGTTCAACCAACAACTTAACACCCAAGGTAGCTCAATACTCCAGTTTTTGGCTGAAAATTCGGAACAGCGCTTACACGCAATTGGTTTCAGCCACATAAAAAGTCCAAAAATCCCAAAAGGTTATAGCCGTACCTACTTAAGATATAATACCAATACAAAAGGAACGGAAGCTAAATATCCTTCTGAACTCCCGCAGATTGAACCACTAATACCCACCGGCTATTACTACACCAACGAGACTACCGGCGTGGTGATACTTGGCTTTGGCCAACGTGAAGGTGCTCCAGACCCTGGTTTAATGCACTCACACCACAATTCACTTGTAGCCGCCGGGTTCAACCTGCGACCTGTCAATACGTTCGATGAGGGTTCTATCTATCAAACACCCAAGGGTATCAAGGTAGATCGACCCAGACAGAACACACCTAATGAGTCAAGAACTCACTTCAATGCGGAGCTGTTATCACTCACCGCGGAACAATTGAGACAGCTCACATAGCCGATGAAACCGAACAGTGGTACTCGCCTTTGAATACATTCCCAAGCGCCGACACGATCCACCACCCTGCAGGACCTTTGGGTATTTCCCAGGGCAGAGCCCCCTAACCTTTGCTGTAGTCATTTAAATCCACTGTAGAGCCTCTATCGCTGCGCGGTGGCTGGGGCGAATCGGTGGGCTTCATGGTGGGCTCCTTTGCTTGTTGTTCTGGCAGGAGTTGTGGGTCATCACAGTTGCGCTCTGGTGGCGCTTGGTCGGTGCATGGCTGCGATTTATCGTCCCCGGGCTATGATTAGTCAATTTTCTATTTATTATTTGCACTATTAGCCCAGCTTATTATCGAGCCCGACCATGTCCGACCGCCTGCTCAACGACCGCCTCGACTGGAACCTGCTGCGCACTTTCCGGGTCATCGGCCAGGAGCTGTCCATTAGCCGGGCGGCCGCCCGCCTGCACCTTACCCAACCGGCGGTGAGCCAGGCGCTCAAACGCCTCGAAGATCAGCTCGGCCGGCAACTCATCGCCCGCCGTGGGCCACGCTTTGTGCTGACTGAAATGGGCGAGCAGCTGTTTGTGCTGGCCGGCGAGGTGTATGGGCAAATGTCGCAGATCGGCTGCCTGCTGGAGCAACCGGCGGACGAACTGGTGGGCAAGGTGCGCTTGCTGATGATCAGCCGCATCGAAAGCGAGCAGTTCGACGATTTTCTCGCCGACTTCCACCGCCAGCACCCACGGGTAGAGCTGGAAATCGAGGTGATGCGCAGCTCCGACATCGTCGCCGCCTTGCAGGAGAAGACTGCCACGGCGGGCTTGAGCCTCAATCGACGGCCGCAACCGCGTTTGGAGCAGCGGCTGTTCCTGCGCCAGCGCTATGCGTTTTTCTGCGGCAAGCACCATGCCTTGTTCGGCCAATTGGAGGGCGACCTGCAACGTGAGAACTTCGTCAGTTTCACCAGCGACCAGATCGGCGGGATGCTCTCGCCGCTGACCATCTTCCGGGACCAGCAAGGGTTCTCCGGGCGGATCGTGGCGTCCTCGCCCAGCCTTGAAGAGGTACGCCGGCTGGTGATCGCGGGCTTTGGCATCGGCTGCCTGCCGGAACACGTGGTGGCGGCGGATGTGGCGGCGGGGTTGTTATGGAAGCTGCCACCGCAGGAGGGGATTGCGGATGTGGATATCCACCTGCTGTGGAACAGGGAACAACGGCTGAGCCGGGCCGAGCGAGTATTTATCGAGGCCCTGCAACAGTGCGGGGATAACAAAGAATCGTAGGACACAGTGAGGGGGAGTTCATCGCAACATCGCAAAAACGCTGCTTGTGAACGCCCCTCTAGCGCTTTTTGGCTGACTGATAAACCGCGCTGCGTTCACGCTTGCCCACTGAAACTACCACAACAACGACCCGCTCATCTTCGACCCGGTAGACGAGGCGGTAGCCTGAAGCCTTGAACTTTATTTTGTAGTGATTAGGCAGCTCCCGCAGAGCATCGGCCTGCACCCTCGGTGCCTGCAAACGTTCGCCAAGCTTCTTCTTGATCTGCTCACGCAACGTATGGCCCAGTTTGCCCCATTCCTTGAACGCTGAAGGGACGAACTCAAGCTTATAAGTCATCCAAAGACACCGGTATACCTTGCTCACCAAGACGGGACTTGGCCAGCTCGCTTAGCTCGATGTCTTCCAGTTTTTCCATCATGGCTTCATACAGTTCGGCCGGCACCATGTAACCCATCACACGATTGTGATTCAGTACGGCAATGGGCATGCCTGCGGCGCCAGACATTACTGCAGTTGGGTTCTTTTTTAGCTCTGAAACGCTTACCGCTACGTCAGCGAAAATATTCTGCATGCTATCAGCCCTCAATTAAGACCGATATTTTGGTCAAATTTAAGAAGCATGGCAAGGGACGGCCCCGTAAAAGTTTGGATCCCATCCCCGGGCAGGGTATGCTTGCAGGATAGCCAAATGCCACCATCCGGGCGCACCCAGTGCCTGGCATTCACGGACGAGCCTCCTTTGCCCAGCCACCCTACCCGCCACACCATCGCCCGCCAATGGCAGCTGCTCAAGCTGCTGCCGGGGCGCCACCCAGGCATGAGCTCTACGCAGTTGCAGGCAGCGCTGGCGAAGGTGGGCCACACCACCAGCAAGCGCACCGTGGAGCGCGACCTGGTGGAACTGTCGGCGTTGTTTCCGCTGCACTGCAACAGTAAAGGCATGCCTTATGGCTGGTACTGGCAACCTGGGCTGAGCCTGGACGAGTCGCAGCAACTGCAACCGGATGCCCTCGCACCGGTTCGCCAGATCGGGCTACGCGCCTGGGTCGACGACGCGCTCGCGCGGCGCCTGGAACAGCAGCCACTGTCCACAGACATGCAGTTGGTACCTCAGCAAGACGGCGGCGCCGCGCTGGCCGCTACCGTCGACGACAGCCGTGCACTGATGGGCTGGTTACTGTCCCAGGCAGGGTCGATTCGTGTCCTAGCCCCCGCATCACTGCGCACCGCCCTGCTGGAGCAGCAGCGCCAGAGCCTGGCGCTGCACGAAGAATGCAGCTAAGCACGAGCGTGTAGGAGCAGCCTTGCGCTGCGAAGAGGCCCGCGACAACACCGCGAATCTTCGCTGGTGCTACGGGCCTCTTCGCAGCACAAGGCTGCTCCTACAGTGAGTTAAGTGGGTTGGTCACGTCCGCAGTGAGCCACACTGCGTCCCAATGGGGATAGTCACCTATGTGTTCAACCAAACCCGCACGCAATGGGTTTGCAACGATGTACCTGGCTATCTTGCGCACGTCATCGTCCTTGCGTACGGCACGGTCTTGATAACCACGTTGCCAGACTTGGCCGCGACTTACCCCTGCTTTGCATAGTGCAGTGCCAGAACGCGACTTGAACTGCCGCATCAGGCTGCACAGTGTGTCGGTGTGAAGCTCAATCAGCCAATGTAAGTGGTCAGGCATCACCACCCAGGCAAGTGAATGGCAGGCATCTTCTCGTTCCGAATGGCGCATTTGCCCGATGACCAGGCGCGCAGCACGCAGGTTTGCAAACAGCGGCCTGCGCTGGTGAGTGACAGTGGTGAGCAGGTATAGCCTGCCGGGCTCCGAAAACCGTCCCCGCCGTAGTAGTTTTGCTTTGGCCCAATCCATGGTGTGCCCCTCGTTTAACGATCCTTGTCGTTACGAACAATAGGAGACACAGCAATTCAGCACTCGGTAGATCGTTACTGAATATCACAACCAAATACCGAATAGCGGTTGTGTAGGAGCAGCCTTGTGCTGCGAAGAGGCCCGCGACAACACCGTGAATCTTCACTGGTGCTACGGGCCTCTTCGCAGCGCAAGGCTGCTCCTATAGTGACCCATCGACAGGTTCAGGACGGCAACACCGGCACGCGTCGGCGTGACAGGCAGGCATACGCCAACCCCAGTACGCTGAACCCTAACACCACCAGCAGCACCATCAATTCGCGGCTGTAGCGCGCCACTTGCGCGGGGAAGCCGGTGAACTCTCGGTACACCTGCACATCGGCCACGCCGTCGGCATGACGGATGCTGACGCCGCCCTGGCGGATCTGCGAGTAGTCGGCATCGAAGTAAACCCACACCTTGCACACCCCACCCGGTTCGATGGAGGGTATTTCGACCAAGGGCGTGGCTGCTTCAATAATGGTGTCGTTGCCAGCCGCATCGCGCACCTGCACCAGGCCCTTGGCCGGCAGGCGAATCTTCACTTGGCGAACCGGCGCATTACCGGTGTTGCGCAGGTCGATGAGCAGACCGGTGCGGTGGTCCACCAGCCCCGCCTCGAACGGTTTGGCGAACAACTGGGCGTAAGGCGCCTGGGCCAGTTCGATCAACCTGTCGACCTGATCCTGATGCAACTGCCCTTCGCTGATGGTGTTGATACGGCCCTGCAACTGCTCGTACTTAAGTTGCTCGCTGGCCTTGGTGATGCGTTCGCTGAATTGGCTCGGGTAAGTGAGGTAGGCGTAGGTCAGGGAGGCCTCCAGGCGAGGGCTGCCTTTGATCACCACATAGGCCACTACCATGACCATCAGGCCAATCAGCAGGGCTACGAGGACTTTGCCGACTTTGTCCCAGCTCAACGCAAACTTCCTTCTGTCGTGATACTGACGGTTCAAGGCGCCCAAGGGTGCCAATTTCGTGGCGCCCAGGCAAGCATTCAACGCCCTGGGAGGCGAAAGCGACCACACCGGTACCCTGATAGCAGAGCATAGCCACCCTCAGCATCGACAGGTTGAAGTTCTGACCCTGGGCTCAGAAGCCCAGCGTCGCCGACAGCAGGTAGGTCCTTGGGGTAGACAGCGTCAGCCCTGGCTCACTGTCGTCCGAAGCCCCTGCCGACGCCCAGTAGCGGTCGTCCAGCACGTTCTCGACACTGGCACGCAGCGTGACCTGGGTCTCGTCTACCTTGAAGGCATAGCGGGCGCCCAGGTCGAAACGCTCCCAGCCGTCGATCTGCTTGCTGTTGTTCTGGTCCAGGTACTGCGAACTCGAGTGAATGCCCCGTGCGGTCAAGGTCAGCCCGTTTACCCTCGGCACATCCCATTCAGCCCCCACATTGACGTTGTACTCGGGCGTTGCCGGTGCGCGGTTGCCGTCGAAGGCGCCGCCGACGGTATCGGTCAGTTCACTGTCGATGTACATCACCCCGCCCAGCAGGCGGACGCCCTCCAGTGGCTCGCCAAACACACTCAGCTCCACACCTCGGTTGTCGCGCTTGCCATTGGGCCCGAACACCCGCGTAGTGGCATTGGTTTCGTAGGCGGGCTGGCGTATGCGAAACACGCTGGCGGTGAAGCCGACCTTACCCAGGTCATACTTCGCCCCGACTTCCACCTGCCGGCTGGTGAAGGGCGGGAAGATCTGGTCTTCGTTGACCGACGTCGACGGCGCGATCTTGCCTTGGCTCAAGCCTTCCATGTAGTTGGCGTACAGCGACAGCTGCTCGCTGACCTTTAACAGCACACCCGCCGAGGGCGACACCTTTTCTTCGTCGTAGGCCGTGTCACCTTTGACGCCGTCGCTCCAGTCATCAACCTGCACCCGCTGCCAGCGGGCGCCCAAGGTCAGCAGCAGGCGGTCATCGAAAAAGCCAAGGGTATCGGCCAGGGCGACGCCGCTGAACCGGTTCTCGGTGTAAACCTTGGGGTCGAGCCGGGTCGGGGTGCCGGGTGTCGGCGTGGCCACCGGGTTGTAGAGGTTGCTGGGCGCGGAGGCATAGCGCGCGCCGCCGTTGGTGAAGTCCATGTAGAAGTACGTGGCGGCCAGGTTCACTTCGTGGCTGACCGGCCCGGTATGGAACCAGTTGCGCACACCGGCCGTGGCGGTACGCACGCTTTCATCGCGGGTGAAATCGCGCGGCTGAACAGTAAAGTCCCCGGCATCGTTGATGATCGAAACGTTGTGGCGCAAGAAGTCATGGTTGCTCTTGCGCGCACCGACTGCGCCATAAGCCATCAGCGAGTCGCTGATGTCGTACTCGGCATTGAAGGCACCGAAGGTGTCATTAGTGCGCGCCTTGCTCCAGGCCTGTGCGTAGTTGTGGTGTACATCATTGGCGCTCGGCACCTTGGCGTTGGCACCAATCAGCACACGCTCCTGGGGGGCATCGGTATCACGTTCGGTGTGGCCGATGTCGGTCGATAGGCGCAGCCGCTCGCCGCGAAAGTCCAGGCCCAGCACCGCCATGTCCCGCTCGACACGCTGGTGTTCCCACTCGGTGTCGCCGGCCTGCTTGACGCCGTTGAAGCGGATACCGAACTGGCCACTCTCGCCAAAACGGCGACCGACATCCACCGCACCGCCAGCCTGGCTGCCCGAGGCATAGCTGCCGGTGAACTCGGTAATGGGCGTATCGCCTGCCCGCTTTGGCACCACATTGATACCACCGCCCACGCTGCCACGCGGCGAAATGCCATTGAGCAACTGGCTCGGCCCCTTGATGATGTCGACCCGGTCGGCCATCTCCATGTCGATCGAGTAGGTCGGCAAGATGCCGAACAAACCATTGTAGGAAACATCGCTGTTGAACAAGCTGAACCCGCGGATGGTGAACTGCTCGAAGCGCCCACCTGCCGGGTTGGTCGCACGCACCGAGGGGTCGCTGGCGATCAGGTCACCCAGGGTACGTGCCTGCTGGTTCTTCACCAGGTCACTGGTGTAGGTGGTCATGCTGAACGGGGTGTCCATGAAGTCGCGCGAGCCAAGCAGGCCTTGCGACCCTTGGCGGGCGACCTGGCCACCGGCATAAGGTGGCGCGTCGCTGGCACCCACATGGCCACCGACGATGCTGGTCGGGGCGATCTCCAGCGCATCCGACGCTTGCGCCACAGGCACCAGGGTAAACGCCCCGTTACCCACCGGTTTCAGCTGCAGGCCGCTGCCTTGAAGGAGCTGCATGAAGCCCTCGTCAACGCTGTAACTGCCTGACAACCCCCTGCTTTGCCGGCCAGTGACCAGCGCCGGGTCGAGTGAAAGGCTGACCCCGGCGAGGTGGGCGAAACGGGTCAGTGCGGCGCCCAAGGTGCCGGCGGGCACGGTGTAAGTACGCCGCGCGAGGTCGTCGGCCCAGGCTGACGAAGACAACAGGTTGGCACTCAGGCTGATGGCAAAACCCAGGTACATCAACGGACGCGAACGAAGTGACGCCGCACGCGGGCGGCAAGGCAATACGACAGGCATTGAAACAGGCTCCCTTTATTCTCTACTACCGCTAATGACAGGCGGCCTGAAAAAAAGGGACAGCCTTGCAGCATTATTATTAACGAACGAAAAACCCTGCCCACCGTCCACGGTTAATCCTTGACCGAGGTCATGCCGTGAAGGACGATCAGCCTTCCACAAGCAAGGACGAATACCATGTTACGGATATTGGGCAGAGCGTCTTCGATCAACGTGCGTAAAGTCCTCTGGGCCTGTGCCGAGTTTGATATCCCCTTCGAACGGGAAGACTGGGGCGCGGGCTTCACCGCCACCGACACCCCCGAATTCTTGGCACTTAACCCCAACGCCATGATCCCGGTCATCCAGGATGGCGACTTCACCCTGTGGGAATCCAACTCCATCATCCGTTACCTGGCGACGCGCTATGGCCACGCCTCGGTGTACCCGACCGAGGCAAAAGCACGAGCAGGTATCGATCAATGGATCGACTGGCAGGCTTCGGACCTCAACAGGTCCTGGAGCTACACCTTCATGTCGCTGGTCAGGCATTCACCCGCCCATCAGGACCCGCAGGCGCTGGCCGCCGGCCGTGCCGAATGGTCTCGTTACATGCAGATTCTTGATCGGCAGCTCGCCGCCACCGGTGCGTATGTGGCCGGCGACATGTTCACCCTGGCTGACATCCCCATCGGCCTTTCGGTCAACCGGTGGTTCGAGACGCCTTTCGAGCATCCTCATTTGCCAGCCGTCAGGGCGTATTACGAACGCTTGAGCAAGCGCCGGGCATTTTGCCTGCATGGCAGAAACGGCACCCCCTGAGCGCACTGCTGCCACACTCGACCGCTGCGCCGCCCTGGCAGAACTGATCTATAGGGCTGCGTAGCGGCCCACGTGCCCACCGCCCACGGACTACCCTCATGCCGCACACTTATCAAGGCAGCTGCCTTTGCGCCGCTGTCAGCTATCAGCTGCTCACAGCCCCCAAAGCGCTCACCCATTGCCATTGCAGCCAGTGCCGCAAAGGCCACGGGGCGGCGTTTGCTAGCTATGCCAGCGTACCCCGCAACGCACTCAAGGTACTGACCGGCGCAGACACGATCAGCACCTATCACTCCTCGCCTTCGGTACAACGCGAATTCTGCGCACGCTGTGGCTCGAACCTGTTCTGGTCACGCGCCGAGGGTGAATTCAGCGACTGGGTATCGGTGGCCCTGGCCACACTGGACACGCCCTTCACGCCACACAGCCAAAAGCACATTTACCTCGACGCCAAGGCGCCTTGGTACACCCCTGTCGAACCCAGTGCGCCTGGCGCCTAGGCGCCTTGCAGCACGCTCTAGCGTGGCTGCAACAGCTTCGCCAAGACGAACGTCACAACCACCGCCAGCAACACCGCCAGCGAAATCGACAGCACTGCGCCCCACTGCAACAGCGTACTTTGCAGGGCCAGGTAGAAGCCCACCACGCCCACCGCGCCAATGGCATTGCCACGCACGATCGCGCCCAACTCGTGGCGCCCGCCCTGGACGTGGGCAAATACTGCAAGCGGCCATGCGATTACCGGGACCGGCGCCAGCATCCCACTGACCACCGGCCCGAGCATCGTTGCACTGGCCGTGATCACCAACAGCAACAAGGTGGCGGTCATCATGCGCATCGGGATGACCCAGCGCGGCATCGGCACGTAACGCGCTGAACGGGCCTGGGCCGGTTGCGAGGTAGCGACGACGATGGCGACGACCAGTAACAGCGTGGCAACGACAGACAGCGCCACCCAGCCCAGGTGGCTGGTCGCCAAGGCGGCCACAGCAAAGAACAGCAGCGCTACGCTGCAGCCGACAAACGCACTGACGCGTTGGGTCACCCAGTAGTAGAACAAACAGGTCGCTTGCACGGCGGCCACCCCCGCCAATGCCCCAGGTACGGCCTGCGACGCGAACACCTCGCCCTGTTCAAGGCTGAGAAACAGCATCACCAGCGCTGAGGTGACAGGCAGCCCCGAGAGCAGCCCGCCAATTTGCGTACCCCAACGTTTGCCCGCCAGCGAGATGGCCAGCATGAGGGTGGGTGTCATGAGTAGTTTGAGGTAGAAGGCAGTCATGCAGAGGTTCGGATCAGAAGGGAGGGATCAAGCCTTGCGCAGTCGCGCGCGGGTTGCTTGGCAGAGCCTCATGCTAGCCGAATTGCACTTCTGCCCACCAGCGGCGAACGCGCCGGCCCCGTCACAAATGCGCCAGCCGCTCCCGCAAGAACCCGACAAAGGTTTGCACCGCCCGCGCCACCTGGCGATGCTGCGGATACACCGCCGACAACTGCAACGCCGGCGGCGTCCAGTCTTCCAGCAACGTCACCAAGCGGCCATCCGTCAGTGCCTGGCCAACGATGAACGTTGGCAGGTACGTCACGCCCATCCCCGCTATCGCCGCATCCCTGAGCATTTCGCCATTGTTGGCGCGCATCCGCCCCGCCACCGCAATTGCCTGCGTCTTGCCGCCCTGTTTGAACTGCCACTGCACCTGCCGTGAATGCCCATAAGGCAGGCAGTCATGCCGGGCCAACTGCTCGGGGAATGCGGGCACCCCCTGCGCCTCAAGATAGGCCGGGCTTGCGCAGTACACCCGTTCAACACCGGCAATACGCCGCGCGATGAGGCTGGAGTCCTCCAGCGCGCCAATGCGCAAGGCCAGGTCATAGCCTTCGCCGATCAGGTCCACGGCCCGGTCGCTGAGGTCCACTTCTACATCCACCTGCGGGTGCAACTGCAGAAATTCGGTCAGCAGGCACCCCAGGTGGGCCATGGCGAACGACAGCGGCGCACTCAGGCGCAAGGTGCCGCGCAAGGCCTGGGCCTGGCCGCTGATGTCGTGCTCCACCTGCTGCACTTCGCCCAGCAAGCGCAACGCCGACTGGTAATAGTGCTGCCCCAGCGGAGTGGCGTCCAGGCGCCGTGTCGAGCGGTTGAGCAGGCGCACGCCCAGGCGTTCTTCAAGTTGCATCAGGCGCCGGCTGACCGATTGCTTGGACATGCCCAGACGGTCCGCCGCAGCGGTGAAACTACCGGCTTCCATGACCTGGGCGAAGATCCGCATGTCTTCGTAAGGGTTCATTGTCTCGTTCCTGGTGACAGTCAAACGCTTTATAGCCGCTTTTTCCCACGAAGGCATCTCCTTAATCTACTCGCAAGTCACAGCGATGGCCCTTAAGGCCAGGCAATGCGCCCCTCTTAAACACTTGCATAGAAAAGGATTCGCACATGAACATTGTCCACAAGGCACTCACTACTAGCCTCCTTGCCCTCTCCGTTTCCACTGCGTTCGCAGCAGGCAGCCCAGGCGTCGAGCAGCACACCCAGGCCTTCCTCGAAGCCCTGGAAAAGGGCGGCGGCAAGCCTCTGGAACAGCTCGCGCCGAAGGACGCCCGTGCAGTGCTGACCGGTGCTCAATCGTCGGTCAAGGTTGACCTGTCCGGCATCGAAGTCAAAGCACACACGATCCAGGCCAACGGCGAGACAATCACGCTGCAAGTTGTCCGCCCGGCCAATGTGAAGGGTGAATTGCCGGTGTTCATGTTCTTCCACGGCGGCGGCTGGGTACTGGGCGATTTCCCGACTCACCAGCGGCTGATTCGCGACCTGGTGGTCGGTTCCGGCGCGGTAGCGGTGTACGTGGACTACACGCCTTCACCTGAAGCGCACTACCCCACTGCCATCAACCAGGCTTATGCCGCCACCCGCTGGGTGGCCGAGCATGGCAAAGCGATTGGCGTGGATGGCAAGCGCCTGGCCGTGGCCGGCAACAGCGTCGGCGGCAACATGGCCGCAGTGGTCGCGCTCAAGGCCAAGGAGGCCGGTACCCCTAAGCTGCGCTTCCAGTTGCTGCTGTGGCCGGTGACCGATGCCAGCTTCGAGACCGGCTCGTACAAGCAGTTCGCTGAGGGGCACTTCCTCACGACGGGCATGATGAAGTGGTTCTGGAATAACTACACCACTGACGCCAAGGCACGTGAGCAAATCTACGCCTCGCCGCTGCGCGCCAGCAGCGAGCAGCTTAAAGGCCTGCCGCCAGCGCTGGTGCAGACCGCAGAGTTCGATGTGTTGCGTGATGAGGGCGAGGCCTATGCACGCAAGCTGGATGCGGCGGGGGTGACGGTGACTGCGGTGCGGTACAACGGGATGATTCATGACTATGGGTTATTGAACCCGCTGAGCCAGGTACCTGAAGTGAAAGCGGCGATGCGCCAGGCGGCTGGGGAGCTGAAGGTGCACCTTCAATAAATCCAGACACAAAGGCCCGCGCGATCGGGTCTTTGTGGTTGCGCGTGCCATTGCTACCTGTTCTTCCGAAACCCACTTACAACGAGAGGGCGATGGCGTTCGGGTGCGCCAGGAGCAGTTGCTGCAACTTGGCAATGGCCAGGATGCAGAAGTCCTGGTTTTCGACTTGCGCCCTCATGAGTTGCCAGGCATGCCGTAAAACGATGCCGGCCCTGATCACCTCAGGGCTCAAACCCTTCGACGATGATCACTTCAGCCTTCGCCACACCTTGGCGGTGGCTGCAGGCCTCCTGATAAAGCGCGGACCGATAACAGGCCACCGCCTGCTCGTAAGAGTCGAACTCGATCACCACGCTGCGCTGCGGCGTCGGCCGCCCTTCCATCGCCTCGCTACGCCCGCCCCGCGCCAGAAACCGCCCACCGAATGCGGCGAAGGCAGCGGGCGCGCGCTGGGTGTATTGCTGGTATTGCTCGGGGTCGGTCACATCCACGTGGGCGATCCAATACGCTTTCATCCGCTGCTCTCCTGTTGCAAAAGTATTTGTGTATGATGGTATACCATAAAAATCACCCCACCACAGCGAGCGTGCAGCATGGCTTTCAACAGCATCGAAGAACTTCTCGAGGACTACCGGCAAGGCAAGATGGTCCTGCTGGTGGACGATGAGGACCGGGAAAACGAAGGCGACCTGCTGATCGCCGCCGAGCGCTGTGACGCCCAGGCCATCAACTTCATGGCCCGCGAAGCGCGTGGCCTGATCTGCCTGACGCTGACCGACGATCATTGTCAGCGCCTGGGCCTGGAGCAGATGGTACCGGCCAACGGCAGCGTGTTCAGCACCGCCTTCACCGTGTCGATCGAGGCCGCCACTGGCGTCACTACCGGTATTTCCGCTGCCGATCGTGCGCGCACCGTGGCAGCGGCCATGGCGCCGAACGCGCGCCCGGAAGACCTGGTGCAGCCTGGGCATATCTTCCCCCTGCGCGCCCGCGAAGGCGGCGTGCTGACCCGCGCCGGCCACACCGAAGCGGGCTGCGACCTGGCGCGCCTGGCCGGTTTCACAGCCGCCTCGGTGATCGTCGAAGTGCTCAATGACGACGGCACCATGGCGCGCCGCCCGGACCTGGAAGTGTTCGCCGCCAGGCACGGCATCAAGATCGGCACCATTGCCGATTTGATCCACTACCGCCTGAGCACCGAGCAGACCATCAAGCGCATCGGCGAGCGCGAATTGCCCACCGTGCACGGCACCTTCCGCCTGGTGACCTATGAAGACCGCATCGAAGGTGGCGTGCACATGGCCATGGTCATGGGCGACATCCGCCGCGAGCAACCGACGCTGGTGCGCGTGCATGTGATCGACCCGCTGCGCGACCTGGTCGGCGCCGAATACGCCGGCCCGGCCAACTGGACATTGTGGGCGGCGCTACAGAAGGTCGCAGAAGAAGGCACCGGCGTGGTGGTGATCCTGGCCAACCATGAGTCTTCGCAGGCGTTGCTCGAACGCGTTCCGCAGCTGACCCAGCCGGTGCGGCCTTACCAGCGCGGGCAGTCGAAGGTGTATTCGGAAGTCGGCACCGGTGCACAGATTTTGCAGGACCTGGGCGTAGGCAAGCTGCGCCACCTTGGGCCGCCGCTCAAGTATGCAGGGTTGGCAGGGTATGAGCTGGAGGTGGTGCAGAGCATACCGTTCGATCCAGAGCTGGCTAGCTGAAACCTCTGCCCTAACGCCCACGCCGTGTAGGAACAGCCTTGTGCTGCGAAGAGGCCGGTACTTACCCAAAGAAGGGTCCTGTTTGCACCGGCCTCTTCGCCGCACAAGGCTGCGCCTACAGCACGTGGAGGCGATGGTTGGAAAGGTTGGAGTGATGGCCGGTCGCCTCCGCCTCTTGCCAAAAGTTTGGAATACCATAATATGATATCCCGTAGACCTTGAATGTGCAGGCCGGCACCTACACTCACAATCGGCCACCGACACTTTGTTTTAGCTGCTCCCCGAATACTGTTGGCGGGCGCACCAAAAAGCCCCGCCTCGAATAACAAAAGCAACGAGGGCGTAACCATGCTGTTGAGCAAACGTGTAACCGCAGTGCTGTCCGCCAGCCTGCTGACCCTGGCGTGTCAGGCCACGCAGGCCGCTGACAGCCTGAACTTCGTCAGTTGGGGCGGTACCACCCAGGACGCCCAGAAAGAAGCATGGGCCGTACCCTTCTCCAAAGCGACCAACATCAAAGTCGTCCAAGACGGCCCTACCGACTACGGCAAGCTCAAGGCCATGGTCGAAAGCGGCAACGTGCAGTGGGACGTGGTCGACGTCGAAGCCGACTTCGCCCTGCGCGCCGCCAGTGAAGGCCTGCTCGAGCCGCTGGATTTCAACACCGTCAAAAAAGACCGCATCGACCCGCGCTTCGTGTCCGACCATGGCGTCGGCTCGTTCTTCTTCTCGTTCGTGCTCGGCTACAACGAAGGCAAGCTGGGTGCCAACAAGCCGGTAGACTGGACCTCGTTGTTCGACACCAAGACCTACCCCGGCAAGCGCGCCCTGTACAAATGGCCGAGCCCTGGCGTGCTGGAACTGGCGCTGCTGGCCGACGGCGTGCCCGCCGACAAGCTCTACCCGCTGGACCTGGACCGCGCTTTCAAAAAGCTCGACACCATCAAGAAAGATATCGTCTGGTGGGGTGGCGGCGCGCAGTCGCAGCAACTGCTGGCCTCTGGTGAAGCCTCGCTCGGCCAGTTCTGGAACGGCCGCGTGTATGCCTTGCAGCAAGACGGTGCACCGGTGGGCGTGAGCTGGAAGCAGAACCTGGTCATGGCCGACTTCCTGGTCATCCCCAAGGGTGCCAAGAACAAGGACGCGGCCATGAAGTTCCTGGCCAACGCCAGCAGCCCCGAAGGCCAGGCGGAGTTCGCCAACCTGACCGCTTACGCGCCGGTCAACCTGGACAGCGTGCCCAAGCTCAAAGCCGACCTGGCGCCTAATCTGCCGACCGCCTATGCCCAGGACCAGGTGACACTGGACTTTGCTTACTGGGCGAAAAACGGCCAGGCCATCGCCGCACGCTGGAATGAGTGGTTGGTCAAATGAAAGTCGCCATCAACGCCCTGCACAACGCGCAAGGTGCCCCCACGGGCGCCGGCGCCCCGGGAACGGCCCCCCGCCGTGTGAGCCTGGGCCAGCGCTGGAAAGGCAGCCGCAACCTGCTGCCTGCCCTGCTGTTCCTTGGCCTGTTCTTCTTCGCCCCGCTGATCGGCCTGTTGCTGCGCGGCGTGCTGGAGCCAGTGCCAGGCCTGGGTAACTACGAGCAGTTGTTCGCCAACTCGGCTTATGCGCGGGTGCTGTTCAACACCTTCTCGGTGGCAGGCGTGGTGACCCTGATCAGTGTGCTGCTGGGCTTCCCGCTGGCCTGGGCCATCACCCTGGTGCCTAACGGCTGGGGCCGCTGGTTGCTGAACATCGTGCTGCTGTCGATGTGGACCAGCCTGCTGGCGCGCACCTACTCGTGGCTGGTGCTGCTGCAAAGCTCGGGTGTGATCAACAAGGCGTTGATGGCCATGGGCATCATCGATACCCCGCTGGAGATGGTGCACAACCTCACCGGCGTGGTGATCGGCATGAGCTACATCATGATCCCGTTCATCGTGCTGCCGCTGCAGGCGACCATGCACGCCATCGACCCGATGGTGCTGCAAGCCGGGTCGATTTGCGGGGCCAGCCCGTGGACCAACTTCTGGAAGTTGTTCCTGCCGCTGTGCCGCTCGGGGCTGTTCTCGGGGGCGTTGATGGTGTTCGTCATGTCGCTCGGTTACTACGTTACGCCGGCCCTGCTCGGTGGTGCGCAGAACATGATGCTGCCCGAATTCATCATTCAACAGGTGCAGTCGTTCCTCAACTGGGGCCTGGCCAGCGCCGCCGCCGCACTGCTGGTGGTGATCACCTTGGTGCTCTTCTACCTGTACCTGAAGCTGCAGCCGGAATCCCCGGTCGGCAACGCGAGGTAATCCGCCATGCTCCTGTCACCCAATGCCATGGGCCGCCCGCTGCGTACGGGCCTGTACCTGACCACCGGGGTCATCGCGGCCTTCCTGCTGCTGCCGGTGGTGTTCATCGTGCTGCTGTCGTTCGGCTCTTCGCAGTGGCTGGTGTTCCCACCGCCGGGCTGGACCTTCAAGTGGTACGGCCAGTTCTTCTCTAACCCGGAGTGGATGGATGCCGCCCTGGCCAGCCTCAAGGTCGCCGTGCTGACCACTGTTGCCGCAGTGCTGCTGGGCCTGCCGACGGCGTTTGCCCTGGTGCGCGGCCGCTTCCCCGGCCGTGAGATGCTCTACGGCCTGTTCACCATGCCGATGATCGTGCCGCTGGTGATCATCGCCGTCGCGGTGTATGCGCTGTTTCTCAAACTGGGCTACACCGGCACGCTGTTCGCGTTCGTGGTCAGCCACGTGATCGTCGCCCTGCCCTTCACCATTATCTCGATCATCAACTCGCTGAAGCTGTTCGACCAGTCGATCGAAGATGCCGCGGTCATCTGCGGCGCCTCGCGCCTGCAGGCGATTTTCAAGGTGACCTTCCCGGCCATTCGCCCGGGCATGATCGCCGGCGGCCTGTTCGCCTTCCTCGTCTCGTGGGATGAAGTGGTGCTCAGCGTGATGATGGCCAGCCCCGACCTGCAGACCCTGCCCGTGAAGATGTGGACCACCCTGCGCCAGGACCTGAGCCCGGTGATCGCCGTCGCCTCGACGCTGCTGATCGGCCTGTCCCTGCTTGTGATGGTCATTGCCGCCGCTTTGCGCCGGCGCACCGAAGTCAACGCCTGAGCGCCCGGAGAAAACAACAATGAGTGCAGTGATCAAAGACAACGCGCACAACAAGACCCTGGTCAGCCTGCGCGGCCTGAACAAGCACTACGGCGACTTCACCGCCGTGGACAACCTGGACCTCGAAATCCAGGACGGCGAGTTCCTCACCTTCCTCGGCTCCAGCGGTTCGGGCAAGTCCACCACCCTGTCGATGCTAGCCGGTTTCGAAACCCCCAGCAGCGGCGAGATTCTGGTCGAGGGCCAGTCGCTGGTGAACGTACCGCCGCACAAGCGTGATATCGGCATGGTGTTCCAGCGTTATTCGCTGTTCCCGCACCTGAACGTGCGTGACAACATCGCCTTCCCCCTGGCCATCCGCAAACTCGGCGCCGCCGAGATCAACAAGCGGGTCGATGCCATGCTCAAGCTGGTGCAGCTGGAAAAGTTCGCTCACCGCAAGCCTTCGCAAATGTCGGGCGGCCAACAGCAACGGGTGGCGATCGCCCGCGCGCTGGTTTATGAGCCCCGCATCCTGCTGATGGACGAGCCGCTCGGCGCATTGGATAAAAAGCTGCGTGAGGACCTGCAGGACGAACTGCGCCAGTTGCACCGCCGCTTAGGCATCACCATCGTCTACGTCACCCACGACCAGGAAGAGGCCATGCGCCTGTCCCAGCGCATCGCCATCTTCAGCCATGGCAAGATCGTTGGGTTGGGCAGTGGCTATGACCTTTACCAGAACCCGCCGAACGCGTTCGTCGCCTCATTCCTGGGCAATTCCAACTTCCTGCGGATCAAGGCCAGCAGCAATGGCGCGGGCAGTTTCGAGGGCCAGCCGGTGGCCATCCGTCTGACCGCCGGGTTGGCTGCCGAGCAGCAGGCATTGATCATGGTACGCCCGGAAAAAGCCCTGGCACTGACCGCCGCCCAAGCCGCCGCGCAACCCCTGCCAGCGGGCTGGAACGAGGTGCGGGCCAAGGTCGCCGAAGTGTTGTTCCTGGGTGAAAGCCAAACGTGCCATGTGGTCACTGCCGGCGGTACCGAAATGACCGTGAAGGCGCTGTCTGCGGCAGGCATGCCGATGCAGCCGGGGGATACCGTGAACGTGCGCTGGGCCGTGGCCGATGCCTGCATCTATACCGAGTGGGCGGAGAGTGACCTGAGCAAGTCGGCAGGCGCGCACTGATTTAGCAGCAACCTGTGGGAGCACCTGTCTTGTGGTGCTTGTACCGGCCTCTTCGCGGGCAAACCAGCTCCCACAGGATTAACGCCCTCCCAACTGCCTGTCATATTTCTATCACGCCACCGTCGTAATCTGCCGGGCAACTCTGTGCCATAGGTTGCCCGGCATGCCCCGCCTGCTGCTCATTCTTCTTGCCCTGCTTCCGCTGTCGGCTCTGGCCGATTTTGCGCATTTGCGCGTGCAGGGCTCCAACACCATCGGCGCGGCCTTGCTGCCGGCTTTGGTGCAAGGGCAATTACGGGCTCAAGGTGCAACGGCGATTGAACAGGTCCCCGGCACACACACTAACGAAACCGTCATCACCGCCCGCGACGTTCGCGGGCAACCGCTGCGTATCGACATCGCCGCGCATGGTTCCAGCACCGGCTTTGCAGCGTTGGGCCGGGGCGAGGCCGACCTGGCTGCCGCCTCGCGGCCGATCAACGATACAGAAGTTCAGCAACTGCATGCCCTGGGTGACCTGCGTGCGGCCAGCGCCGAACAGGTCATCGGCCTCGATGGCGTGGCGGTGATCGTCCACCCCGACAACCCAGTGCCGCAACTGACCACGCTGCAACTGGCGCAGATCTTCTCCGGGCACATCCAGCGCTGGGACCAGGTGGGCATTGCGGGTGGGAAGATTCACCTTTATGCCCGCGACGACCGTTCCGGCACCTTCGAAACCTTCAAGGCACTGGTGCTCGACCCTAATCAAGGCGAGCTGTCTGCCAAGGCTCAGCGTTTTGAATCCAGCGACACGCTGGCCGAGCGGGTCACCGCCGACCGCCAGGCCATCGGTTTCAGCAGCCTGGCGGCAGTACACGGGGCCAAGGTGCTGGCCGTCGCCCAGGGCGATGCACCGGCCATGCTGCCGCAGCGCTCGCTCGTGGCCAGCGAGGACTACCCACTATCGCGGCGCCTGTATTTCTACCTGCCAGCCAACCCCAAGCCTCAGGCCAAGGCCCTGGCCGACTTCGCCCAGAGCCCAGCCGGCCAGGCCATCGTCGCGCAACTGGGTTTCGTTTCGCAGCAGGTCAAGGCCCAAGCGGTCCCCCCACAGGCCGACATGCCGCCACGCTACCGCACACTGGCCGAGCAAGCGCAGCGGTTGAGCGTGAATTTTCGCTTTCAGGAGGGCAGCGCCAGCCTCGACAACAAAGCGTTGCGCGATGTGCAGCGGGTAGCCGAGTACCTGCGCCAGGCCGGCAAGCTGCAGAGCAAGGCGGTGCTGGTGGGCTTTGGTGACCCCAAGGAGACACCCGGGCGCGCGGCGCTGCTTTCGCGCTTACGGGCGTTGGCGGTTCGTCGCGAGCTGGCACGCGATGGCGTGGACGTGCTGGAAGTGACCGGCATGGGCGACGAACTGCCCGTGGCAGGGAACGACCAGGAGCAAGGCCGCTTGCGCAATCGGCGGGTAGAAGTGTGGGTGTATTAAGGCGTCACCCGCCGGGTGCCAGGCAAAGAAATGTAACAGGTCTGCATTCGGCATCCCGCGCAAACGGGACTAGGCTCAAGCCCATGTGATACCGGGCCCCTCTGACGGCTGCCAAGCCGCCATGTCGGATCACTGTTGCCTTGCAACGTCGACAATCAAGGAGGGGCTCATGACGGCTCTGCAGACATTCCTCACCACTCCGTTTCTCGGTACCAGCACCTGGTTGTGGCTGGTGTTCATCGCCATCGTCATCGGTTTACTGGTACTCGACCTGGGCGTGCTGCACCGCCAGGACCGCGAGATCGAAATGCGCGAAAGCCTGCTGCTCTACTCGGGCTATTTCAGTGTCGGCGTGCTGTTTGGCGTCTGGGTCTGGTATGAGCTGGGCGCGCAGTCGGCGCTGGAGTTCTACACCGGGTTCCTGGTCGAGCAGTCGCTGTCGATGGACAACGTGTTCGTCATGGCGATGATCTTCGGCTTCTTCGCCATCCCCCGCCGCTATCAGCACCGCGTGCTGTTCTGGGGCATCCTGGGCGTAGTGTTCCTGCGGGCGATCATGATCGGCGTGGGTGCGACACTGGTGCAGAACTTCGAATGGGTACTGTACATCTTTGGCGCCTTCCTGCTGTTTACCGGGGTGAAGATGGCACTGTCGAAGGAGGACAGCCATCCGGACCTGGCCAACAACCCAATCTTGAAATTCGTGCGCCGGCACATGCGGGTTACCGACCAGATCCACGGCTCGCACTTCTTCGTGCGCCAGACCCCGCCAGGGCAAAGCAAGGCGCTGCGGTATGCCACCCCGCTGTTTCTGGCCCTGGTACTGATCGAACTGGCCGACCTGGTGTTTGCGGTCGACAGCGTGCCGGCGATCTTCGCCATTACCCAGGACCCGTTCATTGTCTATACCTCGAACATCTTTGCCATCCTCGGCTTGCGCTCGCTGTACTTCGCCTTGTCGGCGTTGATGCACCGGTTTATCTACCTCAAGTACGCGCTGGCGTTGGTGTTGATCTTCATTGGTTGCAAGATCTTCTACCACGGGATGGTCGGCAAGGTGCCGGCGTTGCTGTCGCTGGGGGTGACGTTTGGGTTGTTGCTGGGTGGGGTGGTGGTGTCGTTGGTCAAGACGCGGGGGGGTAAGGTAGCGGTGGATGAGGCCAGCATGGAGCCGCTTTCGGCGGGGAAAGCTGAGGGTGATAAAAAAGAGAAAGACCCGCAATTGCGGGTCTGAATCGGCTACTTATATTTGAACAGTGCCCATATAACAAACATCCAAATAGTGCCCGCCATGCTCAGCCACGCTGAGAGTGCAAGCTTGCGCTTAAGGCAAAGCGGTAAAGCCGCCAGCTCCTTCAAATCCAAGCGCCCTGCACGCGATTCGATCCAAGGAAACGCAACGAGCCCACTCACCGTGCAAACAAGAAGCCATCGCCACTTGAAACCGCCACTCCGCCAAGCACCCTTTACTGTTTGAAAATAAGGATTACTGGTGATAGCCGAACAGGCAACCTCGTAATCCTTAGTCATGGTTATATATGCACTTATAGCAATTCCCGGCAGACCTATTACAAAGGGGCTGAGTAAAAGCATAAGCTTTGCCATTGCTGGCCAGCCCGTAATGTCAATCATGGGTGACCTCGTAAATAAAATCTCCCGCTGACTCACCAAATGCCGCGCCAGCAGTACTTCCTGCTAGGCCTCCTGCCCCAACTAATACGATCCCGCATATCGGTATGGCGAGACCTGCCGTCCCAATGGACAAAGCGCCGCACAAAGTACCGGCTACCGTGCCTACAGCTGCAGAAGCAAGTGTCCCTCCGACAAATCCACCGGAAAAACTGCCCGCTTCAGTGAACCGAATTCTCTTGCAAGCGGCGGTCTCACCCGCTCGACATACGTCCTGAACCTTCAAGTACGACGAAGTGCCGCCGATCCCAACCCCCACATGTCCACCAGACTTTAAATACTGACTAAGTTTCGCAACCCTGTCCAAGTGCGTCGCATACCCCGGTATCTGCCCCGCCCCACCCGCTTTCGACCAATGGTGCACCAGGCTCTTGGTCGAAATATTCAGACTCTTCTTCAGCCGCTCATAACTCCCCAAGTTCAGCTGCTTGTTAAGCAATGCCGCCTTCAACTGTCCATCCAGTTGCTGCAACAGCTCACGCCGCGAGACGAAGAATTCGCGACTGTTCAAGTGCCCATGCCGCATAAACTCGCGCTGATGCAATTGCTCGATCTGGTTCAAGGTGTTGCGGACCTGTTTCAACCCTTGATCCAGCATGTCCTTGCCCACGCCCATCGATTGGCTGGCATTGCTGAGCAAGCCGGCAATATCAGCCTGGTGCTTCATCATGAAATCCGATTCGGCAAAATCCAGCGCCGCCAACGCGTGCCGGGCGTCCTGAGCGGCAGCCATCAGCTTGGCTTCCTCACGGGTACAGGCATCGCCATTATCTGGGTCACCAATGACGAAAATTTCCCCAGCCTTGAATCCTTGATCGTAGGTAGGATTAAGCCGCTGCAAACGGGAAATGGGTAACGTGGCGTCCTGCTCGGCCAACCGCAGCAGAACCTGAGAGAACGACATACTTCTGGGAACCACATAAAAGCCCGGTTCCATTGTCCCCGGCAATGCTGTAACTGACCCTCGCGAGCAGTTGCCTGCTTGAGCACCCGCGGATGGCACAATAGACATTACGCGGTTAGACGCCAAAGTCCGCAGAGGTGGCGGTGCCACATCCAGCGGTGCTACGACTCGGTTACTACCGGGCGGGCAACCACAGTTCACCAGCGCCCCATCCATGGCCACGGCATGGCCATCAGAGAAGAAATGCAAAACGCCTTCAGCGACGGTCCCTTCATCGCCGCAGAGGGGACAGGGTGTTGTCCTGTCGCCCTCCCTGAGCACCCTACGCCCGTCGCTCAAATAGCAGGGATCAGTCGCGATGCAAACAGCGCCCGTCGTGGTGACATCACCGTCTACCGCCTGACCTTTTCCTCCCAGGTTGACACGCATCGACACGCTCTCTGTGCATAGGTGAGGTGTCGAAACCTAACAGCTGCAACAGCGCTTTTAGTGCCTGAACGTCAAAACCAGACACTTCCTACAGCAATTACGAAATCTGCTTACAAATCACTTGGAACTACGCAACATCTCCACCGGCACATACTTGCCAATCTCATACTTTCCAATCGCGGCCCGATGCACTTCATCCGGCCCGTCGGCCAGGCGCAAGGTGCGCTGCATGGCGTACATATACGCCAGTGGGAAATCACCGCTCACCCCGGCGCCACCATGCATCTGGATCGCCCGGTCAATCACCTTCAAGGCCACATTCGGCGCCACTACTTTGATCTGCGCGATTTCGCTGCGGGCCACTTTGTTGCCGACCGTGTCCATCATGTAGGCCGCTTTCAGCGTCAACAGGCGGGCCATGTCGATTTCCATGCGCGAGTCGGCGATCTTGTCGACGTTGCCGCCCAGGCGGGCCAGCGGGCGGCCGAAGGCTGTGCGCTCCACGGAGCGTTTGCACATCAATTCCAGCGCCCGTTCGGCCATGCCGACCGAGCGCATGCAGTGGTGGATGCGGCCTGGGCCGAGGCGGCCCTGGGCGATTTCGAAGCCACGGCCCTCACCCAGAATCACGTTCTCGTAAGGCACCCGCACGTTCTCGAACAACACCTCGGCATGGCCATGCGGCGCGTCGTCGTAACCGAACACCGGCAGCGGCCGGACGATCTTCACGCCAGGCGCGTCGGTTGGCACCAGCACCATCGAGTGCTGCTGATGGCGCGGCCCTTCGGGGTCGGACAGGCCCATGAAGATCATGACCTTGCAGCGCGGGTCACAGGCCCCGGAGGTCCACCACTTGCGGCCATTGATCACCCACTCATCGCCATCACGCACAGCGGTGGCGGCCATGTTGGTGGCGTCCGAGGAGGCCACGTCCGGCTCGGTCATGGCGAAGGCCGAGCGGATCTCCCCGCGCAGCAGGGGCTCCAGCCACTGGCGTTTCTGCGCCTCGCTGCCATAACGCACCAGCACTTCCATGTTGCCGGTGTCCGGTGCCGAGCAGTTGAACGGCTCTGGCCCGAGCAGCGAGCGGCCCATGATTTCGGCCAGCGGGGCATATTCCAGGTTGCTCAGCCCGGCGCCGTACTCCGACTCAGGCAAGAAGAGGTTCCACAGCCCCTCGGCGCGGGCCTTGGCCTTGAGCTCTTCCATGATCGCGGTGGGCTGCCAGCGATCCCCCTCGGCGACCTGGCGCTCGAACACCGCCTCGGCGGGATAGACATAGGCATCCATGAACGCGGTGACGCGCTCACGCAATGCCTGGACCTTGGGCGAATAGGCGAAATCCATCGGGGCTACCTTCACGGTTCGTAGGACATGGGCCAGAGCCTAGAGCAGCACGCGCCCATCCACCTAGTCTATTTTCCGCGTGTATAAACATTCATAACCGATATATGATCGGGCAATAATTCCAACAACGAGCGGCGCACATGAACCTCAGCAAGGTCGACCTCAACCTGTTCATCGTCTTCGACGCGATCTACACCGAAGCCAACCTGACCCGCGCCGGGCAAATTGTCGGCATCACCCAACCGGCGGTGTCCAATGCCCTGTCGCGGCTGCGCGAAACCTTCAACGACCCGCTGTTCGTGCGCACCGCACAAGGCATGGTGCCCACGCCGATGGCGCAGAACATCATCGGCCCAGTGCGCAACGCCCTTGCCCTGCTGCGCACCTCGGTGCAAGAAAGCCGCATCTTCAACCCGCAACAGGCCAACAAGACCTTCCGCATCAGCATGACCGACCTGACCGAGGCGGTGATCCTGCCGCCGCTGTTCCAGCGCCTGCGCCGCCTGGCGCCTTCGGTGCTGATCGAGAGCTTCCTGTGCAAACGTCGCGAAACCACCAAGGAACTGGCAGCCGGGCGGCTGGACTTTGCCGTCGACGCCCCGCTGAACACCGACCCGCAGGTACGCCACGTCAAACTGATGCAAGACCGCTATGTCTGCGCCCTGCGCCAGGGCCACCCGCTGGCCGACAGCAAACTGACCCTCGACAGCTACCTGGGCATGACCCATATCCATATCTCCAGCCGCCGCAATGGCCTCGGCTATGTGGACCTGGCCCTGGGCAAGATGGGCGTGCAACGCAAGGTGGCCTTGCGCTCCCAGCACTACCTGATGGCGTCGCAGGTGCTGCAGCAGACCGACATGGTGATGACCGTCCCCGAGCGTTTCGCCCGCCGCCATCAACTGCGCTACCAGGCGTTGCCTGTGGATGTACCAGCGCTGGAAACCCACCTGTACTGGCATGAAAGCACGGATCAGGACCCCGCCAACCGCTGGATGCGCGAGCAGATCATCGAGTTGTGCGAACGGGTGGTGGCGGAGGAAGAACGCACGCTGGAACCGGCCTGACGCTGCTGTGATGGGACGGACGCCTGTCTGCTGGAGAATTTTTTTCTCCACCAGCCTAAATTAGAAGAATTATTTACCAAACAGGTGCGAATCAACTAAACAGAAGGCAAAAATTGTTGGCCAAGGGCCGGGTACGCTTACTGCAACGATCACTGAATCCCACGTGACAGACACGGACCCGCCCCATGCCCAGCGCCCCGCTCTACTTCGACTACGCCGCCACCACGCCCGTTGACGACCGCGTCATCGAAACGATGCTCGCCTGCCTTGGCCGCCAAGCCAACTTCGGTAACCCCGCATCCAGTGGCCACGCCTATGGCCAAGCAGCCCGCAATGCTGTGGAGCAGGCGCGCCAGCAGGTCGCCGAACGCGTCGGCGCCCGCGCCGATGAGCTGGTGTGGACATCAGGCGCTACCGAGTCCAACAACCTTGCGCTCAAGGGCATCGCCCAGGGCATTGGCGAGCCGGGACACCTGATCACCAGCCAGCTGGAACACAAGGCCGTGCTCGACACGGTCGCTGAACTGGAGCGCCAAGGTTGGGCCGTTACCCGCCTGGCTGTGGATGCTTCGGGCCTGATCCAGCCTGAAGCCGTGCAGGCGGCACTGCAGGCCGATACCCGCCTGGTCTCGCTGATGGCGGTCAATAACGAACTGGGCACCGTGACCGATTTTGCGGCGATTGGCGAGCGCGTGCGTGCCCACGGTGCGCTGTTGCATGTGGACGCCGCGCAGGCGGTGGGCAAACTGGCCATCGACCTGGCAGCAATGGCGGTGGACCTGATGTCGTTCTCGGCCCACAAAGTCTACGGCCCAAAAGGCATCGGCGCGCTCTACGTCGGGCCGCGCGCGCGCGAGCTGATGCGTGCGCAGATGCACGGTGGCGGGCATGAACACGGGCTGCGTTCGGGCACCCTGGCGACCCACCAGATTGTCGGCATGGGCAGCGCCTTTGCCCTGGCCGGCCAGCCGGGGGACAGCGAACACCAGCGCATCGAGCACCTGTCCCAGAAGCTGCGCGATGGGTTGTTGGCCTTGCCAGCGGTCAGCCTCAATGGTTGCGACACACAGCGCATTGCGCATACCTTGAACCTGTGCATCCAGAGCCGAGGCTTCAACAGTGCAGCGTTGGCCAGTGAGTTGGCATTGTCGACCACGTCAGCGTGTAATTCGGCGAGCAATGCGCCATCGCATGTGCTGCTGGCACTGGGGCTGGATGAAAGCCGGGCACGTAACAGCGTGCGGTTGAGCATTGGGCGGTTCAGCACCGAGGCTGAAGTGGACAAGGCAATCGAGGTGTTTGCCAGGGCTGTGACAGCGGCGTCAGTGTCGTTGTGGTAAAGCTGGCGCCGACGTCCTAGGCCGATGTAGGAGCAGCCTTGCGCTGCGAAGAGGCCGGTGAAATACAGCGAATCTTGGCTGCTTTCACCGGCCTCTTCGCAGCACAAGGCTGCTCCTACAGGCTCAGAGAAAGGCGCTCAGAGAAAGGTAAACACCTTCGAAGCCGGCAACCGCGACTTGCTCAGCCCCGCATTGAAGTCAGCCTCACTCCGATAGCCCAGGCTCATGATCACCACACTGGTGTAGCCCTGCTCGCGCAGCCCCAGCTCGGCATCCAGCGCCTTGCTGTCGAAGCCCTCGATCGGCGTCGCATCCAGGCCATGTGCCGCAGCCCCAAGCAGTGCAGTGCCCAAGGCCAGGTAGGTCTGCTTTTCCATCCAGTGCTGCACGTCTTTCTGGTCGAAGCGGTGCAGGTCGACGTAGTGACGACGGCTCTGGTTCTGCCCGGCGCGGGCCTGTTCATCGCGAAAACGGCCATCAGCGGCTTCCTGCGCGAGCACCGCATCCAAATGGGCCTCGGTCATCTCGGTACGGGTGCAGAACACGATCACATGGGACGCATCGAGAATCTTCGGCGTGTTGTAGGCGAAGCGCTCTTGGGTGCTCTTGGCCAACCGCGCCTTGCCTTCGGCGCTGTCAGCGACGATGAAGTGCCAAGGCTGTGAGTTGACCGACGATGGGCTGTGGCGCAGTTGCTCGAGCAACGCATCGAGGGTGGCCTGGGGAATGCGACGCGAGGCGTCATAAGCCTTGGTGGTGTAGCGGCGCTTGGCCAGGGAAACGGTATCCATGCAACAACTCCTGCAATGAAACGGGATTTGTCGCGCATCTTATCTTTCCTGCAGATAAGAAAAACCGGCAAACTACAGCAACACTTTCATCCTGCGAGTGAAAATGCTGCGCATCACCGACCTTGAACTGTTCGTACGCAGCAGCGTGCTGGGCAGCTTCACTGCCGCCGCCCATGAGGCCGAACTGCTGCCGGGCCAGGTGGCCGCCGCCATCAAACGCCTGGAGCGCGAGCTGGACGTGCGCCTGTTTGCGCGGACCACCCGCAGCCTGCGCCTGACCGCTGCGGGCGAGTTGTACTTGCCGACCGCGCAGAATGTGCTGGAAAGCCTGCGCCAGGGCCGCGAGGACCTGCACGGTAATGCCAGTAGCTTGCGCGGCATCCTGCAGGTTTCAGCCCCTTCGGACATGGGCCGCAACATGCTGCTGCCCTGGTTGAGCGCCTTTCGCCGCGAGCACCCAGCGCTGCACCTGCGCTTCTTTCTGTCCGACCAGATGGCCGACCTTAATCGCGACCCGGTGGACATCGCCATCCGCTACGGCCTCAACCAAGATGCCAACTACATCGCCCTGCCCCTGGCCAACTGGAACCGCCGGGTACTGGTCGCTTCCCCCGATTACCTCGCGCGCCACGGCCGGCCACTGACGCCAGAGGCCCTGCAGCAACATGCCTGCCTGTTGTACATGCAACAGAACCGGGTCTATGACAAATGGCGGGTGGGTAACCGCACCGTGCAGGTGCGTGGGCCGCTGGTCAGCGACGACGCCGATGTGATCCGCCGCCTGGCGCTGCTGGGTGAAGGTATCGTCTACAAGTCGTGGCTGGATGTCAGCGCCGACATCGAGGCAGGCGCACTGGAGATTCTGCTGCCCGAATACCTGGGCGAGCCAACGCCGGTCACCTTGGTCTGCCCGCACCGCAAGCAGCTGACGCCAGCAGTGACACAGCTGCACCTGTGGCTGCGCGAACGCTTCGAGGCCCTGCGGCCGCGGCTGCTGAACAAGGGCTGCACAATCGTTCCAGACTGAACCCCACGCGTGCGCTAAGGTAGCGTTTTACCCCCACGGCCTGCCCCCATGAGCAACTGGATCGACCTCAAACAAGACGCCGACACCGGCATCGAGTCGGTCCGCGCGCATTTTGTCGGGCATGCCTACGACCCGCACTGGCACGACAGTTTCCTGGTCGGCGTCACCGAGCAAGGTGTGCAGCAGTTCAACTGCCGGCGGGTACGCCATCGCAGCACGCCGGGCCAGGTGTTTCTGCTCGAGCCCGGCGACATCCACGACGGCCTTGCACCGACCGAGGAAGGCTTCACCTACTCGACGCTGTACCTGGAGCCTGCCTGGCTGGACGATCAATTGCGGGCCTTGTTCGAACACGCACCCAGCGCCGGCCTGCCCAGCTTTGCCGATACCTTGTGCCACGATGAGCGCCTGGCCCGCGCCACCGCGCTGGCCTTTAACAGCGTGCACTACCAGGACCTGCGCATTGTCCGCCAGACCGCCATGGACGACCTGCTGGCCTGCCTGACCCGCCATCTGCACTGGCGCAAACGCGTCAACCCCGACCCGCGCCTGCCGTTGACCGCGCAGCGGGCGCGTGACTACCTGCATGCTCACCTGGACCGCGACATCGGCCTGGAAGACCTGGCCCAGGCCTGCGGCGTCGACCGTTTTCGCCTGACCCGGGCGTTCAAAGCCGCCTTCGGCCTGGCCCCGCACGCCTACCTGATCCAGTTGCGCCTGGCCCGCGCGCGGCGCCTGCTCAGCCAAGGCCAGACACCTGCTGAAGTGGCCATGGCGCTGGGCTTTGCCGACCAGAGCCACTTGGGGCGCTGGTTCCGCCGGGCGTATCGGTTGACCCCGGCCGACTACCGCAGGCGCTGCTCAAACCTTCCAGACTGACTGCAGCCGGGCAGCGAACATGGCGCTTCGAACCCTCGGAGCCTTGTGCCATGTCGCAGACGTTGTTGCCTTTCATCCTCTTCGCCCTGGTGGCCAGCATCAGCCCCGGGCCGACCAATCTGTTGATCCTGGCACATGGCGCACGGCAGGGCTTGCGGGCAAGCGTGGCGCCCATCCTGGCCGGCTGTGGCGCGGCGGCGGCCGTGGTGTTGCTGGTCGGGCTGGGGCTGGGCGAGCTGTTACTGCGCCATCCACTGGCCCAGCGGCTGATGAGCTGGGCCGGCGTGCTGTGGTTGAGTTGGCTGGCGTGGCGCATTCTGCGCAGCGCTGGGCAGCCCGTGGACATCAACGCAGACAAGCCTTTGGATGCGCTCAGCGCGGCGTCGCTGCAAGTGGTGAACCCGAAAGTGTGGATGATGGCCGTGGCCGTGATCGGGGTATTTGCCGCGCCGGCACTGCCGGTGTGGCAGTTGGCGCTGGTGTTTCTGCTGATTGCCCTGCCGTGCATGACGGCCTGGGCACTGCTGGGGGTGGGAAGTGCACGCTGGTTGCAAGCGCCTGCGCGGTTGCTGTGGTTCAACCGGGGGTTGGCGGTGGTGTTGCTGGTGTCGGCTTGGGCGACGCTGCTGGGTTGATTGTGATGTTGGCTTTGCCGGCCTCTTCGCGGGCAAGCCCGCTCCCACAGGTACTGAACTACTCTCCAGACTGATGGGGATCCTGTGGGAGCGGGCTTGCCCGCGAAGAGGCCTGTACAGGCAAATCAGCCACCTAAGGCATCACGAAACCGCCGGGTACTGGCCGCCGCCAGCAGCAACCCGACAACCGCGACACAGCCTCCGACCAGGCCGATGTCGGCCACGTCCATCTGGCTGCTGACGATACTGCCCAGCAATGCCCCGCCACCAATACCGATGTTGTAAATGCCCGAGAACAAGGCCATGGCCACGTCCGTGGCATCGGACGCCAACTTCAGTGTCTTGGACTGCAGCGACAGGCTGAAGCTCAAGATCGCCACGCCCCAGAACATGCTCAACACAGCAAACGCATAGAAGTTGCCCGACAACGGCAACATCAACAGCAGGCAGGCCGCCAGCAGGCCAATCGAGCCCACCAGAAAACCCTGGGGGAAGCGGTCGCTGTAACGGCTGAACAGCACCGAGCCGAATACGCCGGCGCCACCAAACAACAGCAGCAGCAACGTGGTGCGCTCACCGCTGATCTGCGCCACATGCAGGGCAAACGGTTCGATGTAGCTGTAGGCGGTGAACTGCGCAGTGATCACCAGCGTCACCAACAGGTAGGTGATCACCAGGGCCGGGCGCTTGAACAGGATCGGCAAACTGCGCAGCGAACCGGAGTTCTGGCTGGGCAGCAGCGGCAACGACTTCATCAAGCACAGCATGGTGGCCAATGCCACCCCGGCAATGCTGAGGAACGTCACGCGCCAGCCCAGGGCCTCACCCACCACACGGCCCAGCGGGATACCCAACACCATCGCCAGGGTAGTGCCGGTGGCCAGCAGGCCCAGCGCTTTGGCCTGCTGGCCAGGCGGCGCCACACGCACGGCCAGCGACGCGGTAATCGCCCAGAACACGGCGTGGGCCAAGGCGATACCGATGCGGCTCACCAGCAACATGGCAAAGCTCTGCGACAGCCACGACAACAGGTGGCTGACGATGAACACCAGAAACACGAACAGCAGCAGGCGCCGGCGCTCGATGTTGCGGGTCAGCAGCATCATCGGCAGCGACGCCAGGGCCACGACCCAGGCATAGATGGTCAGCATCAGGCCGACCTGGGCAGTGCTCATGTCGAAACTGCGGCCAATGTCGCTGAGCAACGCCACCGGGACAAACTCGGTGGTGTTGAAGATGAAGGCCGCGAGGGCCAGGGCGATCACGCTCAGCCAGCTGCCGTTACCGGTGGTCGGCGGCACATCGGTGGGTAGGGGTCCGTTCATGGGTGGGGTTCTAGTCTCCGCAGGCATGGCGAAAAAACGCGCGTCAGGGGCCAAGTATCGGCCGCGCTGAGGCACGGGTTTGTTATTGGAAGGAATGCCGGCATGGTACGCGTCAATACCGGGCCTCACAACCAGCGGCACATTGCGAGTAACATGCCCGCTTAATGTGAATTGCAAGCGGAACAAGGAGCCCGATCCGCCCATGGACAAGCAACAACCCCAGCAGCAGTGGCAGCAGGCGGTCACCACCTACGCCCAGGCCATCAACCGCTACGTCGCGCAAGGCTGCGCACAGGGCTGGGACAACCTCGAAGAACCACAGCCTGCGGCCACCGAGCACCTGCTCGACGCCTGGCAGGCCGCCTTGGAAGCGATCAACCTGCCGGGTGTGGACGAACAGCAACGCCAAGCCTTCCGCGCCGCCTGGCCGCCTGCCCACCTGCCGCTGGTGCCGCTGCTCGATGCGCATGGGCAAGGCATCTGCAGCGTCCTGCTGCTGGACGACGGCAGCCTGCTCGCGCGCATTGGCATGCCCTATGAAAAGGGCCAAGTGGTTCGCATCGATCAACAAGGCGTGACGCCCGTCATCGGTATCGAGCACTTCGGGCGCTGCCCGCAGCGCCGCTACTTTGCCCTGGCCAACGCCGAGGGCGTGCGCGTGACCGATGGCTGGGGCGGCCCGCAGGTCGCTCGCCTGGCCTGGCCTAGCGGGCTCGAAGGCCTGCCAGCGGGTTACCCGTTCGAGCCGCTCGACCTGCCACCCACACCCACCAGCCTGGTGCCCTTCGCCGATGGCCAGCGGGTGCTGCTGGTGAGCGCCGAGGGTATTTACCTGCTGGCCGCCGAAGGTGCCACCCGGCTGCTGCCACGCCAGTCGCAGATACTCGAGGAACTGGCCGAAGGCACCGACCCGGACGATATTGCCCTGGGCCTGGCCATGGAGCACGGTGCAGTGTCGCCGGACGGGCGCCTGATCGTGGTGGGTGAACAATGCAGCCGCCACCTGGTGCTGAATGACCAGTTGGAGGAAGTGGCGCAGATCGGCCCCGGCGGCGAATACCCGCACTTCGCCCTGTTCAACCGCAGCGGCGACCAGTTGATCGTCAATGCCTGCCACTTCTACAACGGCGGCACACTGGGGGTACGCGTGGCAGACCTTGCGGGCCTGGACACCGACTATTACAGCGAAGACCCACGCACCCCACTGCTGCAAGACGGAGCGCGGGTGTATGCCGGGGTCGCAGGCGATGGCGAGTACATCGTCGGCGATGCCTACGGCTACCTGCGGGCCTTTGGCGAAGAGGGCACGGAACATTGGCAGCACTTCCTGGGGTCGACCATCAGCGCCATGGACATCAGCACCGATGGACGCACGCTGGTTGCGGCGAGCCATGCCGGGTTCATCTCGGTGATTGCGCTGGGCAGTGGACGGCCTGAGTGGCAGATCGGTACCGGCGAGCATGGTGAAGTGCGGCGCTGGTTGTTCTGGAAGGGGTGGGACAAGGCGCTGGTCTGGTAGATCTGCACTGGCTTCTTCGCGGGCAAGTCGGACCGCGAAGAGGCCAGTACAGACGACTACTCGATCAGCCCTGAAGCGTGGCCATGTCGATCACAAAGCGGTACTTCACATCCCCAGCAATCATCCGCTCGTAAGCCTGGTTGATATTACGAATATCGAGCATCTCGATATCGCAACGGATGTCGTGCTCCGCACAGAAATCCAGCACTTCCTGAGTCTCGGCGATGCCGCCGATCAGCGAGCCGGCCAGTACCCGACGCTTGAGCACCAAGTTGGCCGCGTGCAGCGCCGGTTCAATCGGTTCGATCAGGCCGACCAGAATATGCACACCATCGAAGGTGAGGGTTTCCAGGTACGGATTGAGGTCGTGCTGCACCGGAATGGTGTCGAGCAGGAAGTCGAAGCGACCTGCCGCGGCGCGCATCTGCTCGTCATCGGTGGACACGATCACATGGTCGGCACCCTGGCGGCGCGCTTCCTCGGCCTTGGCTGGCGAACGGGTGAACAAGGTCACTTCCGCGCCCAGCGCCTTGGCCAGTTTGATACCCATGTGGCCGAGGCCGCCCATGCCCAGGATGCCTACCTTGTGGCCAGGGCCAACGCCGTGGTGCTTGAGCGGCGAATAGGTGGTGATACCGGCGCACAATATCGGCGCGGCGCTGGGCAGGTCCATGCCGGCAGGGATACGCACCACAAAGTGCTCGCTGACGACGATGCTGCTGGAATAGCCACCCATGGTGTTGCTGCCATCGACCCGGTCAGGGGTGGCGTAGGTCATGGTCGGGCCTTCCACGCAGTATTGCTCCAGGTCCTTGGCGCACGCCTCACAGTGGCGGCAGGAATCAACCATGCAACCGACGCCTACCAGGTCGCCGACTTTGTGCGCAGACACCTTGTCGCCCACCGCGGTGACCCGGCCGATGATCTCGTGGCCCGGCATCAACGGGTACACGGCGATGCCCCATTCGTTGCGCGCCTGGTGGATGTCGGAGTGGCACACGCCGCAGTAGAGAATCTCGATGGCAACATCGTCCGGGCGCGGGCTGCGGCGTTCGAAGGTCATGGGAGCCAGAGGGCTGGTCGGGGTTTGGGCGGCATAACCGATGGCGGTGTACATGCGGGACCTCGCAGAGAAGTGAAACGATTCAGGCGGCGCATTTTGCGCGCCCTGCCTCCCCTCGCCCACCGCAGATTCTCCGGCATGCATGCCTGATTCTCCGGAGTTACCCGCAAGCATCTGACGCTAGACCTTCAATCTGCGATGATGCAACTGTCTGATTCTCTGCCCAGGTTCACCATGCAGCTCACCCGCCATGTCGACGCCAACGCCCCCCTCTGCGCGCTGATCCGCCGCCTCGCCACGCGCCCGGGTTTCGTGCCCACTCACCTGCCCCAGGTGCAGGTGCTGAGCTGGGACCACTATGTCGCCAGCAGCCCGCAAATCTACGAGCCAAGCCTGATGATCCTGGCCCAGGGCAGCAAACTCGCGCGGCTGGGGCCGCGCACCCTGGAGTACGGTGCGGGCCACTACTTGGTCCAGGCGTTGTCGGTGCCGTTCATGTGCGAAACCTTCGCCACCCGCGAGGCGCCGCTGTTGGGCGTGGCAGTGGACATTGACCGCAGCGTGCTGGGTGAACTGGTACAAAGCATGGACCTGGCACCGGATGCCGCCGTCCAGGCCCAGACCCCGCAATCCATGACGTCTGCAGCGCTGGATGCGCCCATGCGCGAAAGTGTCGAACGGCTGCTGAGCTGCCTGCAAGACCCGCTGGATGCCAAGGTGCTCGGCCCGGCCCGGGTGCGCGAAGTGCTCTATACCGCGCTACGCGGCCCGCAAGCCGGCGTGTTGCGGGCGTTGGTCGAACAGCAGGGGCATTTCGCGCGCATCGGTGCCGCCCTCGCCCACTTGCGTGAACACTACACCGAGCCGTTGAGCGTCGAGGCGCTGGCGGCACGCGCCAACATGAGCGTGTCGACCTTCCATGAGCATTTCAAACGCTGCACCGACATGGCACCGATGCAGTACCTCAAGCGCCTGCGGCTGCTCAAGGCGCAGCAGATGCTGATCGGCGAGGGCTTGGGGGTGGCGCAGACGGCGCACCGGGTGGGTTACCAGAGCACGTCGCAGTTCAGCCGTGAGTACAAACGCCAGTTTGATCGTAGCCCGGGGGATGAGGTGGCGTACCAGAGTTTGCCGGTTTGATGGTTGGATCTGGGGCGTGCGTGAGGTTTACAGGTGGATGGCTGGGGGGCTGTGGTGTGGCTGAAATCGAGCGCCGCCCGCGCGGCGCTTCGCAGCACAAGGCTGCTCCCACATCTGTTTCGGGCCAGTAAAGCCTGTGCCTGCGCGCGCGACCGCCTTGTTGGTCCGACTCGATATCAAGGTGGGCACCAAGGGGCCGCGCGCCCATGCCCCAGGAATAATTGGCCCGAAACAGATGTAGGAGCAGCCTTGTGCTGCGAAGCGCCGCGCGGGCGGCGCTCGGTTTCCGCCACACCATCAAACCCCAGCCATACACACCCAACATCTCACACACCCCATTGCTACCCACCAACCGACCCAGCTAATATTGAGAACGATTCACACTCACAACTGGATACCAGGCGTTGGACAGCACATCGACCCGCAAGCTGGGCTTCTTCTTCAGCGACCATCACCGCTGGCTGCTCCAACATGTCTTCAAACGCCTGCGTAATCGCGCCGATGCCGAGGACACGGCAGCCGAGGCGTTCTGCCAGATGCTGGGCGCACGCGTCGATCCGGACAGCATCGAGCAACCGCGTGCCTACCTCTCGACCATCGCCCGTCGGCTGATCTTCGATCGGTACCGCCGTCGCCAACTCGAGCAGGCGTACCTAGAGCGCCTGGCACTGCTGCCTGAACCCATCGCCCCTTCTGCCGAAGAGCAACTGCTGCTGCTCGAGGCACTGGTGACCATCGACAAGGTGCTGGACGGCTTGCCCGCCATGGTCAAGGCCGCCTTCCTCTACAGCCAGCTCGACGGCATGAGCTACGTCGACATCGCCGCCCGCTTGCAGATCAGCGAACGCACCGTCAGCCGCCACATGAAGCAGGCCCTGCGCCAGTGCTACCTGTGCGAGGTGCACGCATGAGCGCAACACGCCTAGACCCGATCAGCGAGCAAGCCATCGACTGGATGGTCGCACTCAAGGCCGGCACGCCTGACCAGGCGCTGCTGCAACGCCTGGCGCACTGGCTGCGCCAGGACCCCGCACACCAACGCGCCTGGGACCGCTTGCAACAACGCCTGGGCAGCCCGTTTGCGGCGCTGCACGCGCTGGACCAACGTGCCCCAGGGCAAGCCGCCGAAGCCCGCCAACTGCTGCTCACGCCCACCCACTCTCGCCGCGAAGTGCTGGGCGCGCTGGCAGGCATGGGGGTCGTCGCAGGCGCCTTGTGGAGCGGTTGGCGCAGCGACAGCGCGCAAAACTGGCTGGCCGACCTGCACACCGCCAGCGGCGAGCGGCGCAGTTTTACCCTGGCAGACGGCAGCCGCCTGAGCCTCAACAGCGCCAGTGCCGTCGACCTGCAGTTCGATGCCAGCCAACGCCTGCTGATACTGCGCCGTGGCGAAATGGTGATTCAGGTTGCGGCCGACCCTCAGCGGCCCCTGCGCGTGCGCACGCCCCAAGGACAAGTGCAGGCGCTGGGCACCCGCTTTCTGGTAAGCCAAGAGCAAGCCGCTACCCGCGTCGTGGTACTGGAGCACAGCGTGCGCGCCAGCCTGCGCGATGGCCGCTGGCAAGACGTGCAACAGGGGCAGGCAGCCCTGCTGCGCAGCGATGGCATCCAGCAACTGGGCGGCGAGCAGCAGCAACGCAGCGCCTGGCTGTATGGGCGCCTGGAAGTGCTCGACGAACCCCTGCACGCGGTCATCGATGCCCTGCGCCCCTACCAGCGCGGCTACATACGGCTGGCCCCGGCGGTGCGCGGGATGCACGTGCAAGGCGTGTTCCCGCTCGACCAGCCGCAGGAGGCGCTGGCTGCCCTGGCGGAAGCCCTGCCGATCAAGGTCGAACCGTTCGGCCCCTGGGTAACGTTGATCGGCCCCAGCCAAGGCTAATGAAAATATTTGTGAAAATCATTCGCGGGCGTGTCCGGTTTTCGTTTCTCGTCCCACCTATCTCCTGACAAGTCACTTCATTCGGGAGAATTCTGTGCTCAACCTCTGGCCCCGCGCCTTGCCCCTCGTCGTTGCCCTGAGCAGCCTCAATGCCCATGCCCAGGTGCAGACCCTGGCGTTCGACCTGCCGCCTGCCAGCCTGGCCACCACCCTTAACCGGATTGCCAGCCAGAGCGGCTACATCATCGCGCTCGAACCCCAGCTGGTACGCGGCAAGCAGGCGCCGGCAATCGTCGGCCAGATGAGTGCCGAGCAAGCCATGCAAACCGCGCTGGTCGGCAGCGGCCTGCAATTGCGGCTGACCAGCAGCGGCCACTTCAGCGTCGCCCCGGCAACCCCAGAGAGCGACGTGCTGGAGCTTGGCAGCACCAGCATCACCGACAATTACCTGGATGCCACCAGCGAAGGCAGCGGCTCGTACGCCGCCCGCGCGGTGACCCTTGGCAAAGGCACGCACACCCTCAAGGAAATCCCTCAGTCGGTAACGGTGATTACCCGTAAACAGCTGGATGACCAAGGCATCACCGACCTGCAGGAGGCGCTCAACCACACCACTGGGATCGTCGGCGCGCAAGGCATTGGCCCAGGCGTGGTGGTGACATCGCGCGGGTTCCAGATCGATGACTGGCAGTACGACGGCGTGCCTATCCCACGTAATAACTATTCGCTGGGCAACTGGGCGACCCAGGACCTGGTGTTCTTCGACCGCATCGAGGTCCTGCGCGGCGCCTCGGGCTTGTTGCAAGGCACCGGCAGCCCCGGCGGCGCGATCAACCTGGTGCGCAAACGCGGCCAGGCCACCCCGACCGTCACCGTCACCGGCAAGGCTGGCTCCTGGGACCACTACGGCCTGCAACTGGACGCTGGCGGCCCGCTGACCGCCGACGGCCGCGTGCGCGGCCGGATGGTGGCCGACGAGGACCAGAGCGACAGCTTCATCGACTACCAATGGAGCAAGTCCCACTCCCTGTATGGCGCGCTGGACATTGACCTGAACGACGCCACCACCGTAGGTGCCGGCATCAGCTACAACCGCCAGCAGTCGCGGCCAATGCTGCGTGGCATCCCCCGCTACACCGACGGCAAGCCGGTCGACCTGCCGCGCTCGACCTTCACCGGCGCCCGTTGGAACCGTGCCGAAACCGACGTGACCACCTACTACGCGGACCTCGAACACCGCTTCAACGACGACTGGGCGTTCAAGGCCGCCGCCGTGCGCATGGACGAAGTCAACACTTCCACGCACCAGCGCGTGCAGTCCACCGGCCAGGGCGTGGCGCCGGACGGCAGCGGCATCACCTATGCCGACTGGCTCACCGACTTCCACAACACCAAGCTGGGCCTGGACATGAACGTGGTGGGCCACTTCAACACCGGGCCGCTGGCCCATGAAATCACCGTCGGCGGCAACTACTCCAAGCTGACGTCGGACGACGCCTATTGGCGCAACTTCGCCGCGTCTGGCGACACCCTCTTCGACATCGACCACAACCGCCCCGAGCCTAGCCGTGACAGTGTGTTCGACGGCAAGCTCGCGCGCTCCAACAAGGCCAGCTATGACATCCGCCAAAAAGGCCTGTACGGCGTGTGGCGGGTCAAGCCGACCGATGACCTGACCCTGATCCTCGGCTCGCGGGTCAGCTGGTTCGACTACAGCTGGGACTCGATCGACTTCAACAGCCGCACCGACCCCGGCAGCCGCACCCCCACCAGCCGCATGACCGAGTCGGGCGAAGTCACCCCGTATGCCGGCTTCGTCTACGACCTGACCCGCGAATGGGCCTGGTACGCCAGCTACACCGACGTGTTCGTGCCGCAGACCGAGCGGGCCGTCAACAACGTGCCACTCAAGCCTGTGATCGGCAGCAACTACGAAACGGGCCTTAAGGGCGAATTGCTGGACGGCCGGGTCAACGCCTCGCTGGCGGTGTTCCGCTACGACCAGGAAAACCGCGCGGTGACCGACGTGGCTTCGGGCTTTGCCTGTGATGACTGGTACTGCTCCACTGCGGCGGGCAAGGTGCGTAGCCAGGGCATCGAGGCCGAGATCAGCGGCGAAGTGCTCAGCGGCCTGCAGCTGTTTGCTGGCTACACCTACAACACCACCAAGTTCCTCGACGACCCGGACGAAGAAGGCCGCGTGTTCAGCCAGTGGACGCCCAAGCACATGTTGCGCGCCTGGGCCGACTACACCCTGCCACTGGACGGCCAACGCTGGAGCACCGGCCTGGGCTTCACCAGCCAAAGCCACACCTTGGGCTACGAACGCACCTACACCGTGCCTGGCTACACCGTGTGGAGCGGGCGCCTGGCCTATCAGCTGACGCCGGAAGTGAACCTTGCAGTCAACGCCAACAACCTGTTCGACAAGAAGTACTGGGTTGCCGGCTTCAACCAGCTCAATGGCAGCAACAACTACGGCGAACCCCGCAACTTCATGTTGACGGTCAAGTACACGCCTGAGTTTTAAAACGCAGCACGCATCACTCGGTCAACGGCCATTGCGCAAGCGGCCAGTACACACCCTTGCGCGATTCATACAGGGCGAAGTGCCGCGCGGCCAGGAAGAACTCCGGCGCCGTGGCGGCCTCCGGCGGCTGGCCGCGGTAGTCCCTGGACAAGGTCAGGTGCGGGCGGTATTCACGGCTCGCCGCCTCTACCCCCAATGGCAGCAGCGCCTGCTGCAGGCCATACACCAGTTGCAGCAAGGCCGGCGGCGTTTGCTGCGGCTCAAGCACCAGTGCACTGGCGCGCGGCCACACCTGCAAACGGTCGAGCAACAGCCGCGGCGCCGCCGCCGGGCGCTTGAGCGCATCGACCGCAGCGCAGATCGAGGGCAGCAAGGCGGTGTCTACATCACCGAGAAACAGCAGCGTCACATGGAAGTTGTCGGCGGGTACCGGCTTGCCAGTGCGCAGGTTCAAACCGCGCCGCCACTGGGCCAGAGCACGGCGCTGGGCATCGCTGACCGGCAAGGCGAAAAACAGCCGTTTGAAAGGGACGCCACTGGGGCGAACGTCCTGAACCATGTGATCTCCTTGACATGAAACGTTTGCGCAAGCGCTAGGCCATTACACCTAAGTCGCGCGGTAGTCACGTAACAATAAGTACAAACTGCTCCCGTGATTGTTTATGCTGGCCAGCTTATGCCATGGCGCATGGCCATTTTTCGACAAGTAAACGTCCATGAAAATTGCACTCGTACTCCTCTTTGTTCTGTCGATCGCCTATGTTCACCTGCGCGGTCGCGTTCGCCACAAGCTGACTCGCCAGCTGGGCGACCACTCCAGCTTCCTGGCCCCGGTCAACAGTTTCCTCTACCTGTTTTCCAAGCACCCGGCCAAGCCCTACTTGCCGGTCGAAGCCTTCCCCGAACTGCAACCGCTGCAGGACCACTGGCAGGAAATCCGTGCCGAGGCCCAGCAGTTGCTCCACGTCGGTGAAATCAAGAAATCCGAGAATTACGATGACGTCGGTTTCAACTCATTCTTCAAGACCGGTTGGAAGCGCTTCTACCTGAAGTGGTACGGCGAAAGCCACCCTTCGGCCATGACCCTGTGCCCACGCACCACCGAACTGCTGCAAGGCATCGGCACGGTCAAGGCTGCGATGTTCGCCACCCTGCCACCGGGCGCCAAGCTGGTGCGCCACCGCGACCCGTATGCCGGCTCCTACCGCTACCACCTGGGCCTGGACACGCCGAACGATGACGGTTGCTACATCGACGTGGACGGCGAGAAGTACTCGTGGCGCGACGGTGAGGGCGTGATCTTCGACGAAACCTACATCCATTACGCGGCCAACACCACCGACCACAACCGCATCATCCTGTTCTGCGATGTCGAGCGCCCGCTCAAGTACCGCTGGGCAACGGCGTTCAACCGCTGGTTCAGCCGCAACGTGATGGCAGCCGCCGCCGCGCCCAACGATGCCAACGACAAGACGGGTGGCATCAACCGGCTATTCACCCGCATCTACAAGATCCGCGAACGCGGCAAGGCGCTGAAAAAGCGCAATCGCATGCGCTACTACCTGGAAAAATGGGCGGTGGTGGCTGCACTGGTGCTGGTGTTCATCTACATCTGATTCAGCGCTGCCTGTGCCGTCGGTACAGGCAGCAGATGCCCTCGCCTTTTTCGACTAGCCTGAAAGCTCCACTCGCAACCACCCCAAGGTGAAGACGATGAGCATGATGGACTGGGACGCCTACCGTAAGCAGTTGATGGCCGGCATCGGCGATCTCAAGCAGTTGTCTCCCGACACCGTGGCCGGCTACATGACCGCCAGCGGTGCGGGCGCCAAGACCAACCACCTGGACGCCAAGACCCGCGAACTGATCTCCCTCGCGGTGGCCGTGACCACCCGGTGTGACGGCTGCATCGCCGTGCATTCGCAGCAGGCAGTGAAACACGGCGCCAGCCGCGAAGAGATTGCCGAAGCCCTTGGCGTAGCGGTGGCGATGAACGCCGGCGCCGCATTGGTGTACTCGGCACGCGCCATGGACGCAGTGGGCAAGGCCAACGGCTGACCCCGCGTGGCGTCGCCGCCCTTGCGCGACGGCGCCGCGCCACCCAGACTTGGCGGTCCAGCCATTGCAGGAACCACCATGATCCACATCCGCCCCATGACGCCTGAGGACTTCAAGCGTTTCTGGCCCACCTTCCAGGCCATTGTCCAGGCCCGTGAAACCTACGCCTTCGACCCTGCCCTGAACTTCGACCAGGCCCGCCAGTTGTGGCTGGAGATGCCCCTTCGCACCTGGGTAGCAGAGGATGACGGTGAGCTGTTGGGTTCCTACTACCTCAAAGCCAATGCTGCCGGCCCCGGGGCCCACGTAGGCAACTGCGGTTACATGGTCTGCGAGGCCGCGCGTGGCCGTGGCGTGGCCCGGATGATGTGCGAGCATTCGCAGAAGCTGGCGCGCCAGGAGGGGTTTCTGGCGCTGCAGTTCAATTCGGTCGTGGCCAGCAACGACGTGGCCGTGGCGCTGTGGCACAAACTCGGTTTCGAAACGGTCGGCCGCCTACCCAAGGCTTTCCGGCATGCCCGGCTGGGCTTGGTGGATTGCCTGGTGATGTACAAGTGGCTGGCGGATGAGCCAGTGGTGGAAAAACCGCCACTGTTGATCGGGCGCAAGAACATCGAGGCCCGCGTGTCGCGCCGACGGGGGCGTTAGCCGACGGTAGGAGCAGCCTTGCGCTGCGAAGAGGCAGCGCATGCATCATGCTGGTCATCGCCTGCACTGGCCCCTTCGCAGCGCAAGGCTGCTCCTACACAAACCGCGGTCTTGGCAAATCGCTGCTTAGAACGCCAAGCCGACTTTGAAGCCAAACTCATCACGCTTGAGTTTGGTGTTGTCCGCCACGGGCGAGTCGCCATCCAGCTTGTACTCGGTGCGGGTGTAGTAGACCCCCGCCTGTACCGGCATGCCGCCCTGCTGGTTCATCAGCAGGCTGACCTCGGCATAGGGGTTGGTGCGGTCTTTAAGGTCCACGGTGTCACTGCCGAAATCATCGACCTTCAGGCGCGCACGGCCATCGAGGGTATGACGCGCGCCCACCTCCACGCGCAGGGTCGACGCATCGAACTGGTGGTTGTAACCCAAGGCCGCCTTGGCGAAGGGCGACTTGACCGTGAGTTTGGTGTCCAGGTCGTTGATTTCGGGCTCGAAGCGCGACCAGCTGTAGCCGCCGCCCACGGTCACATCGACAAAATTGCGCGCATCCAGTGCAGCACGCCAACCGAGGTCGAGATCGGCCTGGGCTTCCTTGAGTTTGTTGTCATTCTTCTTGCCGTACTTGGCCTCGGCACCGATCTGGTAGATGAAGCCGGACTCTGCGGTCATCTTGTTGCCGAAGGTGGCGAATACACCGCCCTGCCCCAAGTGTTCCTTGTCGGTTTCGCTGCCGCCTTCGAATTTGAAGTCGTTATAGGCACCCAGCAGGCCGAGGGTGAACAGCGGGTCGGTACTGGGCGCGGCGGTTGCGGTTAAAGGCGAAGCGATCAAGGCGAGCAGGCAAGTGTGACGCAACAGGTGACGAGCGGACATGCGTGAAGTCTCCATGACGTGAAAACAGTGATAACGAGCGGTTCGAGAGACACGCTTTGGAGAAAGTTCGAAAAAAATCATTGAGAGCGTATGCCTTGGGCTATGCAGCGCCTATGAGATCGAGCGCCGCCCGCGCGGCGCTTCGCAGCACAAGGCTGCTCCCACATCTGTTTCGGGCCAATTATTCCTGGGGCATGGGCGCGCGGCCCCTTGGTGCCCACCTTGATATCGCGTCGGACCAACAAGGGGGTGGCGCGCGCCGGCACAGGCGTTCCTGGCCCTAAACAACTGTAGGAGCAGCCTTGTGCTGCGAAGAGGCCGGTGACAACTGTTCTGTTCTCAGCGCCTGCCCCGGCCTCTTCGCAGCACAAGGCTGCTCCTACAGGCCGGTGTGCTTTACAACAGATAGCCAAAAGCCCCGACAAGTCGGGGCTTTTTTTTCAACGCGTTAGCTTCAACGTTTGGCGGTCTGGCCAACCACTGCAGCTTCCTGCTTGTCGGCCATCAGCGAGGCGTAGTACTGCTCGCCCTTGGCAGCGTCGTACATGCCTTCCCAGCGTGCGATAACCAGCGCGGCCAGGGCATTGCCGACCACGTTCAGTGCGGTACGGGCCATGTCCATGATGCGGTCGACACCGGCAATGAAGGCCAGGCCTTCCAGCGGGATGCCCACGCTGCCCAGGGTCGCCAGCAGTACCACGAAGGATACGCCCGGTACACCGGCAATGCCTTTGGAGGTGACCATCAGGGTCAGGACCAGCAGCAGCTGCTGGCTCCACGACAGGTCAATGCCGTACAGCTGGGCAATGAAGATTGCCGCGATGCTCTGGTACAGGGTCGAACCATCGAGGTTGAACGAGTAGCCAGTCGGTACCACGAACGAGCAGATCGACTTCGGCGCACCGTACTTCTCCATCTTCTCGATCACCCGTGGCAGCACGGTTTCGGAGCTGGAGGTGGAGTAGGCCAGGATCAGCTCATCTTTCATGATGCGCATGATCTTGATCACCGAGAAGCCGAACACGCGCGCCACCAGGCCCAGCACCATGAAGGCGAAGAAGGCGATGGCGAAGTACACCAGCAACACCAGCTTGGCCAGCGGCAGCAGCGAGCTGAAGCCGAAGTTGGCGACGGTGACGGCGATCAGGGCGAATACGCCGATCGGGGCGTAGTTCATGATCATGTGGGTGACCTTGAACATGGTCTCCGACACAGCCTGGAAGGTACGCACCAGCGGGTCGCGCAGTTCTGCCTGCAGGCTCGACAGGCCCAGGCCGAACATTACCGAGAAGAAGATGATCGGCAGCATTTCGCCACGCATCAGCGCTGCGAAGATGTTCGACGGGATCAGGTTCAGCAGGGTTTCGATGAACGCGTGCTCATGCTGCACTTCGGCCGCGGTGGCCTGGTACTTGGAGATGTCCACGGTACCCAGGGTGCTCATGTCGATGCCGGCGCCCGGGTGGAACAGGTTGGCCAACACCAGACCGACGACGATGGCGATGGTGGTCACCACTTCGAAGTAGATGATGGTCTTGAGGCCGATGCTGCCCAGTTTCTTCGCGTCGCCAACTCCGGCGATGCCCACGATCAGCGACGAAATCACGATCGGGACGACGATCATCTTGATCAGGCGAATGAAGATGTCACCAGCGGGCTGGAGGACGTTACTGATCCACCATGCCTTTTCCGCACTGAAATGATTCAGTAGCGCGCCGATTGCAACGCCCAGGACCAGACCGATAACGATCTGCCAGGCGAGGCTCAGTTTTGCCTTCTTCATGTCTTTACCCTTTGTTCTAGTGGTCATGGGCGTCGAACGAAAACGCGCGTAACAGAGCCGTTGGCAACGTCACGGTGAGCGAAAAAGCTTCCGTCCGGCGACCTCATGTAAGGACACCGCGAGCGAGCGACAGGGCGCTCGGGCCAGCGAAAAGGCGGCAACTATTGCGATGGGGAAGGGGGAAATCTAATGCCGGAAACGCATACCCCATGCCGATACTGCATAACGGTTTGCGCTGAAAATGGCATGTCGCAAGTGCTTGATTTATAACGTTCGGAAACCCGAACAAGACCAAAGCGCCATTTTTGGGCCGATATGGCAGTGCATAGGGAGGGGGATGAATGGCTTGTTCGACAATCCGAATGGCCGAAATGACACTTGCGGCAGCGGCACCGAACGGAAAAAAAATGTGATGTACGGTCGAGACAAAATGTGTCCCGAAGCGAAAAACACGCAAGAGGGGCCATTGGACGATGGCATTGATGAAATGGCTGATGGCTCCTCGGAAGTCAGGTCGGTGCGGTGTCCCCGATGACACCCCCGACCTGAGGCTTCCGATTCCGCCTTTCCTGACCCGGCCCAATACTGGAGGCACTCCCTGTACCCCTAGGCCACTCCGATCTTGCAACAATCAGAACAGCCCGGCCCCATGGTCATGTGCTGCCCCTCCTCGGGGCGGCGCATCATAGAAGCCTGAACTATAAAAAGGTTCAGCTTCTATTACGTGACAGTGCGTTACCGTTCATCAGCGCTGGCTAAACGCTCAGTACCATTTCGGGTCACGCTTGAGTTGCTCGCGCAACATCGCCTTCATGCCGTCATCCGGCTTGCCAAGCCAGCGGTACTGCGCGTGACGGGTAGGCGACTTGTCGCTCGGCAAGCCTTCGGGTACCTCCACGAGCATCCCGTAGGCATCGTCCTTGTCCCAACTGAACGCCACGATCAGGCGTTTGTAGGTGCAGTTGTCCGCCGTTTCGCACAGGGGGCCGACCAGGTACTGGTCGCCGTCCTCGGTGACTGCCGACATCTGCTCCTGGGCACTGCCGGTGAGGTTGACTACCCAATCGGGCAGCCGTTCCTCGCCCTTGATCGTGTCCTCCCAGGCTTCCCGGTATTCAGGGTCCGAGCCGAGCAACTGGTCGACCCGGACCTGGCCGTCATTGGCCGCCATCGCCCCTGCACTGCCGCCCAGCAACAAGGCGGCAGCCAGGGCAGTGCAAAGCTTCCTGCTCATCGTCAACCTCGACCACGTCCAAAGAAGAAGGAGGCTACGAACAGGACCAGGAAGACGATGAACAGGATCTTCGCGATACCCGTGGCGGCGCCAGCGATACCACCGAAGCCCAGTACGGCGGCGACAATGGCGATGATGAGGAAAGTGATAGCCCAACTCAGCATGGTGGTTCTCCTTTCTTTTTTGAAATCAATCCGGCCCTAGGCGTCCAGGACAGGCTCAGAACACCCAGCGATCCTGGGGTACGACAGTTTCTACGGTGGCCGGCGATGCATTGGCCTTAGGCGAAGGCAGCGGGTCAGCCGCCCTCACCAGGGTGCTGGCACGGGTTGCCTGAATCTGCGTCAACAGCGCGGTCTGCGCCGCCACTTGATCCGCCAGACGCGCGGTCTGCCAGCTGTAGTAGAAGAGGCCGGCGGCCAAAGTCATCAGCAGCGCCATGCCGAGAAACAGGAACTGGCGCAAAGGCAGTGCGGCGTTCTGCGAGCGGTTGACGGATTGGCGGTTCATGCCGGCTCCTCCTGCTGTAATTGTTGTTCAAACCTGAACAGGTAATTGCAGCCTGCATGCCAGCCTTTGAATTCAATAAAATTCCTTTAAAATCAAATACTTAAGATAATCACCCATGGCACCGAAGGACGTATCCTGCACGATGCCGTCCTTGGCGTCGTGCGAATTGCACGATCAGCCCTCGACCTTGGTCGCGACCTTGAGCAGGTCGGCGTCCACACCACGCACGCCGATGATCTGCCGGGCGATCTCCACGGCGATGGTTTTCTGCTCGCTGCTGACCACCTCTCCCGACAGCCGCACCAGGCCCTCTTGGCTGGCCACCTTAAGGTTCAGGCCATCGAGGTTGCGGCTGAAACGGAAGCTGTTCTGGATCTTGTCGACGATCCAGCTATCGCTGGGTTGCGGCCCGGTCGGGGCACCCACCGGGTTCTCGCGAGCCTTGGCCATGGCGGCGGTGTCCAGGCTGACCAGGTTGTTGACCAGGTGCACGCCGTCGGTGGTTCGCGCCACCACCCCGGCCAGCTCCTTGGCCTCTGCGCTGTCGACCCTGCCGCGAAGCGTCACCACGCCATCGCTGCTTTGCACCTCGATAGGCGCTTTCTCGGTCGTGCGGCTCCACAGCAGCCGTGCCCGGATCACGGCAGCCAACGTTGCATCTTCCAGCCGCTGTGCATAAGCCCGCAGTTCCAGCGGGCGCTCCACCAGCTGGGCATTGACCTTCAACTGGTTGTCGACCTTTTCGATACCGCGGGTAGCCAGGGCGACATGCTCGGCCAACTGGCGCTCGACATCGTTCTCGACCTCACCGGTCAGCCGCGCCTGCTGGCCGTCCACCTCGACATCGATGCGAAACGGGTTGAGCATGCGGTTGAGCGATAACGCGGTTTGCAGCGAGCCCTCCAGGCGGGCGTCCTGCACAGGGTCAGCGAATGCCGGGGTCAATACCGGCAGCAAGGTGGCCGCCAACACGGCCAGTCGTGGGGAAAAGGGCATGGGTGTGCCTCCTTTGTTGGCAAAAACAGAAAATAGTCGCAACCAATGTGCCAGCGCGTAGCTCTAAGCAAATCATCGAGATATCGCGGTTTTCGGGCTTACTTTGGCCATTGGCTAGCATGCAAAGGACAGAATCCTTCAGAATTGACCATGCAACTTGCCCGATTTTTCCCACACTAATTGAAGATCTATCCTAAGGAGCGCAGGAAATGGAATCAGCCCAGGACAACCAAGGCCGCATTCTGCTGGTGGATGACGAGTCCGCGATCCTGCGCACCTTCCGCTACTGCCTCGAAGACGAAGGCTATAGCGTGGCCACCGCCAACAGTGCCGCCCAAGCCGAAACCTTGCTGCAACGCCAGGTGTTCGACCTGTGCTTCCTCGACCTGCGCCTGGGCGAGGACAACGGCCTCGACGTGCTGGCGCAGATGCGCATCCAGGCCCCCTGGATGCGGGTGGTGATCGTGACCGCGCATTCGGCGATCGACACCGCGGTGGATGCCATCCAGGCAGGGGCGGCCGATTACTTGGTCAAGCCCTGCAGCCCAGACCAGCTGCGCCTGGCCACCGCCAAACAGCTGGAAGTGCGCCAACTGTCGGCACGCCTCGAAGCCCTTGAAGGCGAGGTGCGCAAACCCAAGGACGGCCTCGACTCGCACAGCCCGGCCATGATGGTGGTGCTGGAAACGGCGCGCCAGGTTGCAACCACCGATGCCAACATCCTCATCCTGGGCGAGTCCGGCACCGGTAAGGGCGAGCTGGCCCGCGCCATTCATGGCTGGAGCAAGCGTGCGCGCAAAGCCTGCGTCACCATCAACTGCCCCTCGCTGAATGCCGAGCTCATGGAAAGCGAGCTGTTCGGCCATACCCGCGGCGCCTTCACCGGTGCCAGCGAGAGCACCCTTGGCCGGGTCAGCCAGGCCGACGGAGGCACGTTGTTCCTGGATGAAATCGGTGATTTCCCACTGACCTTGCAGCCTAAGCTGCTGCGCTTTATCCAGGACAAGGAGTACGAGCGCGTGGGTGACCCGGTCACCCGACGCGCCGATGTGCGCATTCTGGCTGCCACCAACCTCAACCTCGAGGAGATGGTGCGCGAAAGCCGCTTCCGCGAAGACCTGCTGTACCGCCTGAACGTGATCACCTTGCACCTGCCGCCCCTGCGCGAGCGCAGCGAAGACATCCTGACCCTGGCCGACCGTTTTCTGGCCCGCTTCGTCAAGGAATACTCCCGGCCCGCCCGCGGCTTCAGCGACGAAGCCCGTGCAGCCCTGCTCAACTACCGCTGGCCTGGCAACATCCGTGAACTGCGCAACGTGGTCGAACGCGCCAGCATCATCTGCCCGCAGGAGCGCGTCGAAATCAGCCACCTGGGCATGGGCGAACAACCGGCCGGCAACGCACCACGGGTTGGCGCGGCGTTGAGCCTGGATGAACTGGAGCGCGCCCACATCGGCGCGGTGCTGGCTGCCAGCGATACCCTTGACCAGGCCGCCAAAACCCTGGGCATCGATGCCTCGACCCTGTATCGCAAACGTAAGCAGTACAACCTATGAAGTGGCAGATGAAGCTGCGCACGCGGCTTTTCCTCAGCATTTCGGCGCTGGTCACGGTGGCCTTGCTCGGCCTGATGCTGGGCCTGGTGAGCGTGCTGCAGATGGCCTCGGTGCAACAGCAGCTCGTGCGTGACACCACCCACGCCTTGGAAGTGGGGCTTAAATTGCGGCAGAACCTCGGCGAACAGCTGACCCTGATCCTCGACGAGGACACCGCGCCGCAAAGCCTGCAAGTGCTGCAAGACAACTTCCAGTCCCTGCTCAACCAAGGGCTTGAACAAGGCGGCGAACGCACCGGCTTCAGCAAGGCCAGCAGCAACTACCAGACCTTCCTCGAGGCCTACCGCGACAGCCCTGCACCGGCGCGCAGCATGGGTATGGACCAGCCCCTGGGGGCTGCCTTCAACCAAGTGCGCACCGACCTCATCGACGCCCACAAGCAAGCGCTGGATCACATTACCCGCAGCGAGGAACATACCCGCGATCGCGCCTTGATGGTCAGCGGCGTCCTTGGCCTGATGGGCTTGGTGATCCTGGTGCTGGGTTTCATCACGGCGCACAACATCGCGCGACGCTTCGGCCAACCGATCGAGGCCTTGGCCAAGGCGGCCGATCAACTCGGCAAGGGCGACTTCGATGTGACGCTGCCAGTCACTCAGGCCATCGAGCTGAACCAGCTGACCCGCCGTTTCGGGCTCATGGCCGACGCCCTGCGTAAGCACCAGGCAACCAACGTCGATGAACTGCTGGCCGGCCAGCAACGCCTGCAAGCGGTGCTAGACAGCATCGACGATGGCCTGCTGATCATTGACCGCCAAGGCCGCCTGGAACACCTCAACCCTGTGGCGCAGCGCCAGCTGGGCTGGAGCGACAGCCGCCTGGGCAACACCCTGGCCGAAGCCTTGCAACGCCCGGAGCTGGAGCAACAGCTACGCCAGGTGCTGCGCGGTGGCAGCCTAGATCGCCCACCCGACGACCTGAACATCGACGTCGATGAAGAAACCCGCCTTCTGACCTACAGCCTGACACCGGTCAGCCACCCCCAGGGGCCGATCCTGGGTGCGGTGATGGTGCTGCACGATGTCACCGAGCAACGGGCCTTCGAGCGCGTACGCAGCGAGTTCGTGCTGCGTGCCTCGCACGAGCTGCGCACCCCGGTCACGGGCATGCACATGGCGTTCGGCCTGCTGCGTGAGCGGGTGAAGTTCCCGCCCGAGGCGCGCGAGTACGACCTGCTCGAGACCATCGGCGAGGAAATGCAGCGGCTGACCCAACTGATCAACGACCTGCTCAATTTCTCCCGCTACCAGAGCGGCCTGCAGAAGCTCGACCTCGCCCCCTGTGCCATCGATGAACTGCTGGAGCGCGCGCAGCTGCGTTTTAACGAGCAGGCCGCGCACAAACAGATCGAGTTGATCAAGGAGCTGGAACTGCCGCTGCCACGTATTCAAGCCGACATCGCCCAGCTCGACCGGGTGCTGGACAACCTGCTGCACAACGCCGTCCGCCATACCCCCAGCGGTGGCCGTATACGGCTTCACGCCAGGCGGCATGCGGAGCGGGTGATCATCAGTGTCGAAGACAATGGTGAGGGTATCGCCTATGGGCAGCAAGGGCGCATCTTCGAGCCCTTTGTGCAGGTCGGGCGCAAAAAAGGTGGCGCGGGGCTTGGCCTGGCGTTGTGCAAAGAAATCGTGCAACTGCACGGCGGCAGAATGGGCGTGTTTTCCCGGCCGGGGCAGGGCACTCAGTTCTACATGGCATTGCCGGTCTGACGACAGGGTTTGCCCTCAAGACTCATCGGTACCCCGCCGCGCCGGCACCGCCCGCCACCCGCGGGTCACCAGCTCGGCAAACTGGCGGGCGTTCAACGGCCGGGCGAATAACCAGCCCTGGCCGTAATTGACCCCTTCACTGTTGAGCAACACCGCCTGGTCTTCGCATTCGATGCCTTCGGCAATCACCCGCAGGTGCAGGTCGTGGGCCATGCGGATGATGTGCGGGGCCACACCACTGCTGGCGGCATCGTGCCCCAAGGCATCAATGAAGGCCTTGTCGATCTTCAGGCAGTCCACGGGCAGCGTCTGCAGGTAGGCGAGGCTGCAATAACCCGTGCCAAAATCGTCGATCAATACTTGGTGGCCTACCGCACGCAGGGCCTGCAGGTTGTCGCGCGCTACCACCACGTCGATCAGGCCGCGTTCGGTCACCTCGAAGGCGATCTGGCTGGCCGCCACCCGGTGCAAGGCCAGCAGCCGCGCCGCCACCCGGCCAATGCGCGGGACCATCACATCACACGCCGCAAGGTTTACCGAGATGTACAGGTTGCGGTGCGACCGCAGCAACTGGCCCAACTGCTCAAGCACCCGCTGCAAGACAAAGTCAGTGATCTGGCGGATCTGCCCGGTATTTTCGGCCAACGGAATGAACAGGTCCGGGCTGGTCAAGGTGCCGTCCGGACGGCGCCAGCGCACCAGGGCCTCGGCACCGACACAACGCCGTGTGTCGAGTTCGATGATCGGCTGGTAAAGCACCTGCAGTTCGCCCCGGCGCAGTGCGTTCTGCAGCTCCGAGCTCATCGAGCGGCGCTGCAGAATCAGCTGCAACACCAGCCAGCCAATGCAGCAGGCGGCCAGCACGCTGCCAGGGAACAGCAGCCAGAGCATGCCGTTCATGCGCAGGGGTAGGCTGGCGCGTGGCGCAATCAGCACCAGTTGGTAATCCGGCGATTTGGTCGGCATGCGATAGATGAGGCGGTCGCTCAATTCGAGCAGCGACTTGTGGCTGGCCGACCAGGCTGAGGGTGGTGGCCACACCTGCGGCGGGCCTAGTACCGGGATGGCCCGGGTACCGTTGTCCAGCACCACCACCAGGCTGCCACCGGGCGGCAGGTCGACAACATCGGTCAGGTGCCCGCGCGACGTGGACACCACGAAATTGCCACGCCCCAGCATCAGGGCCGCCAGGTTTTCGTCGGGCTCGATCGTGGTGTTCAACCAGTAGCTGTAGGTCGGCCCCTTGATGTCGGGCGCACGCAGTGGCTCGAAGGCTCGTTCATCCCCCCGGTTGGAGCAGGCGACATGGGCATCGACGTACGCGGCCTCATAAATGAAGCGCGAACTCAGGCCCACCTGCTGCAATGCCGCCAGCATCTCTGGGCTGCAGCCGCGCAAGGGCTGTGCCTGCAGGGTGTCGACCCCTTCACGAAGCTGGCCGAATACCTGCTCAAGGCGATCGAGAAAGCGCTCGCCCTGCGCATTCATCTGTTCACTCTCGCTTTGTTTCATCTGCTGCAGGGCAATACCGATGCTGGCGGTGAGCAACAGTGCGGCGCTGGCCAGTGCTGCCAGTGAGGCCAGCATCCAGGGACGGTAAAAAATTTGGCGCAGCGTGGCGATGAGGGCTGACATCAAGGGCATCCAGTTGATTACCAAGGTATAGCAACTGAATCGAGAATCATCCTCGCCGTTGGGCGATTAACGGGTCAAGGGCTGCTGCGCAGCCCATTCCCCCTGCATCAACGCATGCGGTTGAGCACTTGCAGCATGGCGGCCGTCTGGGCATCGGGCATGCCATCGAAGCGTTGTGGGCGGAAGCGCATCTGGAACGCCGCGATCACATGCCGGGTGGCAACGTCCAGTTCGCCAGTTTGCGCGATGGCATAACCAAACCGCGCCAACTCCTGCTGGTACCAGTTCACGCTCGGCGGGTTGACGCTGAAGAAGGCTTGTTGCCGAGCCACTGCGTTAGGCTCGGGCCAGATACCGATACCCGCGTCGGCCAGGCGCTTCCACGGGAACAACGGGCCTGGGTCGAGCTTGCGCAACGGCGCGATATCGCTGTGGCCAACGATATGCCGGGGGTCGATGTTGTTGCGTTTGACGATGTCCTTGAGCAGCGCGATCAAGGCCTGAACCTGGGCTTCGCTGTAGGGGTGCCAGACTCGGCCATTCGGCGTATCGGTGAACCCTGGGTTGACGATTTCGATCCCGATCGAGGTCGAATTCAACCAGGTGCGCCGTTGCCATTGGCTGTCACCGGCGTGCCAGGCGCGGCGGCTTTCATCCACCAGCTGATAGACCGTGGCCGGGCCATCGCCAATCAGGTAGTGGCTGCTGACCTCGCCATGGGTCAGTAGCGCCAATGAGCGCTCGAGCGAGGCATTGGTGTAGTGCAGGACGACAAACTGGATACGCTCGTCCTGGTTGGCCGACGGGTGGCTGCGGTCAATGCGCAGGCCCGTCGAGCAACCCGCAACAGCAATCAGCAAGCAGGTGAGCAGTGTTTTTTTAACGGTGGAAAGCACGTCGGCGGCCTCAGCGTGTAAGCGCTACAGTATAACGTGCTCTGAATGGCCTGTGCTCGCCGTGAGTCAGCGCCGCCCCTTACCCCTGCTCGACACGGTTGCGCCCCAAGTCCTTGGCACGGTACAGCGCGGTGTCGGCGCGCTTGAGCACCTGGTCACCGCGCTCGCCGGAGCGGAATGCACCCAAGCCAATGGAGGCGGTGATCACCACGCGCTCGCCTTTGAAATGGAACGGGCAGGCTTCGATGGTCGCACGCAGTAGCTCAGCCATCTGTGCGGCCGCGGCGGGTGAAGTCTGCGGGAACAGCAGGACGAATTCCTCACCGCCAAAGCGGGCGATGAAGTCGCGCCCGCGCAGGCGCTTGCGCAGCTGGTCGGCGACGATCTTCAGCACCTTGTCACCCGCCAGGTGCCCATAGTTGTCGTTGATGCGCTTGAAGTGGTCCAGGTCGAGAATCGCCATGGCCAAGTGGCCGCCGTTTTCATGCCAGTCGAGCATCTCGCGTTCCAGGTGCTCGCTCCAAGCCGCGCGATTGGGCAGGCCGGTCAGCGGGTCGAGCAAGGCCTTTTGCCGCTGCTCTTCAAGGTGCTCGCGATAGCCAAGCGCCTCGTGCTCCATGTTCGCCACGCGCTCGGACAGGCCCTGCAGGCGACCGGCAAGCTCCTGCTCGCGGCGATCACGCTCATGCTTGTGCTCGTCCATGGTCACCAGCAAGCCCTCGAGCCGGTTTTCCAGGATGTGCTTGAGGCTGTCCACGTCGGCGGCGCCCTTCACACTGCTCTGCAGCCCATCGACCTGCTGGCGCAGCTGGGTGTCCAGCGCCTCGGCGGCGGTGCTGTTGTCGGCATGCCCGGCACTGGCTTCGTGCAGGTGGCTCTGGAAGCCTTCCAGGCGCTCGTTGAGCTGTTGCAGGTAGGTCTCGAATTCGTGCTGGCCGCTGTCGGTGATCGCCAGCATCAGCACCGCCAAGTCGTCGAGCACCGGGATCAGTTCGTACCAATTCAGCCCCCGCGCCACCCGCTCGCGCATTTCCAGGGCCTGGGCCTTGTGCCGCTCGGGCAGGCTGAGGTCGTCGAGCAGGCCGATCAGGGTCTGCTCGATATGGGCGGCCACTTGGCTGTAGGGCGGCTCTACCGCGTAGGGCAGGGCATAGGGGCCATCTTCACCGAACGTTTCTTCCAGCGTCTGCGGCGGTACGGCCTCTGGCGTGGGTTGGCTGAGGGCTGGCTCTGGCGCTGTCGCCTCATCCGGCACAGGCTCGGGTGGCGGCGCGCTCGGCACGTCTGCGGTTTCGATCAGCGCCGGCCCTTCCAGCTCCGCTACCAAGGCTGGCTCAGCCAGTGCTGGGGGTGCCAGGGGCAGCAGTGCGTCTACATCCTCGGGCTGCGCGTCTTCAGCAACGCGCTGAACGGGGGCGGCAACGGGCGGCACCACGGCCTCAGCCATTGCCACAACAGGCGCCGCCGCCAGTGCAACCTCTGCTTCGTCGGGCTGCTCGCTGTCACGACCACCAAACAAGCGCTGCAAAAAGCCTGGCCGCTCTTCTTCAGGCTTGCCCAACGCATCCAGCGCGCGACCTTGCAGGCCGCTCAGCTCCCCCAGCAACGGGGGCAGCTCACGCGACTGGGCAACCCCGCCGTCGAGTTTTTTCGCCAGTTTTTTCAGCGGCCGCGAGATGTCGCTTGGCAGCGGCAAGCCTTGCAGCTGGGTGACCAGCGCCGTCAGCGCATCGCTGACCTGGTTCATGCGGGTTTCCCGGCGTTGCTCGGAATCCAGCACGGCTTTTTCCAGGCGCGGAATCAGCCCGGCAAGGCCTGCGTCCATGTTGTCGCTGCGGATGACCTCGCGCATTTCCTTCATGCACTGGTCCACCACCTTGTCACTGCCTTCGGCGGCCAGGGTGCTGCGCACCAGCCCACGACGCAGCAGGTCGAGACGCGCGTCCCAACGGCGTTCAAGCTTCTCTTGCTGCTCGATGCTCTTAAGGTATTTCTCTTTCCAGCGTTCAGCGTCGTCAGTCATGCCCGGGCCCGCAAACGGTGATGGCAATTAGCTCAAAACCGGCAGCGTATCCACAGTCAATGCATCAGGCAATCGAATCTCGACGGCAACGGGAAGGTGATCGGAAATTGGCTGCGCCAACACCTCGACGCGCTCAAGGGTGAGGCTTGGGCTGAGCAGGATATGGTCCAGGCAACGCTGCGGTCGCCAACTGGGGAAGGTGGCCTCGACTTGCGGGGCGACCAGGCCCAGGTCGCGCAGGGGGGAATGCTCCAGCAGGTCGGTGGCATGGGTGTTCATGTCACCCATCAACACCTGATGGCGGTAGCCGCCAATCAGCTCGCGAATGTAGCCAAGCTGCAGGGCGCGGGTTTTGGCGCCGAGCGCCAGGTGCATCATCACCACGATCAGCGCATCTTCACCCTCGCCGAAGCGCACCAGAATGGCACCGCGACCGGCCGGGCCGGGCAGGGGGTGGTCCTCAAGGTGTTGCGGCTTGAGGCGGCTGAGCACGCCGTTGCTGTGCTGGGCGAAGCGCCCGAGGTTACGGTTGAGCTGCTGGTACCAGTAAGGGAAGGCGCCCAGTTGGGCCAGGTGTTCGACCTGGTTGATGTAGCCCGAACGCAGGCTGCCGCCATCGGCTTCCTGCAAGGCCACCAGGTCGAAGTCACTGAGCAGCTTGCCGATTTTTTGCAGGTTGCTGGCACGCCCGGTGTGCGGCAGCAGGTGCTGCCAGCTGCGGGTCAGGTAATGCCGGTAGCGCTCGGTGCTGATGCCGACCTGAATATTGAAACTGAGCAGCCGCAGGCGCCCATCCTCTGGCAGGCCGGGCGCCTGCAGGTGATGTTCGTTGACCTGCGGCTGGTGCAGGCCAATGCCACGCGTGCTTCGGAAGCGGGGCATAGGTACGCCGCTTACTTAGCGGCGCGCTCCTTGGCGATCAGCTGGTCGGCGACATTCAGCACGCCCTCTGGCCCGCCTGCAGTGCCCAGGTCGAAGCGGTACTTGCCGTTGACGACCATGCTCGGGACGCCGGTGATTTCGTACTTATTCGCCAGTTCCTTGGCCTGGTTGACCTGTCCTTTGATGGCGAAGGAGTTGAAGGTGGCGAGGAATTTGTCCTTGTCCACGCCTTGGGTGGCGAGGAAGTCGGCCATGTCCTGAGGCTCGGTCAGGCGCTTTTTCTGGTTCTGGATGGCATCGAACACTGCGGCATGCACCTTGTGCTCGACGCCCATGGCTTCGAGGGTCAGGAACATCTGGCCGTGAGCGTCCCACGCGCCACCGAACATGGCCGGTACGCGCTTGAAGTTGACGTCTTTCGGCAGTTTTTCAGCCCACGGGTTGATTACCGGCTCGAAGTGGTAGCAGTGAGGGCAGCCGTACCAGAACAACTCGACCACTTCGATCTTGCCAGGCACGGAAACCGGAACAGGGTTGCTCAGCTCGAGATATTCCTTGCCGGCAACAGGCTCGGCGGCCTGTACGGCGGTCATACCGAATACGCTGGCGGCGACCAGCGCAGCGCTGAGAATCAGTTTACGCATGCTTTACTCCTGAGCATTCATGGGTCGCCTCGACGCGACCTGTGTTGAGACAGGCCGGGCCAGGCCCGAGTTCTGTAGTGTAACGGCTGCGGACGTAAAAAAGGGCGGTCCGGCCGCCCTTTCATCTTTGGCTTACAACATTAACCGAATGTTAATACGCCAGCTTCTTCGCGGGTTTGCCCGCGAAGAACTCGCCATTTACCTCAGTGCAGGCCCTGGATGTAGCTGGCCAACGCTTCGATATCGTGGTTGCTCAGCTTGCCCGCGATGGTACGCATGGTCATGGCATCGCCATCGTTGGTACGCACGCCTTCACGGAACTCGGTCAGTTGCTTGGTCACGTACTGCGAGTGCTGCCCGCCCAGGTGCGGGAAGCCCGCCAAGGCGATACCTGCGCCGTTCGGTGAGTGGCAGCCGGTACAGGCGGGCATGCCTTTTTCCAGGTCGCCGCCATTGAACAAGGCGCGGCCGCGTTCGACGAGCTTGGGGTCGGCCGCCCCGACGCTACCTTTTTGGCTGGCGAAGTACGCCGCGATATCGGCCAGGTCCTGGTCACTGAAGGCAGCCAGCATGCCGGTCATCTCCAGCACGGTGCGCTTGCCGGACTTGATATCGTGCAGTTGTTTTTCGAGGTAACGCTGGCCCTGGCCTGCCAATTTCGGGAAGTTCGGTGCCAGGCTATTGCCGTCGGGGTTGTGGCAGGCACCACAGACGGCCGTCTTGGCCTGGCCGGCGGCGGCATCGCCTTTGATAGGTTCCGCAGCAATGGCCGCACCTGCGACACCCATGGTCAACAGCAGACTCACGACTAGTTTGTTCATCAGCTAATCCAACACGGCTAAGGGTGAAATGTTATGTATCGGGACTGCCGCTCATCCAAAGGATGACCAAACGGTAGTCCTCGGCACTGCAGTCCATGCACAATCCACGCGGCGGCATAGCCTTGAAACCCTGGGTCACATGCCTCACGAGTACATCCACACCTTGCGCCAGCCTTGGCTCCCATGCTGCCCGGTCACCCTGCTGGGGGGCCTGTGGCAACTGACCGGCGTGACAGGCCGCACACGTGCGGTTGTACAACACCTCGGGATCCTGTGTAGCCTGTGCGCTGAAAAACGGCAGGAACATACCGACAGCAAGCAGCCATTTCGCCATGCGGAACGACCTTCAGGGTTGGGGGCCGCGCTGCGTTCTGATGCGCGAGCTATTGTTCGACACCCCATGCTCGCTCTCCTTCGCTGGGAGAATGAGCACACAAAAACTGGGGCATTATATACTTCCGCCATCCAAACGGAAACGACACCGCTTGCCAGGCTCGAGCCTTCAGAGTCAGGCAACACCCACATCGGATATCCCATGCAAGTCAAGAACCCCATCCTCGGCCTCTGCCAGAAAGCCACATTCGCCCTCAGCGCAGCCAAGGTCGAACAATGCCCGGACGACCAGGGTTACGAGGTGGCTTTCGCCGGCCGTTCCAACGCCGGCAAATCCAGCGCCCTCAATACCCTGACTCATGCCAGCCTGGCGCGTACCTCGAAAACCCCGGGGCGCACCCAGCTGTTGAATTTCTTCAGTCTGGACGATGAACGGCGTTTGGTCGACCTGCCGGGCTACGGTTATGCAAAAGTACCGATTCCACTCAAGCAGCACTGGCAGCGCCACCTGGAAGCCTACCTGGGCAGCCGGGAGTGCCTGCGCGGTGTAATTCTGATGATGGACGTGCGCCATCCGATGACCGACTTCGACAAGATGATGCTCGACTGGGCCAAGGCCAGCGGCATGCCGATGCACATCCTGCTGACCAAGGCCGACAAACTCACCCACGGCGCCGGCAAGAACACCTTGCTCAAGGTGCAGTCGGAGATCCGCAAGGGCTGGGGCGACGCAGTGACCATCCAACTGTTCTCGGCACCGAAGCGCCTGGGGCTGGACGAAGCCTACCGCGTGCTGGCGGACTGGATGGAGCTGGAAGACAAGCCCGTGGCCTGAAAACCTGCATAGACTCCAGTAGGAGCAGCCTTGTGCTGCGAAGAGGCCATGTCAGGCTGTAGATATCTGTTGCCCATATTGGCCCTTTCGCAGCACAAGGCTGCTCCTACAGTGGGGAGCAGCAGCGCCTGTCAGGCAAATCGCAGGCAAAAAAAACCCCGGACTTCGTATGGGGAGGGGGAAGTTCGGGGTCCAAGTCCGGACCGCTAGGGCGGGGTCCAGATATCTGCCAACACTTAACACAACATAGGAGCATCGAAGGGCTTCACCAGCCATTCAGTTACTCTGAGTTCCGCTTCACCGGTTTAGTTCCGAAGCCCTGAAAACTATTTGCGATAGTTTCATGAAACTCCAGCACTAATGGCATCTAGCCATGCCAGGATCCGCGTCACCACGTCGCAGATCCTACACAGCTTTGCCGGCTCAATCAGTGAGCTTCGTCCCAATTCGCGCCAATTCCTACCTCCACCAGCAACGGTACATCCAGTTGCGCGGCGCGGCTCATGTGCAGACGAATTTCATCTTTTACCTGCTCGACCAGCTCCTCACGCACCTCCAGCACCAATTCGTCGTGCACCTGGAGGATCACGCGGGCATCCAGGCCGCTCTCGGTCAGCCAGTTGTCCACATAGACCATCGCCCGCTTGATGATATCGGCAGCCGTACCCTGCATCGGTGCGTTGATCGCCGTCCGCTCAGCGCCTTTGCGCAGGGCCGGGTTCTTGGCGTTGATGTCTGGCAGGTACAGGCGACGGCCAAAGAGCGTTTCGACGAAGCCTTGCTCGGCGGCCTGGGCGCGGGTGCGCTCCATGTAGGCCAGCACGCCCGGGTAGCGGGCGAAATAGCGGTCGATGTAGTCCTGGGACTGCTTGCGGTCGACGCCGATCTGCTTGGCCAGGCCAAAGGCGCTCATGCCGTAGATCAGGCCGAAGTTGATGGCCTTGGCGCTGCGGCGCTGGTCGGTGGTTACCGCCTCAAGCGGCACGCCGAACACTTCAGCTGCAGTGGCGCGGTGCACGTCGAGGTTGTTGCGGAAGGCGTGCAGCAAACCTTCGTCCTTGGCCAGGTGAGCCATGATGCGCAGCTCGATCTGCGAATAGTCCGCCGCCAGCAGCTTGTAGCCAGGGCTGGCCACGAAGGCCTGGCGGATACGCCGCCCTTCCGCGGTGCGAATCGGGATGTTCTGCAGGTTCGGGTCGCTCGACGACAGGCGCCCGGTGGCCGCCACCGCCTGTTGGTAAGAGGTGTGAATGCGCCCGGTGCGTGGGTTGATCTGCCCAGGCAGCTTGTCGGTGTAGGTGCTCTTGAGCTTGCTCAGGCTGCGGTACTGCATCAGTACCTCAGGCAGCGGGTAGCCTTGCTCGGCCAGTTCGTCGAGTACCGCCTCGGCGGTAGACGGCTGGCCCTTGGCGGTCTTGCTCAGCACCGGCATGCCCAGTTTGTCGTAGAGGATCGCACCCAACTGCTTGGGCGAGCCCAGGTTGAAGGTCTCGCCAGCCAGTTCGTAGGCGCGGCGCTCCAATTCGGCCATCTTCACGCCCAGTTCGCCGCTCTGCACGTGCAGCAGCTCGGCATCCACCAGCGCACCCTGGCGCTCGATCTTGGCCAGCACCGGCACCAGCGGCATCTCGATGTCCATCAACACCGGCTGCACGCTTGGGGTTTTGGCCAGGCGCGCCTGCAGCGCCTGGTGCAGGCGCAGGGTGATGTCGGCGTCCTCGGCGGCGTACGGGCCGGCCTTGTCCAACGGGATCTGGTTGAAGGTCAGCTGTTTCGCGCCCTTGCCGGCAATCTGCTCGAAGGTGATGGTGGTGTGGTCGAGGTACTTCTGCGCCAGGCTGTCCATGTCGTGGCGGGTGGCCGTGGAGTCCAGCACATAGGACTCGAGCATGGTGTCGTAGGCCACGCCGCGCATGTGGATAGCCGGGGCGCCATTGGCCAGGATGTTGATATCGTACTTGGCGTTTTGCCCGACCTTGGCTTTGGCTGCGTCTTCCAGCAGGGGTTTGAGCGCCAGCAGCACAGCCTCGCGGTCCAGCTGAACCGGCGCGCCTTCGTAGTCATGGGTCAGCGGCACATAGGCGGCTTCGAACGGCTCGACTGCGAACGACAGGCCGACCAGTTGCGCCTGCTGCGCGTCCAGGCCGGTGGTTTCGGTGTCGAACGCAAACAGCGGGGCCTGGCGCAGTTTGTCCAGCCAGGCGTCGAAACGGGCCTGGTCGAGGACCGTCTCGTACTTCGGTTCGACCTTGGCCGCCGGTGCTGCGTCTTCAGGCACGGCCACGGTTGCCCCGGCCCTGGCAGCTTCACGCTGAACGTCGGCGACCCAGCTCTTGAACTCCATCTCGGTGTACAACGCCAGCAGCGCATCGCGGTCTGGCTCGCCGCAGACCAGCGCCTCGACTTCGATATCCAGCGGCACATCGATCTTGATGGTGGCCAGCTCATAGGACAGGAACGCCGCCTCACGGTGTTCCTCAAGCTTGGCCGGCAAGGTCTTGGCGCCACGGATGCTCAGGCCCGGGACCTTGTCGAGGTTGTCGTAGACATCACGCAGGCCGCCACCGATCCCGGTCAGCAGGCCGGCAGCGGTCTTCTCGCCCACACCCGGCACGCCTGGGATGTTGTCGACCTTGTCGCCCATCAGGGCCAGGAAATCGATGATGTGCTCGGGGCCGACGCCGAACTTTTCGTGCACGCCGGCAACATCCATCACGCTACCGGTCATGGTGTTAACCAAGGTGACGTGGCCGTCCACCAACTGCGCCATGTCCTTGTCACCCGTCGAAATGATCACCGGCCGGCCTTGCGCCGCGCTGCTGCGCGCCAGGGTGCCGATCACATCGTCGGCCTCCACGCCTTCGACGCACAGCAAGGGGTAGCCCAAGGCCTTGACGCTGGCATGCAGGGGTTCGATCTGCACCCGCAGGTCATCGGGCATGCTCGGGCGGTTGGCCTTGTACTCGGCGAACATCGCATCGCGGAAGGTACCGCCCTTGGCGTCGAACACCACTGCGAACAGGCTGTCAGGGTATTGCTTGCGCAGGCTCTTGAGCATGTTCAGCACACCCTTGACCGCGCCGGTAGGCATGCCTTTGGAGGTGGTCAGCGGCGGCAATGCGTGGAAAGCGCGGTAGAGGTAGGAGGAACCGTCCACCAGGACGAGGGGCGCTTGGCTCATGAGCAGAATCAACCTTTTCGGCGGGTCCGGAGCTAGAATAGCCGGATCAATGACGACAAAGGGACAAGGTTATCATGCGTACACTCAATCGCCTGTTACTGCTCGGTCTGTTGGCAACCATGCCAGTCGTCACCCTGGCGGCGGACGACGCCCCCTCGGCCGATCCCGAGGTGACCATTCGCACGGAAGGCGATAAAACCATCCAGGAATACCGTCAGAACGGCTTCCTGTATGCGATCAAGATCACGCCAAAAAACGGCAAGCCTTATTTCCTGGTACGCGCCGACGGCACTGATGCCAATTTCATTCGTTCCGACCAGCCGGACATGCTGATTCCGTCCTGGAAGATCTTCGAGTGGTAAGCTGACGCGTATCGTTCACATTAACTTGGCACTTCCCGGCGGAAGTGCCCGTATGGGCATTTTTCATCATGTCAGTTTTCACCCCCGTGACCCGGCCTGAGCTGGAAACCTTTCTGGCGCCGTACCAGCTGGGCCGTCTGCTCGACTTCCAGGGCATCGCCGCCGGTACCGAAAACAGCAACTTCTTCGTCAGCCTGGAACAGGGTGAGTTCGTCCTGACGCTGATCGAGCGCGGCCCGAGCGAAGACATGCCGTTCTTCATCGAGCTGCTCGACGTGCTGCATGACGCCGACATGCCCGTGCCGTACGCCCTGCGTGACCGTGATGGCAATGGCCTGCGCGAACTGTGTGGCAAGCCGGCGTTGCTGCAGCCGCGGCTGTCGGGCAAGCACATCAAGGTACCCAACAACCAGCACTGCGCCCAGGTTGGCGAGTTGCTCGCTCACATCCACCTGGCCACCCGCAACCACGTCATCGAGCGCAAGACCGACCGTGGCCTGGACTGGATGCTGGCGTCTGGCGCCGAGCTGATGCCGCGCCTGAGTGCCGAACAGGTTGCGCTGCTGCAGCCAGCGCTGGACGAAATCAATGCACACAAGGCGCAGATCCTGGCCTTGCCACGGGCCAACCTGCACGCCGACCTGTTCCGCGACAACGTGATGTTCGAAGGCACCCACCTGACCGGTGTAATCGACTTCTACAACGCCTGCTCGGGGCCGATGCTGTATGACATCGCCATCACCGTGAACGACTGGTGTATCGATGAGCACGGGGCCCTCGATGTGCCACGCGCCCAGGCGCTGCTGGCGGCCTACGCGGCGCTGCGCCCGTTCACCGCCGCCGAGGCCGAACTGTGGCCCGAGATGTTGCGGGTCGGGTGTGTGCGTTTCTGGCTGTCGCGCCTGATTGCGGCGGAATCGTTTGCCGGGATGGACGTGATGATCCACGACCCGAGCGAGTTCGAGGTGCGCCTGGCGCAGCGCCAGCAGGTGGCATTACACCTGCCGTTCGCCCTCTGAACCCACCAAGGGCGATGATTAACCTGTAGGAGCAGCCTTGTGCTGCGAAGAGGCCGGTAAACACACAGAGGATCTTTGCTGTTATTACCGGCCTCTTCGCAGCACAAGGCTGCTCCTACCAGGGTCGCGCATGGCCGCAGGCCGGGCGCAACCCCGCCAAAAGGCCGCGCGCCTTAGAGCTGTTCCAGGCACCCCGCCAGGTCGCTACCCAGCTTCTCCAGCAGGCGCTCATAGCCCTTGGCATCTACCGGGTCCGTGCCACCCAAGGCATCCAGTTCGGCCAACCGCACCGGCAACCCCGCCGTCAGTGTCTCCGCCAACCGCGGGCGCAGCGGCGGCTCGCTGAACACGCAGGTCTTGCCCACTTCCTGCAGGCGCTTGCGCATGGCGGCCACATGCTGCGCGCCCGGCTGCACCTCGGAAGCCACACTGAATACCCCGGTGTGCTTCAGACCATAATTGGCCTCGAAGTAATCGAACGCCTCGTGAAACACGAAGTACGGCTTGTCGGCGATACCCGCCACCCGCGCCTTGATACGCCCATCCAGGGCATCAAGACGCTCGACAAAGGCCTTCAGGTTGGCCTGGTAACGCGCGGCATTGGCGGGGTCGACCTCGGCCAGGTCCGCCGCCATCTTCGCTGCGATCACCCGGGCATTGACCGACGACAGCCACAGGTGCGCGTCGAGGCTGCCTGGGCGGTGATCGTGGTCATGGTCGTCGTGGTCGTCTTCATCATGCGAGTGGCTGTCTTCGCCAAAATGGCGCAACTGCATGCCAGTCAGCGACTGAACCGCAACGGTGGCCTTGTCCCGCCCTTTCAGCACGCGCGGCAGAAAGTTCTCCATGTCCGGCCCGATCCAGTACAGCAGGTCGGCATCCGCGACGCGCCGTACGTCGGAGGGGCGCAGGGCGTAATGGTGCGGCGAAGCGCCAGGCGGCAACAGCACATCCGGGCTGCCAACCCCGTCCTGTACGGCGGCGGCAATCTGCTGCAGCGGTTTGATACTGGTCAGCACACGCACGTCGGCCTGGGCTGAAAATGCGATGAAAGCGACAAAAAGGGCTAGGAATCGGGACACGGTGAATACTCGGCTCGACAGAAACAGGTAACATAATAACGTCTCCATCCAGAACCGTCGCTGCCCATGTCCATCACGCCGCTGGCCAACCGCCCCCACGATCACTCCCATTGCGTACACAGCGCACTGGCCGAAGCCGATGCCTTGTGCACCCGCCAGGGGTTGCGCCTGACCGCACTGCGCCGCCGTGTGCTGGAGCTGGTCTGGCAAAGCCACAAGCCGCTGGGGGCCTACGACATTCTCGCAGTGCTCAGCGAGCAGGACGGCCGCCGCGCCGCACCGCCGACCGTGTACCGCGCCCTGGATTTTCTCCTCGACAACGGCCTGGTGCACCGCATCGCCTCGCTCAACGCCTTCATCGGCTGCAGCCACCCAGAGCATGTGCACCAGGGCCAGTTCCTGATCTGCCGCGCCTGCCATGTGGCCATCGAGCTGGAGCAGGACAGCATCAGCGACGCCATCATCAGCAGCGCCAAGGGCGTCGGCTTCAGCGTCGAAACCCAGACCGTGGAAGTAGTCGGCCTGTGCAGCAACTGCCGGAGCGCGGCATGAGCGACGCCCTGATCCGCCTGGAGCAGGTCGGTGTCACCTTCGCCGGCGAGGCGGTGCTCGACAGCATCGACCTGTCAGTGGCACCGGGCCAGATCGTGACCCTGATCGGCCCCAACGGGGCAGGCAAGACCACCTTGGTACGCGCCGTGCTGGGGCTGCTCAAGCCGCACCGGGGCAAAGTCTGGCGCAAGCCGAAGCTGCGCATTGGCTACATGCCGCAAAAAATCCAGGTGGATGCCACGCTGCCGCTGTCGGTGCTGCGCTTTTTGCGCCTGGTACCCGGCGTAGACCGCCCAGCTGCCTTGTCGGCGCTGCAGGAAGTGGGGGCCGAGCAGGTCATCGACAACCCGATCCAGACCATTTCCGGCGGCGAGATGCAGCGCGTGCTGCTGGCCCGGGCGCTGCTGCGCGAGCCACAACTGCTGGTGCTCGATGAGCCGGTGCAAGGGGTCGACGTGGTCGGCCAGACCGAGCTGTACAACCTCATCACCCGCCTGCGCGACCGCCACGGTTGCGGCGTGCTGATGGTTTCCCACGACCTGCACCTGGTGATGAGCGCCACCGACCAGGTGGTCTGCCTCAACCGGCATGTGTGCTGCTCCGGCCACCCCGAGCAGGTCAGCAACGACCCGGCCTTCGTCGAGCTGTTCGGCCAGAACGCGCCAAGCCTGGCGATCTATCACCACCATCACGACCACAGCCACGACCTGCACGGCTCGGTCGTCGCCCCTGGCACCCATGTTCACGGAGAGCACTGCAAGCATGGCTGATTTTCTTCTTTATGCCCTGCTTGCCGGTCTGTCCCTGGCGTTGGTGGCCGGCCCTCTGGGGTCTTTCGTGGTGTGGCGGCGCATGGCCTATTTCGGCGATACCCTGTCCCACGCCGCGCTGCTCGGGGTAGCCCTGGGTTTCGCCCTGGACGTGAGCCCAGCACTGGCGGTAACCGTGGGCTGCCTGCTGCTGGCGATCTTGCTGGTGACCTTGCAGCAACGCCAACCGCTGGCCTCCGACACCCTGCTTGGCATCCTCGCCCCCAGCACGCTGTCCCTGGGCCTGGTGGTCCTGAGCTTCATGCACGATGTACGCATCGACCTGATGGCCTACCTGTTCGGCGACCTGCTGGCCATCAGCACCACTGACCTTGCCTGGATCCTCGGCGGCAGCGTGCTGGTATTGCTGCTGCTCGCCGCACTGTGGCGGCCGTTGCTGGCCGTGACCGTGCATGAAGAATTGGCCATGGTCGAGGGCCTGCCAGTAGCGGGCCTGCGCCTGGCCTTGATGCTGTTGATTGCCGTGGTGATCGCCGTGGCGATGAAGATCGTCGGTGTGCTGTTGATTACCTCGCTGCTGATCATCCCCGCCGCCGCCGCGCAACGCCACGCCCGCTCGCCCGAGCAGATGGCCTTGGGCGCCAGCCTGCTGGGGGTGACGGCGGTGTGCGGCGGCTTGGCCATGTCCTGGTTCAAGGACACCCCGGCCGGCCCCTCCATCGTGGTCTGCGCGGCAGTGCTATTCTTGCTGAGCCTGGCCCTGCCAAAACGCTGAAAACCGGGGTGCGCAACAGCGCACCCTGCAACCTTTTCGCGGGTAAAAGGTCTGTAAGACTTGTTTTCGAGCGTGCACACCTGGGTGTAGACTTGCTCGCTTTTTGCGCAAATAGAGAGTCGCAGGAATGAAGCCGTTCGCCTCCCGTTATCTGCTTGTTGCCGCGTTTTCCCTGTTCCTGGCTGCCTGTTCCAGTGCCCCGGTCGAACAGGCCGATGCACCTGCCCAAGCCGATGCCTGGCAGCAGTTGCAACAGAACATCGCCAGCAATGAGCTGGCTACCGCCGAAGACCAGTTGGCTGCCTTGCAGGCCCAGTCACCTGTTGACCCGCGCCTGGAACAGTACCAGCGGCAGCTGGCCGAAGCGTACCTGCAGCGTAGCCAGATCGTCCTGCAGAAGGGCGACGTCAACGCTGCAGCCACCGCCTTGGCACGTGCCCGCGCGCTGATGCCCCAGGCCCCGGCGGTCACCGGTGGCGATGCCGTCAGCCAGGCCCGTAAGGCCGAGCTGGAAAAGGCCGAGGCTGCGCTGAAGGCGGCCGAGGCCAAGCCCCAGGCGCGAGTGATCGACCCAACTGCACCGAGCACGGTGATTGCGCTGAAGACCACGGACATTGCCGCCATGCGCCGTCAGCTCGATGAGATTGCTGCCGATGTGGTGAGTTACCAGTGCGACGTGGTGTTCCAGGTGCCGCGCACCGAGGATGCACCTTGGTTGAAGACGCTGCTGGAAAAGCGAGTGCACAAGATTGACAGCGGGTTCAAGCTAAACCAGAAGCACGAAATTCAGCGCAAGCTGCCCGCCCAGGTGGTACTGGTCCCGCATCAGCGCTGAACAGCTTCGCGGGGCAAGCCCGCTCCCACAAGGCCACCACTACCTTCGGGAACTGTGGTGCACTTGTAGGAGCTGGCTTGCCGGCGATGGGCTGCAAAGCAGCCCCCCTTAGGCAGGCACCGCCTCAGCAGCCGCCTCCCGCTCCCAAACCCGATGCCCCTCTACCGCTTTCACAAAGGCATCCACGGTTTTCTGGTCATCCCCCAGCAGCAAGCCCTTGTCCTCCTTGAGCCCCAAGCTGCCCAGCAATGCCTTGCCTTCCTTGGCCAACGCGATCGCCTTCAGGTGCTTGTAGCCTTCCAGCAGGAAGTGCTTGGCCAAGCCACTGGCGCCCAACGCATCCAGCGACGCCTTGCCAGCCGGCACCAGAATGCCGTCGAACATGATCGAAGGCATGCCCTCCATCGACGCATCCACCGGCAGCGGCTTGCCTTGGGCGGTTTTAACCGGCGCCGAACTTGGCCCCAGCACCAGAATGCGCGCACTGTGCGCCTCCAGCGCCTTGACCAACTGATCGACACTCGCCCCATCCACCCCATCGGCCACCAGCACGGCAATCTTGCGGCCTTTGATACCGACACTGCCCGGGTGATTCATCTGGCTCAAGGCCGGTGATTGCGCCAACTTGCTGCCTTTGACCTGCACCGTGCCAGCCTTGGGCGCAGGCAAGCCCAGGTTGGCCGCCACCGCTGCTGCCAGCTTCAGGTCGATGTTGGCCAGAATCTCGTTCACCTCTCGCACGCGGATGTGCTCGCGCTCCACCTTGCCCAGCTCGAAGCTGTACGCCTTGATGATGTGCTGCTGCTCATTGGGGCTCATGCTGTGGAAGAACAAACGCGCCTGCGAGAAGTGATCGCCGAACGACTCGCTGCGCTGGCGAATCTTCACCGCGTCGATGCGTTCCTGATAGCTCTCAAAGCCGCCATCCTGGGCCGCGGCAGGGGTTTCTTTCGGCCAGCCGCCGTCAATCGAGTTGGGTTCGTAGGACGCGCGGCCCTTGTGGATAGTCTGCCGGTGCAGCGCGTCACGTTGGTTGTTATGGTTCGGCGCGACCGGGCGGTTGATCGGGATTTCATGGAAGTTCGGCCCACCCAGCCGGCTCAGTTGCGTGTCGGTGTAGGAGAACAACCGGCCTTGCAGCAGGGGGTCATTGGAAAAGTCGATGCCCGGCACGATATGCCCAGGGCAGAACGCAACCTGCTCCACTTCGGCGAAGAAATTGTCGGGGTTACGGTTGAGCACCATCTTGCCCAACGGCGTAACCGGCACCAGTTCTTCGGGGATGATCTTGGTGGGGTCGAGCAGGTCGAACTCGAATTTGTGCTCATCGGCTTCCGGCACGATCTGTACGCCCAGCTCCCACTCAGGGTAGTCGCCGGTCTCGATGGCCTCGCTCAGGTCGCGGCGGTGGAAGTCGGTGTCCTTGCCCGCAAGCTTTTGCGCTTCGTCCCACAGCACGGAGTGCACGCCTTGGCGCGGCTTCCAGTGGAACTTGACGAAGCTGGCCACGCCTTCGGCATTGATCAGGCGGAAGGTGTGGATGCCAAAGCCCTCCATCATCCGCAGGCTGCGCGGAATGGCGCGGTCAGACATGGCCCACATGACCATGTGCGCCGACTCAGGGACCAGCGAAACGAAGTCCCAGAACGTGTCGTGGGCCGAACCGCCGGTGGGCATTTCGTTGTGCGGCTCGGGCTTCACCGCATGCACAAAGTCGGGGAACTTGATCGCATCCTGGATGAAGAACACCGGCATGTTGTTGCCAACCAGGTCGAAATTTCCTTCATCGGTGTAGAACTTGACGGCAAAACCACGCACGTCCCGCACTGTGTCACCCGACCCACGTGGGCCCTGCACGGTGGAAAAGCGCACGAACACCGGGGTGATCTTCTCAGGGTCCTGCAGGAAACCGGCCTTGGTCAGCTCGGCGTGGCTGCCGTAGCTCTGGAAGTAACCATGGGCGCCGGTGCCTCGGGCATGGACGATGCGTTCAGGGATGCGCTCATGATCGAAGTGGGTGATCTTCTCACGCATGATGAAGTCTTCGAGCAGCGACGGCCCGCGTGGCCCGGCCTTGAGGGTGTTCTGGTTGTCGGCGATCTTCACGCCTTGATTGGTGCGCAGGGCCTGGCCTGTGGCATCGCTGCGCACATTTTCAAGGCTCTGCAGCTTGGTATTGGTATTGGCATGATCAGGGCTGTTGACCCCGGCGGCCTGGCTTTCTTTGGGTGCATCAACTTTCTTGCTGGGCATGGTCGGCTTTCCTCATCAGTCATCAGGCATTGCCCGTGAGGGCTTGTTCTATTAGTGACTGGAGCCCGATTGGCTACGTTCAATAAGCTTTACCGGTTGTCGCGTTATGCCCGCCGGGTTGGTGCATTACGAAATAAATGCTAAGAACAGCTATGGGAAAAGGCTAAAATGCGCCACCCCAGCTAACCGCTGCCCCAAATTCCATGCGCCCCACAAGGTTCGCTACGTGATCGAGTTCCAACATGTGCACAAGACCTACCGCGTCGCCGGTAGGGAAATCCCCGCCCTCAACCCGACCAGCCTGACTATCGAAGATGGCCAGGTGTTCGGCCTGATCGGCCACTCCGGCGCTGGCAAAAGCACCCTGCTGCGCCTGATCAACCGCCTCGAAGAGCCTTCGGGCGGCAAGATCATCGTCGATGGCGAGGACGTCACCGCGTTCAACGCCAACCAGCTGCGCGGCTTCCGCCAGCAGGTCGGGATGATTTTCCAACACTTCAACCTGCTGGCCTCCAAGACCGTGGCCGACAACGTGGCCCTGCCATTGACCCTGGCCGGCGAGCTGTCGCGCAGCGACATCGACAAGCGCGTCACCGAGCTGCTGGCCCGCGTCGGCTTGCAAGACCACGCCAAGAAGTACCCCGCGCAGTTGTCGGGCGGCCAGAAGCAGCGCGTCGGCATCGCCCGCGCCCTGTCTACCAACCCTAAGATCCTGCTGTGCGACGAAGCCACCAGCGCGCTTGACCCGCAGACCACTGCGTCGGTGCTGCAACTGCTGGCCGAGATCAACCGTGAGCTGAAGCTGACCATCGTCCTGATCACCCACGAAATGGACGTGATCCGCCGGGTCTGCGACCGCGTGGCCGTGATGGACGCCGGGCAGATCGTCGAACAAGGGCCGGTGGCCGATGTGTTCCTGCACCCGCAGCACGCGACTACCAAGCGTTTCGTCCAGGAGGACGAGCAGGTCGATGAAGGCGAGCAGCGTGACGACTTCGCCCACGTACCCGGCCGCATCGTGCGCCTGACCTTCCAGGGCGAGGCCACCTACGCACCGCTGCTGGGCACCGTCGCCCGCGAGACGGGCGTCGACTACAGCATCCTGGCCGGGCGTATCGACCGCATCAAGGATGTCCCCTATGGGCAGCTGACCCTGGCCGTCACCGGCGGCGACATGGAAGCGGCGTTCGACCGCTTCAAGGCAGCTGACGTACATATGGAGGTACTGCGTTGATGGACGCCCTGAATTTCTTTGCCAACGTCGACTGGGCCGAAATCTGGCTGGCCACCATCGACACCATGATCATGCTGTTCGGCTCGCTGTTCTTCACCGTGCTGCTGGGCCTGCCGTTGGGCGTGCTGCTGTTCCTTTGCGGCCCGCGCCAGATGTTCGAGCAAAAAGGCGTGTACGCGCTGCTGTCGCTGGTCGTCAACATCCTGCGTTCGCTGCCGTTCATCATTTTGCTGATCGTGATGATCCCGATCACCGTGCTGATCACCGGCACCTCGCTGGGCGTCGCCGGCGCCATTCCGCCTCTGGTGGTCGGGGCCACGCCGTTCTTCGCGCGCCTGGTCGAAACCGCCCTGCGTGAAGTGGACCGCGGCATCATCGAAGCCACCCAGTCGATGGGCGCAACAACGCGCCAGATCATCACCAGCGCGCTGCTGCCCGAAGCCCGTCCCGGCATCTTCGCGGCCATCACCGTAACCGCCATTACCTTGGTGTCGTACACCGCCATGGCCGGTGTGGTCGGCGCGGGCGGCCTGGGCGACCTGGCCATCCGCTTCGGCTACCAGCGCTTCCAGACCGATGTCATGGTCGTGACCGTGGTGCTGTTGCTGGTGCTGGTTCAGGTGCTGCAGAGCGTGGGCGACAAACTGGTCGTGCATTTTTCCCGTAAGTAACCCCAATGGGGTCGGCCTGGCCGACCCGTTCGGGGGCCGTCGCGGCCCTCACAAGGAGTGATCAATGAAGAAGCTGCTTGCTGTTGCTGCCGCTGTCGCGGCCTTCTCGGCCCACGCCGATACCCTGACCGTCGCCGCCACCCCGGTGCCGCACGCCGAGATCCTCAACTTCGTCAAACCGCAACTGGCGAAAGAAGGCGTGGAGCTGAAGGTCAAGGAATTCACCGACTACATCCAGCCGAACGTGCAGGTGGCCGAAAAGCGCCTGGACGCCAACTTCTTCCAGCATCAGCCGTACCTGGACGAGTTCAACAAGGCCAAGGGCACCGACCTGGTCAGCGTGACCGGCGTGCACATCGAGCCGCTGGGCGTTTACTCGACCAAGGTCAAGAAGCTCGACGAGCTGCCCTCCGGCGCTACCGTGGTCATCCCCAACGACGCCACCAACGGCGGCCGCGCGCTGCTGCTGCTGGACAAGGCCGGCGTGATCAAGCTCAAGGACAACAAGAACATCCTGTCGAGCGTTAAGGATGTTGCACAAAACCCGAAAAACGTGAAGTTCCGTGAGCTGGAAGCGGCCACCATCCCGCGCGTGCTGACCCAGGTCGATGCGGCCCTGATCAACACCAACTATGCGCTGGAAGCCAAGCTGAACCCTGAGAAAGACGCGCTGGCCATCGAAGGCAGCGACTCGCCATACGTGAACATCCTGGTTGCCCGCCCGGACAACAAAGACTCCGAAGACATGAAGAAACTGGCGGCCGCGCTGCACTCGCCAGAGGTGAAGCAGTTCATCAACGAGAAGTACAAGGGCGCTGTCGTACCGGCGTTCTAAGCCTCTAGATCAGGCTGGATTCTTCGCGGGGCAAGCCCGCTCCCACAGGTACATCGCTAGCCTCAGGCTTTGGGATAATGCTGTGGGAGCGGGCTTGCCCCGCGAAGCTTTTAAAGCCTGTTTAGTCCCGCTTGACCAGCCCCGGCAACTGCGCCACCAGCTTCTGGTTGTTGAACGGCGCACGAATGAACCCGCGCTGACGCCCATCCGGCCCAACGATCGCCAGGTTGCCGCTGTGATCCACGGTGTACCCCGGCTTACTGGTATCAGCCGGAATGAACGGAATGCTCAAGGCATTCGCCAGCTTCTGGGTGTCTTCGATCGACCCCGCCACCCCGACAAAATCTTTGTCGAAGTAGCCCAGGTACTGCTTGAGCTGGTTCGGCGTGTCGCGGTTAGGGTCCACGCTCACCAGCACCACCTGCAACCGGTCCACGGCTTCCTTGGGCAATTCGCTCTTCACCTGGCGCAACTGGGCCAGGGTGGTGGGGCAGATGTCTGGGCAATAGGTGTAGCCGAAGAACAGCAGCGACCATTTACCCTTCAGGTCATCCAACTGCACGGGTTGGCCATCCTGGTTGGTCATGGTCACATCCGCCACCGTACGGCTCTGCGGCAAGAGGATGATGCCGGCGTCGATCAGCTCGGTGGGGTTCGGCTGATCGCGGCCATTGAGCACCTTGTTGACGGTCAGGCCCAGGATCAACGCGACCAGGGCGACGAGGATGAAGACGGTTTTCTGGGTTCGGGTCATAGGTTCAACAACAGGTAGTGGTCAATAAGCAACGCGATGAACAGCGCGAACAAGTAGCCGATAGAGTACTTGAAGGTGCCAATCGCCGCGTGCGGCCGGCTGCCACGGTACAACACCCAGGCCCACTGCAGGAAGCGCAGGCCCAAGGCGAGGGCACAGGCGAGGTACAACGGGCCGCTCATGTGGATGGCATAGGGCAGCAGGCTCACCGCCAGCAAAATCAGGGTGTAGAGCAGGATATGCAGCGCGGTGTAGCGCTCGCCATGGGTCACCGGCAGCATCGGGATATCGGCCTTGGCGTACTCCGCTTTGCGGTGGATGGCCAAGGCCCAGAAGTGCGGCGGGGTCCAGGCGAAGATAATCAGCACCAGCAACAGCGGCTCGGCACTGACATGGCCGCTGACCGCCACCCAGCCAAGCAGTGGCGGCGCCGCGCCGGCCAGGCCACCAATCACGATGTTCTGCGGCGTGGCACGCTTCAAGAAGCCGGTGTAGAGCACCGCATAGCCCAGCAACGACGCCAGTGTCAGCCAGGCGGTCAGGCTGTTGGTGAACACCAGCAACAGCGCCATGCCCAGCACCGCCAGTGCCAACGCAAAGGCCAGCGCCGGTAGCGGCGCGACCCGGCCTGTGGCCAACGGCCGTTTGTGGGTACGCGCCATCAAGGCGTCGATGCGCCGGTCTACCACGTGGTTGACCACCGCCGCGGCGCCCGCACACAGGCCAATGCCCAGGTTGCCGAACAGCAGCACGCTCCAGGCAACGCCTGCGCGGCTGGCGAGGAACATGCCTGCCAGGGAGGTGATCAACATCAGCACCACCACCTTGGGCTTGGTCAGCTCCAGATAATCGCGCCAACCTGCCCGTCGTACGCTTAGAAGCGTCGCCACGAATCGTTCCTCATAGGGTGGGAGATATCCACGCCCACCACCGGCGTCAGGCGCCAGCCATGGCCGACGCGCACTTTGTCGACCACGCGGATGCGGTAATTGACCAGCACCATGCTCATCAACAGCATGGCCCCGCCTGCGTTGTGGGCCACTGCCACGCCAAGCGGCAGGTGGAACAGCACGTTGCTGATGCCCAGGCCGACCTGCACGGCCAAGGCCAGCAACACCAGCCGGGCCAGGCCAGAAAGGCCGCAGCGGTACAGCTTGAAGCTCAGCATCAGCAGCACGGCACTGACCAGCAAGGCACCCAGCCGGTGGCTGATGTGGATGGCCGTGCGCGCATCGCTGTCCAGTTGCCCGCCCAGGTAGTTGGGGCCGACGTGCTGGGTCAGGTGAAAGCCGTTGCTGAAGTCCGCTGCCGGCCACCATTGGCCGTGGCAGGTCGGCAAGTCGATACAGGCGACCGCCGCATAATTGGCGCTGACCCAGCCCCCCAAGGCGATCTGGCCGATCACCACCAACAGCGCCAGGGCCGCGATCCGGCGCAGGCTTAACGGCAGTTTTGGCAATGGCGCAAAGGCCCGGGATAGACGCAGAGACAGCAGAAACAGCAGGCTCAAGGTGGTGAACCCACCCAGCAGGTGCGCGGTGACCACTTGCGGCCACAGCTTGAGGGTTACTGTCCACATGCCAAACGCCGCCTGGGCCAACACTACCCCCAGCAACAGCACCGGCAAGCGGTAGGGCTGGCCATCACGTGCATGCCGGCGCACGGCCTGCAACGCCAGCCAGGCAATCACCAGCGCCAGGGTGCCGGCGAAGTAGCGATGGACCATCTCGGCCCAGCCCTTGGCGGCTTCCACCGGGTGTTCGGGGAAGTGCATTTCGGCATGGGCCAGCTGGGCGTCGGTCTTCGGCACACTGATAAAGCCATAGCAGCCGGGCCAATCGGGGCAGCCCAGGCCTGCATGGGTCAGGCGGGTATAGGCGCCCAGCAGCACGACCAGCAGTGCCAGCAGGGTGGCGAACACAGCGAGGCGGAATCCGGGTCTGGCCATGACAGGCTCCTAGCCGATGTTGGACAACTTGAGCAGGTGGCGCAGGTCGTCCAGCACGTGCTTGCCGTTGACCTTGGCGTCGTAACGCAACACCAAGTTGCCGTGCGGGTCGACGATCCACAGTTGCGGGCCAAGCTCACCGACCTTGTTCAGGTAGCGCTGGGCATCCAGCGGGTAGCGTTGCAACTGCGGGTACTCACGGCCAAGCAGCGCCTGGTAGTCAGCGCTCAACGGCTGCGCGGCAGCCAGCGCATGGCTGGCACGGCCGGCATCACGGCCCAGGCCAACTTGTATCTGCCGGGCCAGGTACACCAGGCGCTGGCAATCTTCGGCGCAGGCCTCGGGCGTGCTGACCAACACTTGCCAGCGCGCGTCCTGGCCATCGATGCCGATATCGCTGCGGCTCTCGCCGTTGCCGATCATCGCGCCGTGGTAGCTGCGGCCGTCTGGCACCCAGAACTTGAGCTTGTACATGCTGGTGGCCAGGATCATCGGGCCGAGCACTACCAGCAGAATCAGAATCAGCTGCAAACGCCCGCGGGTTCTGGGCTTGCTGCGTTCAGGCACGTCCAGTGGACGGGTGGCGGCGGCCATGGTGGTTCTCCTTTTTATCGTTGTGCCAGCCAAAGTAGAGGTAAAGCAGCACCAGCGCGGTGGCCAGGGCAAACCACTGCACCGCATAGCCCAGATGCTTTTCCGGCCCCAGTGCGACGACCGGCCAACCCAGGCGATAGCTGGCCGGCCCGGGCTCCAGGCGCAGCTCATGGGCGTAGCCTTCACGGCCCAATTGCTGCCACAGCTGGGCGGCATCGATGGCCGTCAGCAAGTGCGGCCATTGGCCGCCGGCGGGGTCCGGGTGCAGCTGGAAGGTGCTGCCAGGCGCTACATACACCGACGCGTCCAGCGCCAGCGGCTGCGCCGGGGTTGCGAAGTGCACCGGCACGCGGCGGTCCGGCCACGGCAACCAGCCGCGGTTGACCAGCAACCACAGCCCACTGGCCTGGTCATGGAAGGGCTGCAACAGCTCGACGCCGGCCTCGCCGTCGCGCATTCGGTTATCCAGCAGCAGGCTGTGTTCACCATCGAAACGGCCGTACAGGTGCACACGGCGGTAGGCGGCATCGTCGCGTTGCTGCAACTGGGCAGTGGAGAGCGGCGTGTCGAGGCTGCGCTCGGCATAGGTCGCCAGCAGCGCGCGCTTTTCGTCGGCGCGGCCCAATTGCCAGCAGCCAAGCGCGATCAACCCCGGTAGCAGCGCAAGCACCACCAGGGTCGGGACCCAACCTGGGCGAAACGGCCTCACAGGCGCCTCGCTATACTTATCCACATCACCGCATCCCCCCGGAGAAGCGCCATGCTCAAGGCCGCGATTGTCCTGATGCTGTTGGCCACGGTTGCCAGCCTGTTCAGTGGCCTGGTGTTCCTGGTCAAGGACGACGAAAACTCGACCCGTTTGCTGAAGGCATTGACCGTGCGCGTGACCCTGGCGGCCCTGACCATCGGCCTGGTGGCCTACGGCTTCATCAGTGGCCAGCTGGTGTCACACGCCCCCTTCTGAACCTGTATCGCCTTGACTGGCCTGCACATGTGTCAAAGCACATACACAAAGATGAACAGCCCCACCCACACCACATCGACGAAGTGCCAGTACCAGCTGGCCGCCTCGAAGCCGAAGTGTTTGTCGGGGTTGAAGTGCCCGCGCAGGATGCGCACGAACATCACGATCAAGATGATCGTGCCCAGCGTCACGTGGGCGCCGTGGAAGCCGGTGAGCATGAAGAAGGTCGCGCCGTAGATCCCCGAGCCCAGCGTCAGCCCCAGCTTGGTATAGGCCTCGTGGTACTCGTAGGCCTGCAGCGTGATGAAGCTGATGCCCAGCGCGATGGTCAGCGCCATCCACAGTTTCAGCGCACCCCGGTGGTCACGCCGCAAGGCATGGTGGGCAATGGTGATGGTCACACTCGAGCTCACCAGCAAAATGGTGTTGATCAACGGCAAGTGCCAAGGGTCGATGACTTCCTTGGGCGGCGGGAACAGTTTCGGGTCAGGCGTGTGCAGCAGCGGCCAGGCAAACTCGAAGCTGGGCCACAGCATGTGCGCAACGCCTTTGGCCCCTTCACCGCCCAGCCAAGGCCCGGCCAATACGCGGACGTAGAACAGCGCGCCAAAAAAGGCCAGGAAGAACATCACCTCGGAAAAGATGAACCAGCTCATGCCCCAGCGGAACGAACGGTCCAGCTGCGGGCTGTACAGCCCGCCACGGCTTTCTTTCACCACCGCCCCGAACCAGCCGAACAGCATGTAGGCCAGGCACAGCGCGCCGACGAAGAAAATCAACGGCCCATGGGAGTCGGGGTGCCCGGCTTTCATGTCGTTGAACCAGGTGCCAAGGCCGAACACCGTGATGAACATGCCGACCGTCGCGATGATCGGCCACTTGCTCTGCGCCGGAACGTAGTAGTGCTCATGACTTGCCATTGCTGTTCTCCTTCCCTTAACGGGCGCCCTGGACGTCCTGGGCCGCAACATGCGCGACCGGCGGGTGGCGAGCGGTGATGTCGAACAAGGTGTAAGCCAGTGTCAGGTGCTTCACGCTGGCCGGCAGATCGCGGTCGACGATGAAGCGCACCGGCATCTCGATGCGTTCGCCGGGCTGCAGCACCTGCTGGGTAAAGCAGAAGCACTCGGTCTTGTGGAAGTACGCCGCGGCCTCGGCCGGGGTGATGCTGGGTATCGCCTGGGCGCTCATCGGCCGGTCGGTCGGGTTGCGCGCGACGAAGATCATCTGGTTGACCGCACCTGGGTTCACGTCGATCTGGTCGGCCGTGGAGTAGAAATCCCAGACCATGTCGCTGGCGTTGGTCGACATGAACTGCACCCGTACCGAGCGCGACGGGTCGCTGACCTGGCTGCCTTCGTACTGGCCGCCGGTCTTGCCATTGATGCCAAAGGCCCTGCACATCACGTCGTAGATCGGCACCAGGGCGAAACCGAAGGCGAACATCACCACCGTCAGCATCAGCAGGCGCATGACCAGGCGTTTGAGCGACAGGCCGTTCATGGCTATTTCACGTCCGGTGGCGTCTGGAAGGTGTGGTAAGGCGCAGGCGAGGGGATCGACCACTCCAGGCCCTCGGCACCGTCCCAGGGTTTGGCCGGCGCCGGGGCGCCGCCGCGGATGCACTTGATGACGATGAACAGGAAGAAGATCTGCGTGGCACCGAACATGAACGCGCCGATCGAGGAGACCATGTTGAAGTCGGCGAACTGCAGGTTGTAGTCCGGAATACGCCGCGGCATGCCCGCCAAGCCCACGAAGTGCATGGGGAAGAAGGCCATGTTCATGCCGACGAACGACAGCCAGAAGTGCAGCTTGCCGAGGGTTTCGTCATACATGTGTCCGGTCCACTTCGGCAGCCAGTAGTAGGCCGAGGCGAAGATGCCGAAGATCGCCCCAGGCACCAGCACGTAGTGGAAGTGCGCGACCACGAAGTACGTGTCGTGGTACTGGAAGTCGGCAGGCGCGATGGCCAGCATCAACCCGGAGAACCCGCCGATGGTGAACAGGATGACGAAGGCGATGGCGAACAGCATCGGCGTCTCGAAGGTCAGCGACCCTTCCCACATGGTGCTGACCCAGTTGAACACCTTCACCCCGGTCGGCACGGCAATGAGCATGGTGGCGTACATGAAGAACAGCTCGCCCACCACCGGGATGCCAACCACGAACATGTGGTGCGCCCAGACGATGAACGACAGGAAGGCGATCGCCCCGGTGGCATAGACCATCGAGGTGTAGCCGAACAGCGGCTTGCGCGAGAACGCCGGGATGATCGAGCTGACCGCGCCGAACGCCGGCAGGATCATGATGTACACCTCGGGGTGGCCGAAGAACCAGAACACGTGCTGGAACAGCACCGGGTCACCGCCACCCGCGGCGCTGAAGAAGCTGGTGCCGAAGTGGATGTCCATCAGCATCATGGTCACCACACCGGCCAGCACCGGCATCACGGCAATCAGCAGGAACGCGGTGATCAGCCAGGTCCAGACGAACAGCGGCATTTTCATCAAGGTCATGCCGGGGGCGCGCAGGTTGAGGATGGTGGCAATGACGTTGATCGCGCCCATGATCGAGCTGATGCCCATCAGGTGGATGGCAAAGATGAAGAAGGTCACGCTGGCCGGGGCATAGGTGGTCGACAGTGGCGCGTAGAAGGTCCAGCCGAAGTTCGGCCCGCCGCCGGGGCTGAACAAGGTCGAGACCAGCAGCAGGAAGGCCGCAGGCAACAGCCAGAAGCTGAAGTTGTTCATCCGCGGCAGGGCCATGTCCGGCGCGCCAATCATCAGCGGGATCATCCAGTTGGCCAGGCCTACGAAGGCTGGCATCACCGCACCGAACACCATGATCAGCCCGTGCATGGTGGTCATCTGGTTGAAGAACGCTGGCTCGACGATCTGCAGCCCCGGCTGGAACAGCTCGGCGCGGATCACCATGGCGAACGAGCCACCGAGCAGGAACATCATGAAGGCGAACCACAGGTACATCGTGCCGATGTCCTTGTGGTTGGTGGTCAGCACCCAGCGCATCAGGCCCTTGGCCGGGCCGTGGGCATGCTCATGGCCGTGGGCGTGGTCGTCGATCACTGCACTCATGTCCTGTCTCCTGCAATCCATTGATTGCCGCGAGTAACCCGGTTCATTGCGCTTCTGCCTGCTTGAGCGCCAGCACATCCTTCGGCGTGACCATGTCGCCCTTGTTGTTGCCCCAGGCGTTGCGCTCGTAAGTGACCACGGCGGCAATGTCGACTTCCGAGAGCTGCTTGCCGAACGCGGCCATGGCCGTGCCCGGTTTGCCGTGGAAGACGATGCTCAGGTGGCCTTCCTTCGGCCCGGTGGCGATCTTCGAGTCCTTGAGGGCTGGGAACATCGGCGGCAGGCCCTGGCCTTCGGCCTGGTGACAGGCCACGCAGGTGGTGTGGTAGACCTTGTCGCCGCGCTCGACCAGCTCTTCGAGGGTCCACTCTTTGCTGGTCAGCTCCTTGAGCTTGGCCGCCTCGGCCTTGCGTTCGCCCAGCCAGGTGTCGTAATCGGCCTTGGACTTGACCTCGACCACCACCGGCATGAAGCCGTGGTCCTTGCCGCACAGCTCGGTGCACTGGCCGCGGTAGATGCCGGGCTTCTCGATGCGCGTCCAGGCCTCGTTGACGAAGCCTGGGATGGCATCACGCTTGACCGCGAACGCCGGCACCCACCAGGAATGGATCACGTCGGCGGCGGTTACCAGAAAGCGCACTTTCGCGCCCACCGGCAGCACCAGCGGCTGGTCGACTTCGAGCAGGTAGTGCTCGTCCTTGGGGGCCTTGTTGTGTATCTGATCGGCGGGGGTGGCCAGGTTGCTGAAGAACTCCACGTCCTGGCCCAGGTACTTGTAGTGCCACTTCCACTGGTAGCCGGTGACCTGGATGTCGATGTCCGACTCACTGGCGTCGTAGATGTCGATCAGGGTCTTGGTCGCGGGGATGGCCATGGCCACCAGGATCAGGAACGGCACCACGGTCCACATGATTTCGACCCAGGTGTGCTCGTGAAAATGCGCTGCCTGTTGGCCTGTGGAACGGCGGTGGACGACCATCGACCAGAACATCGCGCCGAACACCACGATGCCGATGATCACGCAGATCCAGAAGATGGTCATGTGCAGGTCGAAGACGGCGTTGGAGACTTCCGTCGCCCCCGGGTGCATGTTGACGGTCCAGGCGGCGTTGGCCTGTCCGAAAACCGTCCACAACAGGAGGCCCATCCAGACATGTGGATGTCGCATCATTGCGGGTTCCCCTTCTAATTCTTGTAGTCCCGAAGGCGTGGCCTGCGGCAAGAGGGAACGGCGGTCAAGACTGCCTGGCTTCGACGACCGAGCCCCTGCAAAAGCAGACGGGCCTCATCAACGAATCACGTTCAACGGGAGTATAGACAGCGACCAATGGCACGCAATGCAGCCTGTGAAATGAACTTCACGAAATTGCGCAATGCCCTGAAAACCGCGCGCTTGATAGGATATGGCGCAATAGTGGCATACCGATATGCCAGAGCAAGCACACGTTTGCGCGGTTTATAACAAATACGTCTTAGGTATTCTGTATACCGAGCTAATTTAGTGTCTTCCGTTTGACACGTAATGTCCCTGGAGTTGTCATGAACATCGCTGCTGTACGCGAGCAGATTAGCCAAGCCCATCAACACGAACTTGAAACCGGCCAACTGAAAGAACGTCTAGAGCTACAACTGCCGCACTTGCACCCCTCGATCCAGCTACCTGAGCAGGACGCCCAGGGTAGCTTGGCGCGTTTCGTCAGCGCCTACATCGACCAGGTTCCAGAGCTGCTGGAGGCTGCCCACGAGGTAGCCCGTGAAGCGGGGATCGAGTCGCAGATCAAACCGGTACTGAAAATTGCCGAAGCTTATTTCCAGCAGCCGCCCACGGTGATGCAAGGGCATGTCGGGCTGGATTGCCTGCTGGACGAGGCCTACCTGGCGCATCGCCTGGTGGAGGAGGTCAACGACCTGTACATCCGCCACTTCAAGCAGCCGTTGATTCCGTTCGACACCACGATGGCCAACCTGATTGCCCATCAACTGATCGGCGAGACCTTCGCCAACCAGCTCGATGAAGTGGTGCATCATTCGGTCGACGAGATGCTCAATGACGAGAGCTTTGCGGTGGAATCGGTGGAGGCTTATCGCGAGAAGCTGAGCAGCCCGGAAACCGGCAACGCCTGGAAGCGTTGGCCGTGCCTGTCGCGTCAGCTGGGTGTTGAGCTGGGCCAGCCTGCCTGATACTCCTGTCCCGGCCTCTTCGCGGGGCAAGCCCGCTCCCACAGGTAGGGTGCTGTTCTCAGGGACAGCACCCTACCTGTGGGAGCGGGCTTGCCCCGCGAAGAGGCCAGATCAGTCAACACAACAGCTAAATACTAAGCCCCAACCCCAGCCGTCGTCCGCAGCCGCCCCTCGATGCGCCGCTTCAAGCGCCGCTGCTCGATCAACAAGCGCGACCCATTGGCTGCATTGCTCCGGCCCCAGTCCTCAAGCAGTTCCAGGCACGAGTGGTCGATATAGCTGAGGTTGCCCAACGGCACATGCAAGGTGGTCCCCGCCGGCACCGTGTCCAGCACCTGGGTCAACGCCGGCACCTTGAGGAAGGTCGCAGCGCCACTCAGGCGCAGTTCCATGTGCCCAGGCTTGCCCAGGCTCACCAGGTTGATTTTCAACCGCGCCGCCTTGAAGGCCAGCTTGAGCAAGGTCAAGGCAAAGCCCAGCAGTACACCGGTCAGCAGGTCGGTGAAAATGATCGCCAGGGCCGTCGCCGCATAGGTGAACATCGGCATGCGGCCATACCGGCCCAACCCACGAAACGCCTTGAAGTCCACCAGCTTGATGCCGGTAAACACCAGCACACCCGCCAAGCTCGCCACCGGGATCTGCTGCAGCACACTGCTCAACACCACGACAAACGCCAACAGCCACAAGCCATGGAAAATCGCCGAGGCTCGGGTCTGCGCGCCGGCCTGGACATTCGCCGAGCTGCGCACGATCACCCCGGTCATTGGCAGGGCGCCGAGCACACCGCACAGCATGTTGCCGATGCCCTGGGCGGACAGTTCGCGGTCGAAGTCCGAGCGCTGGCCGCTGTGCATACGGTCCACCGCGGCAGCCGACAACAGGGTTTCGGCACTGGCAATGAACGCCAGGGCGAATGCCGCCACCAGCAGGGTCGGGTCGGCCAGGTTCATCAGGTCATCCAGGCGGATCCAGTCGATGGCCTCGGAAAGGTCTGCCGGCACCTGCACCCGGTTCACCGGCAGCGCCAGCCACAGGCTGATGGCGGTCATCGCTGCTACGCCCAGCAAGGCACCGGGCACGAACCGCAGCTGTTGCGGCCGCAAGCGCTCCCAGCCCCACATGATGGCGATGGTACCCAGCCCAAGTGCACCGGCTTGCCAGCCGGCCTCTGCGCTTTCCAACGGCAGGGCTGCGGCCAGGGTTGCCGGAAACGCCAGCAGGTTCTGCATGCCCGAAGGCTGCGGCGCCGTGTCGAACATCACATGCACCTGCGACAGCACGATCAGCACACCAATACCCGCCAGCATGCCGTACACCACGGCCGGTGCCGTGACGCGGAACCAGCAGCCCAGGCGCAAGCGCCCCGCCAGCAATTGCAACAGCCCGGCCAGCAGCAGGATCGGCCCGAGCATGGCCACGCCGTGCTGGCGCACCAACTCGAACACCAGCACCGCCAAGCCGGCGGCAGGGCCACTGACCTGCAGCGGCGAGCCCGCCAGGAAGCCCACCACGACGCCACCGATAATGCCGGTGATCAGGCCCTTGGCAGGCGGCATCCCCGAGGCGATGGCGATGCCCATGCACAAGGGCAGGGCGACCAGAAATACCACCACCGACGCCAACAACTCTCGCGGCAAGGCCGCTTTCAACTGTGTCATGTTCACCGTGTTTCTCCATTTATCTGTTGCACGGCCATTCCTCTGGCCGTGAGCACGTTGGCCCCTGAAAAACGCGCAGGCGCGGGCCGCCAGCGAGCATGCCGGCAAGGCAATCAGGGAATTCAAGGCAGCCGAAGGCCGCGCCACACCCCTACAGGGTGCAGCCGGCTATCAAGGTTCTAGCGGTGGAAGGGTCGCTTAGTAGCGGCCTCTCGGGGTAGCGCAGGGGACCGGCTCGCCCGCAGCCAGGGGCAGGAAGCTGTCGCTGGCAGCGTCATAGGCTTCGATCTTGCTGGTCTCGATGTCGTAGACCCAACCGTGGATATACAACTCACCCGCCGCCAGGCGCGAGGCGACCGAGGGGTGAGTGCGCAGGTGATGCAGCTGGGCGATGACGTTTTCTTTGGTCAGCACCTGCATGGTCTCGTGCTCGCTGCCGCAGGAGCAGTTGTTCTCAACCACGGTGCGTGCCACTTCGGCATGGCGCAGCCAGGCGGAAACCGTCGGCATCTTGGTCAGCGATTGCGGGTTGAGTACGGCACGCATCGCGCCGCAGTCCGAGTGGCCGCAGACGATGATGTGGTGTACACCCAGGGCCAGTACCGCGTATTCGATGGCGCTGGAGACGCCGCCGTTCATCTGACCATACGGGGGCACCACGTTGCCGACGTTACGGGTCACGAACAGGTCGCCTGGCGAGCTTTGGGTAATCAGCTCGGGGACGATGCGCGAGTCGGCACAGGTGATGAACATGGCGCGTGGCGTTTGCGCGGTGGCGAGCTTCTTGAACAGCTGTTGCTGCTCGGGGAAGACGTCATGGTGAAAGCGCAGAAAGCCGTCGACGATGTGCTTCAGGGCGGCATCGGCGCTCTCGGCGGGTACATCCGGAACGACCTTGGATGGGTCCTTGACGGGCATGATTCATCCTCTTGACGGTGTGAAGGTAAGTCCATTTTACCGGTGAAAGATTCAGGCTATGCAGGGATTTAGATGACGCGCACAGGCCACAGATCACAGTCTTCGTTGACTGATTGCCTACGCTAGCGGGGAAAACTTAACTGAAACTTAATTCGGAGGCTCTAGAACAGGCGTTCCAGATAGGTAAGGCGGGATTTGAATAATAGCAAAAAAACATCAATTGCCTAGTACCATTACTGTAATTATTCACTTGGATTAGTGGTACTAGGGTTACCTGTAGGAGCAGCCTTGTGCTGCGAAGAGGCCGCTAGCCGCACCAAACATCGATTGCAGGCTACCGGCCTCTTCGCAGCGCAAGGCTGCTCCTACAACGGCTCGATCGAGCGGCTGGGTTACAACGGCGTTTTTCGCCACACCAGCCAAGGTTCGACCACTTCGCCCAATTGCCCTTGCGGCACGGCCCCGAAATAACGGCCATCGAACGACAAGCGGCTGTACTCGGAGAGCATCAGCACCTCGTCGCTGCCCAGGCGGAAGTGCGCCAACGGTGGCTGCGGCATGGGGCGGCCACTGGGGTCTTGGTGCAACGGCTGGCTACGCACCTGCAGTTCACCGTTGATGCTGACACCCTCTGGCACGATGAGCACATCGTCACCCGGCACCCCGACCAGGCGCTTGATCATATGCATGTAGCCGCCGGGGCAGGGGCCGCTGATCAAGTAGCCGCGCTCTTGGGCCAACTGGAAGACCTCGGTCTGCGGCGGGCAAAACATCACCAGGTCGCCTTTTTCCGGTGCCTTGTCGACCACCCAGTAAATGCCCGGCGGAAAACTGCTGGTGACGTTAAGCCGCGCGCCGCCCCACAGCACCAGCGGCACTGCGCAAAACGCCAGAATGGCCACGACAGCGGCCACGCTCAACGGCCGTTTCATGCCGGCAACTCGATGGTGCGGTCGCTTTCACGCGGTGCCGGCACCTTGGCGCGGGCCAGGAATACCGGGTCCTGGAAGTACAGCGGTTGCTTGCCATAAAACGCCGGGTAGCCTGCGCAATACACCACCATGTCGCCGGCTTCCTGGATATTGCCCTGGCCATCCTTGCGTGGGCCTGGCATGCGCAGGGCCTCGTCGGTGGTCAGCAGCGGTCGCTGCACTTCCTGAATGGTGCGCGACACCTGGCCCAGCAATGCGCTGGAACGTCGCCCACTGGTGGTGACCTGCTCTTTGACGATGGTGGTCTGCCCGGTGAGCTTGGACAGGTGCTCCGCCGTTTCCACCCGGTTTGGCGGGTAGGCGTTCTGGATGTGGCAGTTGGAGGTGATGCTCTCGTTCTGCCCGTAGAACTCCTGCAACTGCGACAAATCTTGGATGATCAGGTAGCACTTGATGCCATAACCGGCCACGAAGGCCAGCGACTCCTGCATGATGTCGAGCTTGCCCAGGCTCGGGAACTCGTCGAGCATCATCAGCAGCCGGTGCTTGTAGTGCGCCTTGGGCCGGCCGTCCTCGAAGTCCATCTTGTCGGCCAGCAGGCGCACGATCATGTTCACCAGGATGCGCACCAAGGGGCGCAAGCGCGCCTTGTCGTTGGGCTGGGTGATGATGAACAGGCTGACCGGGTCGTCGTGGTTCATCAGGTCGCGGATCTTGAACTCCGAGCGGCTCACGTTGCGCGCCACGATCGGGTCGCGGAACAGCGACAGGTACGATTTGGCGGTCGACAGCACCGAGCCGGCCTCTTCGGCCGGCCGGTCGAGCATGTCGCGTGCAGCAGACCCCACCAGCGGGTGGTTTTCGCCATCGAGGTGGCCGTAGTGGGTCATTTCCGCCCACAGCTCGCTGATTGGCCGCGACGGGTCGGCGAGCATGGCGTCCAGCGCCGGCAGGCTGGCGACACCACCCTCGTCCTGCGAGCGGTAGCACAGGTGCAGGATGCAACCCACCAGCATCGCCTGGGAGGTCTTCTGCCAGTGGTCGTTGAGGCCCTTGCCGTCCGGGTCGACGATCAGCGTGGCCAGGTTCTGCACATCGCCCACTTCAAACTCGGTGCCCAGGCGGATTTCTTCCAGCGGGTTCCAGCCCACGCAGCCATTGGCGGTGGCCGGCTCGAAACGCAATACCCGGTTGCCGGCATGCTGCTGACGCCAGCCAGCGGTGAGCGCCCAGAGTTCGCCCTTGAGGTCGGTGATCACCGCGCTGTGCTTCCACGACAGCAACGTCGGGATCACCAGGCCAACGCCCTTGCCGCTGCGCGTCGGGGCGAAGGTGAGGATGTGCTCCGGGCCGTTGTGGCGCAGGTAATGCAGCTTGTTGCGCTTGTCCAGCCAGGCGCCTACGTACACGCCATCATCAGCCAACAGGCCGGCGCTCTCGATATCCTTGCGCTCGCCCCAACGCGCAGAGCCATGAAGGAACTGATTGGCCTTGGAGCTGTTGCTGCTGATCATGCGGATCACGACCATCGCCATCATGCCGACGCCGCTGACCAGAACCCCCAGGGACCCGGCGCGCAGCAAGGTGTCCTGGTACTGATCGGACCAGTTGGCGGCCCACACCAGAATCATCCATGGGGCGTAGACGCCATTCAGGTTGGCCCCCAACGCCGCATGGTTATTGAACAGGTAGGCGAAGTACTGGGTGGCAGTAGCCAGGCCGGCCAGCAGGCAGAAAATGGCCAGGATGGCCTGCCACGTGTTGCCGCCACTGCGCTGGCCGCCGCGGATCTGCGGGCCCACAGCGTTGTTATGTTTCATGGGTTCGCTCCGTGAACGAAAGGATGGGATAGGGAAGGTGCTGGTTCATGGCGAGGTTGTGCGCGAACGCCCGATGTCCTGGGCCTGGGTACGCCGCTGCGCCTCAGTAAGCGTCCGCTCGGCCTGACGCTGCAAGCTCCATTGCTCGACCAGCTCTGGCTGTTCGGCGCGCAGTTGGCGCACCGCCAACTCCTCGATGCGTGGGGTGTACAGGCCCATGCCGTGGTGCAGCTCCTGCACCCGCTCCAGGCGGCCTTGCAGTTGCTGCAGCCGCGCCTGGCAACGCTGATTGCCCTGCTCCCAGGCGGCGCGGGTGGAGGGCAGGGCCAGCCAGCTCGGGCGCGAGGCCTGGTTCTGCTGCAATTGCGCCTGTTGGCGGTCCAGCATGGCCTCCAGGCGCTGCTCGAGGGCCTCGGCCTGCTCGGCCTTCTGCTCGACGCACTCGCCAAGTGCCTGGTTGTAGCGTGCTTGCACTGGGCTGGCGTCCAGCAGCGCGGTCTGCTCGGCGGCCAGCGCCTGAGCCTGCGCCTCCAATGCCTGCCCGGCATCGTCGAGCGGCGGCTTGGGCGGTTTAGGCTCGTTCATGGGCATCTGCTTCATATCAGGAAGAGGTATCCGGCCTTGGCCATCGGGATGCGAATCAGCCACAGCGCCACCAGGTGCAGCGGGTAATAGGCGTAGAACAGCCAGCGCCAGCGCGGCAGGTCAGGCCTGACCCAGCGGGCGGCCAGCAGCACCGGCAACGCGGCCAGCGCCCAGGCATTGCCGTTGATCGGCGTTAACGCCGCAAGCGCAAGCACGGCCCCCACGGCAGCCAGCAGGTTCGGCCGCCGCACGTACCAACCCACGCAAAGCCCCAACAGCACGGCCGGCCACCAGAACTCGACCCAGGCACCGCCCACGACCACCACCAGTAACGCCAGCCCCCAGAACAGCGGCCGCCCTTGCGCAGCACGGTCGCAGGCCTCGGTCGCCAGGGTAATCACCAGCAAGGTGAAGAGGATGTTCAGCGGGTAGCCGCCGTACAGCAGCCCCCCAAGGGCAATGAACGGCGGCGTCGCCAACACCCCGAACAGAAACAGGCGCAGCGCAGTGCGCCGGTAAGCACCGTTTTCCACTGTTCCAGGCCGCGCCAGGTTGTACGCCAGCACGACCACGAACAGCGGCATCGCCAAGCGCCCTGCCTCGAACAGGTAAGGCAGGGTCTCGTTGAACAGGTACTTGTTCACGTGGTCGCCGGTCATCAGCAACAGCGCCAGCCACTTCAGCGCTTCTACCGTACCGTCGGCGAGTTGCAGGCGCGGCATCGAAATCACCGACGCATGGCCTGGGAAAGCCCTGTATCGAGCTCCAGCTTCGGCGCCACATCACGGGCCAGGTCGCCGATGCCTTTCTCGTGGACGATCGCCGTGCTCTTGCCTACCTGGAAGTTGCGGCTCGGGTCGACGTCACGGCGGTCATGAATGACGAATTGATCCGTCTGGCCGACCTTCTGCAGGATGTGGTGCTCGTCCATGTCGACGACCATCCCGCTGACCGCCTTGCGCCCGCTCTCTGAAGCTTCGCCGATACTGGCTGAGGGGTTCAGGCCGCGGGCTTTGTCTTCCATCGACTTGAATGAGTCACTGCGTTGCTGGGCTTGGGGGTCGACCTGCGGGCCCGCCGTTATCCCTTGTGGAACCGGTACGGCTTGCAGCTTCAGGCCCTCGATGTAGTCCGTGCTGGGCCGCGAAGCCTTGAGCTCGCCGGATAGTGTCGCAACCTGTTCCTGCGAAGCGGCATTCAATTGTGCACGTGCCTGCTTCAAGCTATCCAGGGTCTCGGACTTCGCGTGCGTGCGCTCTTCCAAGCCCAAGAACTGCGCCGACGCCGATAGCGCCTGACGCCCGATATCCGCAATCTTGCCGCCCACACCCTCAAATCCGCGCACCAGTGCACTGCGGCTAAGGCTGTCATCATTCTCGAAGATGACACCCCGACCATTGGTCTCGTGATCGAAGGGGCGTGCCTGGCGATCAAAGGGGTTGAACGTGCCGCGTTCCATCGCGAAGGGCGTGTTGTTTACAGCCTGGTACGAACCGTCCTCGCCACGACTGAACGCTTTGTTACCTTCCTTCAGACGCGAATCGATCAGGGCTTCCTGGACCTTTTCGGGGCTCTTGACCACGTCGTTGTACTGCTCGATGCGCTGCACGTCTTCCTGCTGCATCGGCTTCATCTCGATGCCAGCGGACTGCAGGCGGTCGTGCATCACTGCCAGCGGCCCTGCTGCCAGCACGTCGTCTTGATAGCCGCCGCCGACTTGCGAGTGCGCGCCAGCGAATTTCAGCTCTTCGATACGCGAGTTGTCGTCATTGCGCAACGCACTGGTCAGGCGGAACGTATCGCGGTATTCGTTCATCGCGACCAGGTGAGTGGTCGAGTCGACGTTCTTGCCGATTTCCAGGTTCTTGCCCAAATGGGTATCGGACTTCGCGTTGCCATACGAGGCGACGGTGTCAAAGATGCCCAGTTTATTCACATGGGCCTCGCCGGGGGGGATCAGGAAATCGCCAGTGGGTTGCCCCTGACCATCCAGCTTTGGCACACCGCGCTCGATGAACTCGTTGGCCAATGCACGGGACTGCGCCGCGCCACGGCTGAAACCGACGATGTTGACGTCGACTTTTTCGTCCGGGTACTTGTTATGAAAGGCCACGATAGCGTCGTAGGCCTGATCGATACGCTCCTGGCCACCCAGCCCGGTACCGCCCTCGAGCAAGGAACGCCCCGTGGTGTTGGCTTGGCTGCCAACGCCATCGAAGTAGATTTTTTCCGATTGCCCGGAGCGCTCATTGGCATCGTACTGCTGGGGAGGCTGCCCAGAGTTACGGGCCAGGTTGGTGCCCTGGGCCGTATCCAGTTCATATAGGCGAGCGACGTTGGTCTGCTTGCCTTCAGGTACATCCAGGTCTTTGTTGTTACCGGTGCCATCGAAGTACACCGTAAAGCGCTTAGCATCGCTCATGCCATATCCCTATGGATAATCCCCCCCTTGGGCGGGATCACCTCTCCAAACCAATTCGTATCAGGAACCCTGCTTGTTCAGCGACACGATCAAATCGTGCACACCATCACCGGCGCCATCAATGAAGCTGCCCAGAAACGCGTCACTCTTGTGCAGCAATGGAGAGCCCTTCAGCGAGTCACCTGCAGCCCGAATGGCCAGCGAGCCAAAGGTTTCGCCCATGGCAGATACACTTTGGGCGCGGGCAGCAGGGTCGTCGTAGGGTTTCTTGAACCAAGTTGCAATCTGGTATTCGACGTTTTGCGACTGGAACGCACGGTTCAGATGGTCGGCCAGGGCAAAGAGCGTTTCTTTGGCCAGCGTAGGATCGACATCATTGGCTTTCAGTACGCCCTCGACCCGCTTGCACGCCGCCTCGATCAAATCCTCGTGGGTATAGCCCGGCATGGGAGGAAACACACCTTCAGGCAGTTTCATGCCAGGGGTGTAAGGTTGGTACTGGCCTTGATTGTCTTGCATGGAAAGCTCCTTGGTTTGAACTGCAGAAGAGGTGGCAGGCAGGAGCACACAGGCTCCCAGCACGAGAGGGACGAGCGCGCTTAGGCGAAGTCGCATCAATAAGCCCTCATGACTGCGTGGTTTGGTCGTTTCAATCAATCTCTCCTTGCACCCGCCATACGACGGTTCCTTGTTTCAATTCAAAGCTACTGATGATGGGTTCACCAAGGCATCATCCTGCTCATGTCCCTAGTTGGCGAGACGTCGCTTTCAGGCGCTCGGCTTGTTCAATGTCACGATCAGATCGTGGACACCATCACCGGCGCTTCGGGTGTAGCGTTCGAAGAATGCTTCGCCCTTGTTCAAGAGTGGGGACCCTCGCAGCGACTGCCCGGCAGCACGGATCGCCAAAGCACCAAAGCTCTCGCCCATGGCGGCAACACTCTTGGTGCGGTCAGTGGGATTGTCGTAAGGCTTCTGGTACCAGGTCGAAATCTGATACTCGACGTTCTGCGCCTCCAGTGCCTCATTGAGGTGTTTGGCCAGCGCGAAGAGCGATTCCCTGATCAGGGTGGGGTCTATTCCCTCAGCCTTCAGCACCGCTTCTGCGGGTAGGGCAGCAGCGCCAATCAAGTCCTCATGGGTATAACCCTTCATCGGCGGGAACACGCCTTCGGGCAGTTTCATGCCTGGGGTGTAGGGCTGGTACTGGCCTTGATTGCCTTGCATGGAAAGCTCCTTGGCTTGAACTTCAGAAGAGGTCGCAGGCAGGAGCATGCAGGCTCCCAGCACGAGGGGTACGAGCGCGACAAGGCGCAGCCGCGGCCAGAGGCGGCTGGGGCGGATGGGGCGGATGGGGCGGCGCGATGCCTTGTCGGTAACGGCGGTGCCCATACCGAGAGTGGGTAGGGTCAATCTTTCTCTCCTTGCATCCGCCTCGCGGCGGGTCCCTGTATCGTTTCGAGATGCGGCTACTGTGACCAGCGAATCCATCATTTGCTCCCCATCACCAGCCCCCGGGGCACATAGGCTGACGTGCCCGCGGGTTGCGGCATGACCGGCTGCTGCACGACAGCCGCCTTCACCGCCTGCGCGGTGTCGACCACTGCCACGGACGCCTCGGCCGGTGCGCCGGAGAATACCGCGCTCTGCGCCACCTGCTGCGTGGCAAAGCGGGCATCCAGCCAATCGGCCCAGTAGACGGCGCGGCGCATGATCTGCTGGCGGTAGCGCGCATTGATGGCGGGGGTGCGCGAGTGGTAATTCGCCACCCGCGTCCACAAGTCGCCGCGGTCATTGCGCACGTGGCCACGGATGCGCCAGGCGGCCAACTCGTAGGAGTAGCAGCCGCCTTGCTCGACATCCTCAGGGGTGATGCCGTATCGCGAGAGCTCGCGCAGGTAGGCGGTGTTGAACTGCATGGGGCCCACGTCGTAGGTGCCATTGTGGTTGCGCACCCACTGGCCAGGCTTGCCACCTTCCTGGCCGGACACGGCCAGGACGATGTTCACCGGCAGCTCGTATTTGACCGCCGCCATGATCGAGCAGGCGATGGGTTCGCTCAGGGCCGGGGGCGGAACGTCAGCGACGAATGGCATCGTGGCGCGCCTCAGATGACCTTGCCGAACTTGTTGTTGATCGACTTGGTTGCCTTCGGGTCAGCGGTCTCGCATTGGTCGAGGAAGGACTGGCGGGCGTCCGAGGTCTGGCTCAGTTTGATCTTGCCATGCTTCTTCTTGACGATGCTGAAGTAGTCATTGACCGGGTCACTGCAGTTATCGACCACACCCGCCCCCTTCAGCTTGCCCCACATGCACAGGACAGTGGCGCAAGGGTCATCGGCCTGGGCGGGCAGGGCGACGGCGAAACTAGCGGCCAGCACGGCGGCTGGAAGCGTTTTTGCAAAGTTCATGAGCACTCCTTGTTCAAGTCCTGTCCTGTTTGCTCTCGCTGAAGTTCTTCACTTCGGCATCCGGTTCGAAGTCACGGCTGGACGACCGGGTGTCCAAGTTTGAACGCCGGGTGGAACCGGGTTCGGAAATTTCCATGGCAACCCGCCCGGCGAGGGAATTGTCGATGCGTGACTGCGCCGCACGCCCCATCCCCGACATGAGGTTGGCGCCCATTTGCAGGGCTATGCGACCTGCGGTGCCTGCCCTGCTGGAGGGTGAGTTGCCAGCCCCTTCGGCATTACCACCTTTGGCACCCGTGCCACCCTGCGAACCCGAACTGCCGCTGGTTGAGCCACCGCCACTGGCTGAGGTCTCGGCAGACCCCGTCTCACCACCACCTCCTGCAGAGGCACCTGAGGCACCCGCTGCACCGGATGACCCGCTGGATGAGTCAGATTGAGCGCCGCTGGGCGCTGCACCCGCAGACTCACCGCCAGAAGATGACTCAGACGAACCGCCCCCCGAAGAGGATTCGCCTCCAGCAGAAGAGGCTGCCTGCGCACCACCTCCAGATGCCGAGGATGCGGCGGACGCGGCGGATGCAAAGCCCATGGCCGAGCCGAGCGCGCTGGGGCCACCAGCGCTGCCGCCGCCGGAGCTTGCTCCGCCAGCGCTTGAAGGACCACCCAACATGCCCCCCATGCGCGAGGCGATGTCGGAGCCTGCGGCAACACTCGATTGCGCCCCTTTGAAGGCGGATTGCAAGGCTTGCGCAGCGCCCATCATGTTCGCGCCGCCCGTCATCATCGCCGAAGCGCCCTTACTCATCATTGACGCTGCGGTGGTTGCGGCACCTACAACCGCACCGGCCCCAAAGTTGCCGATACCGGTGGATGCACTGCCTGCGCCGCCCACGAGGGCTGCAATCATGGGTGGGATCTTGTTCACCAAAAACAGCAGCAAGACCGAAACCACCAACATCACGGCAAGTTCCTGCACAGCAACTTCATCACTGATTCGGGCGACAAAGGTTTGAATAAAATCCTTGCCGATCGCAATCAGCAACACCATGGCGAACAATTGTGCGCCGACACCCAGCACAGCACGGTAGTAGTTCAGCGCCATGTCGGATGTCCAGCGGGAGCCGCCGAACCCCAGAAAGAAAACGCCGGCATAGAGGAGGAACCAGCTCGATGCAAGCAATACCAAGAGGTTGATGCTCACGATCGCCAACACCAGCAATATACCGATGGCCATGAATTCCATGGTCAGCTGACGGCCCAACTCACGCCACGTCAATTGATCAGCCGCCTGGATGGTCCTGTCATATAGCTCGAAGCCAAGGTCCACAATGGTGGAGGGCTTCAGATCTGTCGTGCCGAGATTTCCCGCGGAAGCGCCAAGCTGGCTCAATGAACGAACGATGGTATCGGCGATACTCATCCCCTGCATTGCATTTTTCAGCAGCCACCAGTAAAAGCCGAAAACCACCATGAAGCGGATGAGCTCGGAGAAAAACTCTGCAATATCTGCCTTTCGCATCAGCAGCATGCCGAACGTCCAGACCATCGATATGGTAGCCAGGGCTAGAAACAGCCGTTCGGCAGCCGCTTGGATAGTCGGCAGCCACTTCTCCGTCGCCTTGTGGAACCGGAGGAGCACCTCATTCATGATGCCTGAGCTTTCCAATTGCTGATCCGCCGCGTAGACGAGCGTCGGCGTTGCAATAACAACTGCAACCAGCAGTACCATCAAGAGTGATCTCCGACGCGCCCAAATCATCAACCTGACCCCGTCTTAAAATTGGTCTTCTGGACTTTTCTTAAATTTCCACTCGGTCATCTTGCGTGCCTTGAGGAAGCTTTTGCAGTTCGTGATGAACTCATTACGATTCGCCTCTTTGGAGAGGCTATCCAGGTGTTCTTCATACAGCGGTGCAGTGCAATTTTCTTTGGTAGGCTCAGGCACTTTTTCTTCTGAGCAACCCGCCAGGGCTGCCATTACAGATAGCGCCAGGGCCAGCTTGGTAGTCGTGAACTTCATCATTGATATCCTTAGAAATTGTCTACAGGGCTTTTCTTGAACTGCCACGTTGTCAGCTTTTTGGCCTGGGCTTCACCGCGGGCTTTTTCATCCAGTTCTGCCGCCGCTCGGTTGGCTTCCGCCGCCTGTTGAGCAAGCATCAGCGTGCGCAACTGCAACAGTTGGTTGGATTGCTGACTGGCCAATTGGTTGGCGTACTGAATCGCCTTCACCTGGCCATCCGCCGTGGTCGCAGCTTGCTGCAGGCTCTCCAACTGCCTGGCATCAGCCTGCAAGTTTTCTTGCTGCTGCTGGATACTTTTGAACAAGGCGTCATTCGCCGTTTTCTGCGATTCGGACACCATCTCTTCATGCCGGACCAACTCCGCACGGTCCTCGTCTGTGCAACCGCCACCACCGAAGCATGGGGAGCTCTTGTAATAGTTGGTGTCCTGGAACTTTTTCAAATATGCATCCAGGCTTCCCGCCTGATGCGTGTAGTAATTGAGCATGTCCTGAGTTTCCATCAACTTGTTGATGGTGGCATTGGCCTTGTCCCAGATATAAGCCGCCGGCGCCGCCGTGTTTTGCACCATGTTCTCGTACTGTTCGAGCTGTTTCTGATACTGCAAGCCCTGGCGCGCGTACTGTTCGACCTGTTTCTCGTATTCCATCAGCTGCTTGGCGGTCTGTTTCACGCTCTCCACAACCGCCAGCTTGCCGAGGGCAACGTTTGCTCCATCAATCACGGGGATACCCGCGTGCGCGGGGAAGGTAACTGCAAGACCGGCCAACAGCGCAATGGTGGGTTTCAACAAGGTCGGGTATTTCATGTTGCTCTCCTTGGCAAATTGCTCAGTAGTCGAAAGACTTGTAGGGCTTCGAGAACGTCAGATCCTTGGTAACCATTACGTTGAAGCGATAGCCCGGACGGATTTCGAGGGTTGGCGCAATGTTCAGGTTCTTTCTGATCATTTGTACTGTCACCTGGCCCAACTGCTGGCCCAGCGCTTCGCTCATGGCGCTACTGGCAGTCTCCCGGTCACTTTCGTTGCTGCTGGCGCGGTCTTGGCTAAGGCTGACACCGGCAACGATCCCTGACATCAACAACGCCGAGCCGAAGATACGGACATAGTGATTGTTGACCTGGTCGTTAAAGCCGGAGTAACCGCCGCTGTCGCTACCGGGCATCGAACCGATGTCCATTGCCTTGCCATCAGGAAAGACAATGCGCTGCCAGGCCACCAGTACGCGCGACTGACCATAACCCACGTCGCTGGAGTAAGAGCCGATCAGCCGCGATCCTTGGGGCAGCAGCAAATGCTTACCCGTGGCAGTGTCGTAAACGCCTTGGGCGATTTGAGCAATGATCTGGCCAGGCAGCTCCGAGTTGATGCCGGAAATCATGACAGCGGGTATCACATAGCCGGCACGCAGCTCGTAGGGGCTACGCGGTTTTTCCATCGCCGCGTCCAAATGCCAGCGGTCGTCTTCACCAGACTTGCCGAACTGGTGGTAATCCTTGCCAGAGTTACTGGCCGCTTTAATCAGGAAAGGCGAATCACCCTGCCCACCGCCATACATGCCATCTCCACCGCCCGTACCGATCGCTCGTATTTCAGCCAGGCGCGCCTTGTAGGCCTCGGTTGGGTCGCTGCGCGACGTCTCCTGCAGACTTTGACGGGCCGCTGCGATGCGAGCCAGGGCATCCTCCCTGCTCACCGGGCCACCACTCACGCTTGACCCAGCGCTGCGCGGTGCATCGACCTGCACGGTACTGCGCGCCCGCACCGCTTCCTGAAACTGCTGCCGCTTGATTTGACGGATGCGATCAAGCTCTTCGGAATTTGCACTGGGCGGCAGCTCGCGCGGAGGCAGCGGTGGCGCATCAATGTTACTCGGGCGCACGACCTGCAGAGCGGCAGGTTGCACTGCTGGCGTATCATCCAGTTTCGGCACGACCGGTGGCTGCGCTTTGCTGGGGATGATGCCGTCCTGGTCCATCCCGTTGATCTGCTGGGCAAACATGCTGCTGTTGCCGGCCTTTTCCGCCGTCTTTTTCTCCGGCTTGTCCTGCTCCTCGGCGCGATCAGACGCGACCAGCAGCATGATCAGCAGGAACACCATGGCGGCGCCGCCGATGAGGTACATCGGCCAGTTGTTGACCCGGCGCACACCGCTCTTGCGGTTCAGCTTGCCAGGCGATGCATCGGGAGACATGACATCGTTGCTGCTACTCATCGTTCGTCACTCCTTGCGCACCCAGGCCCCGGCAGGCAGCACGCGGCCGCTCTGTACCGCATAGACGCGGCTCAAGGACTCGCGCCCGACCAACAAGGTCACGCGTAACAGCTCGCTATCCTTGGGCGTATCGAGGACATAATTGACCGTAAGCGGCACTGCCGTGCCGGCCGGGGCTGGCGCAGGCTGAGCTTCGGGGTTGAATTCCTGCACCGAGAAGCCCGATGCGCGCAGTGCGGTTACCAAAGATGCGCCGTAGCCGTCAGAGGTTTTCTGGTTGACCCGCAGGCGCGTGCTGGCCGGCGGATGCACCACCGCCAATTGGCGAGCAGTGGCACTGGCCAACTGCTGGTTGATCGCTGGCGTGGCGCGTTCGGCAAAATTGCCATAGGGGCCGTTGGCGCAGGCCGCAAGCAAGAGGCAGGCAAAAGGTGCGATCCATGCTCGCATCGTTATTTACCCCTCTGGATGGTGACGCGGTCTTGCGACTTGCCGACGCCGGCAATCAGGATCGCCTTGTCGAAAACGGTGTCGACGATGTAGCGGTCGCCCTGAACGCGGTAGTTGACCATCACAGTCTCGTCATCCTTGAACCAGCCACCTTCCTTGCGAATTACCAGCAGCGTCGGCGCTTCAGTCTGGCCCATGGTGCGCGGCATCTGGATGATGGTCTTGCTGCCGTCGTTGTACACACGCACTGGCTTCCACGAGGTGTCACCGTTGACGCTGTAGTCGAAGTTCAGGTTGCCCAGGTATTCGCCGGTCTCCGGAATGGTCGCCTTACGGCGCTCGGTCACTTCGCGATTCTTGATCAGGTTCCATTTCGCCAGCGCTTCCTCCGGGTAGGTGAAGGCGACTTGCGGCATGTACTCGGTACGGTGCGAACGCAGTTTGAAGTGATAGGTGCGGCGGTTTGTGGTGACCACCAACGAGGTTTCCAGGCCCACATCCATCGGCTTGATGATCAGGTGCTGGACTTCGTTCTCGCCCACGCCGGTGATAGCCGGCTCGACCGTCCAGCGCGCGGTGTCGCCGAGGTTGATCGAGTTGACCTGTTCACCCGCCTGCAAGGCGATGTCGCAGACCTGCAGCACGGCGCAGACAATGCTCGGTTGCTGGGCACCGAAAATGAAGCGGGCGGTGCCATCGCCGCCATCCACCGGTTTGATGCCGGTGGCACTGGCCTGCTGCCAGCGCTGGGAAATCGACAGCGCTGCCTTTTCCTGAGGGGTCAGGGTCGGGTTGGCATCGGAGAAATACAGATCGGCCTGGCTGGTTCCTGGCGCGGCCTGCGCGAAGACGGGCAAGGCTGCCGCGAGCATGGCGCAAAGGTAACGGTTCATGGTCGGTCCTTCAGAGTTGCTTGGCCCAGGAGAAGTCGCGCACGTAGGTCCCGATCGGGTTCATCCTTACTTGCTCTTCGCTGGTCTGAGTAGTGGGTTCGGCGGAGTAGGTGGTCACCAGCGCGCGCCAGTTGGCCTTGCTTTTGACCAAGCCCTGGCGGTCGCGGCTGACTTCTTCCCAGTCCACCTGCCAGGTCTCCGGGGTCTGCTGCATCACCGAGCGGATATCGACGTTCACGGTCTCTTCGGCGGCGCGTACGAACGGGCTCGATTCCTTGCTGCCGTTGAGCCACTCGTTCATCTTTTGCGTTGCCGGATCGTTAGGCCCCAGCAGGGCATAGATGCGGAAGATCGACTTGCGCAGCAGCGCAACGTCCGGGGTGACGGTGCGCGCATCGGTAATGAAAGACGCCACCTGCGACTTCATCACCCGCAGGTCCACCGGCGCTGCCGCCTGTGCGGGGGCGATGGCCATAGGCTGGCCAAGCTTGTCTACTTCCACCACGTAGGGCACGAACTTCGACTGGCTGCCGATGTGGATGATGCCGCCGACTCCAGCGAGGGCGACCATCATCGAGAGGATGCCCACCACCTGCCAGGACTGGCGCGAGGTCACCAGGCTGCCGACGTGGTCGTTCCAGGTACGGCGGGCAGTAAGGTAAGGGTTGTCGAGGACGGCGCCCTGAGGCGCCTCCGTTTTGACGGTGGCATTGGCGGGACGCTTGAAAACCAGTCCCTTGATGCTGTCAGCAAGGCTCATGCAGCAACTCCATAATCATTCAATCTCAGGCCTTTGGCAGCCAGCCATTCAGCCACCCAGGCATTGCCATACTTGGCTTCCAGACGCTTGATGGCAGCCACGGACTCTTTGTCGGAGGAGCCGACAAAGGCCAGGGCCAGCGGCCCAAGGGCGAGGTCGTAAAGGCGTCGGCCGTTTTCCGACACGTAGTAGTACTGGCGCTTGGGCACAGCCGTGGCGAGGATCTCGATCTGCCGGGCGTTCAAGCCCATGCGGCGATAAAGGGCAGCGGTGTCCTCGTCGCGGGCATAGACGTTTGGCAGGAAGATCTTGGTGGCGGTGGACTCGACGATGACGTCGAGAATCCCCGAGTTCGCCGCGTCCGACAGGCTCTGCGTGGCCATCAGCACCAGGCAGTTGGCCTTACGCAGTACTTTCAGCCATTCGCGGATCTTCTCGCGGAAGGCCGGGTGGCCGAGCATCAGCCACGCTTCGTCGAGGATGATCACCGCCGGCTGGCCTTTGAGCGCGCACTCGATGCGGCGGAACAGGTACAGCAGCACCGGCAGGGCGTACTTGTCACCCAGGTTCATCAGCTCTTCGATCTCGAACACGGTGAAATCGGACAGCGACAGGCCGTCTTCCTCGGCATCGAGCAGGTGGCCCATGGTGCCGTCAACGGTGTACTGGCGCAGGGTTTCGCGGACCGATTCGTCCTGCACGATGATGCAGAACTCGGACAACGTGCGAGAGCCGTCGCGGTACATGGTCATCACCGCATGGCCAATCTCGTTGCGCTGGGCCGCAGTGGTTTCCAGGCCATTGAGCGCCAGCACGGTGTCCAGCCACTCCATCGCCCAGGCGCGATCGCCTTTGGTCTCGAGGAACTGCAACGGGCAGAAGGCAAGGCGCTCGTCGTCAGCCGCCACCGTAAAGTGGCGCCCGGAGCGGCCATTGCTCTCGGCGCGAATACCAGCCGCCAGCGGGTACATCGACATGCCCTTGTCGAACGCGAAAATCGACATGCCCTTGTAACGACGCAACTGGGCTGCGATCAGCGCCAGGTGCGTCGACTTGCCCGCACCGGTTGGCCCAAACATGAAGGTATGGCCCAGGTCACGCACGTGCAGGTTGAGGCGGAATGGCGTCGCGCCACTGGTCACACAGTGCATCAGCGCTGGCGACAGCGGTGGGTAGAGCGGGCAGGGCGCCTCGGCGCTGCCGGTCCAGATGCTGCTGGTGGGCAGCAGGTCGGCCAGGTTCAAGGTGTTGATCAACGGGCGACGCACGTTCTCTACGCCGTGCCCTGGCAGGCTACCCAAGTAGGCATCGAGGGTGTTGATGGTCTCGATACGTGCGGCAAAGCCCAGTCGCTCGATGGCCTTTTCGACACTGCGCGCAGACTCTTCTAGGCTTGCGCGGTCTTCGCCCATGAGGACCACCACGCTGGTGTAGTAACCCTGTGCGACCAGGCCGCTGTTCACCTCGGCGATCGCATCGGCGGCGTCCTGCACCATCGACAGCGCATCCTGGTCGATGTTGCTGTTGTTGGTGTTGAACACCTGGTCAAAGAAGCCGCGGACTTTCTGCTTCCACTTCTTGCGGTACTTTTCCAGGTGCTGCACCGCTTCATGGGTGTCCATGAAGATGAAACGGCTGGACCAACGGTACTCGCACGGCAGCTCGGCCAGCGCGGCGAGGATGCCTGGCGCCGACTCCAGCGGGAAACCTTCGATGGCGACCACCTGGACGAAGTTGCGACCGATCTTCGGGACCACACCACCCCACAGTTCCTTGCCACCGATGACGGCATCCAGGTACATCGGGTTGCTCGGCAGCAACACCGGCTGGCTTACGCCGGTGACGCAGAACTGCACCCAGCTGAGCAAATCATCATGGGTAATCTGCGCACCTTCCTCGGTCACCAGACGGCTGCCCTTCAGACGGGTCAGCTTTAGCACCGAGGCCAGGCTGCCTTCAACGCTTACGCAGTCTCGCTTGAATTGCTCGATCAGGTTACGGGTGCGAGCCTTGGCATCCGGCGGCGCAGTATCGTCATCGAACATCAGTTCAACGAATTTCTGCTGAGCCAGCATCGGCGGGAAGAAAGTGAGGGACAGCACGAAGTACCCTTCGTACATGGTCCCCAGCGATTCAAAGTACGCGCGGCGCTCTTCGTCCATGGCCTCGGTGAGGCTGTCGGCGAAATGGGATACGCCTTTGGCCGAGTAGTTCGACGCCGGGCGGCGTACCGCATCGACGTGAATCATCCAGCCATTGCCCAGACCCGCCAGCGCCTGGTTGATCCGCAGCGAAACCAGCTCGCGCTGCGCTTCGGTGCTGCTGGCGTTGTCGTCACCTCGGTAAAGCCAGGCGGCCATGAAGGCGCCGTTCTTACCCACGATCACACCATCGTCGACCATCGCCGCATGGTTTAGCAGATCGGCAAGGCCGGCATCCTTCGTGCGATGCTTCTTCAACTTGAGCTCCGCATCCACCTGCAGCAGACGCTGGATCAGCATGATGACCAGCAAAGCACCGAGGGCTGCGATGGCATACGCAATACCTTCGATCATTTGTATTGACTTCCCTGACTTGGAGGATTGTCCCTGAACGGTGTGCTACGCGCCGGGTAATACGATTTGTAACGCCGGTGACGAAGATAGACGTGGCGCATTTTCGGGTCTGATTTGGCCATGATTCGAAACACGAACAGCGAGCCGAACCACAGCGTCAGGCCCACCAAGGTTGCCCGCAGCTCTTGGGCGCTGAAGATCAACGCGAACGCGAGCAACCCGGAGAACATCACCAGCTCGCGATCCCCGCCCATGAACAGGTTGTCCCGGTTGCCGGCCCTTCGGATGGGAATCGTGCGCAGTGCCATGGTTCAGACCTGACCTTGTACCGGGCCGAACTGCGGTAGCAGCTGAGCCAGCTCGGCGGTGGTGCCGAAGAATTGCTGCATGATGTTGTTGGCACCCACGATCAGCGCCATTACCAGCACCAGGAAAATCAGGGTACGGAAGAAGCCGTTGAGGTCGCCGCCGAAGATCAGCACACCGCCCGCGACCACGATGCCGATAATCGACAGTGCAAAGGCGACTGGGCCGGTAACCGATTTACGCAGGGAGTCCAGCCAGCTTTCGTACGGCAAGGTGCCGGCACCACTGGTAGCCGCAAAGGCATTGTCCGGCGCAACCATCACCGCTAGCAGCAGGAAGCTGAGGGCCAGAAAGCCAAACGTTTGGGCATTGAAACGGAACAGCGAAGTGTTGGCGTGCATGTGCAGTGTTTTCCTTAAAGATTGCGCATGGTGTAGCGGCCGTTGTCGTACCCGGAAACCTCGAGGATTTCCTGAATGCGGCGGCCTTCTGGGGTTCTGGCGATGGAGATGACGACGTGAACCGCTTCGCCAATTAGCGGTTCGATTTCGGCCGGGGCCGATTTATTGCGGGAAACCAGGGATTTGAGGCGGGTCAGCCCCTCGCTGGCGCTGTTGGCGTGCAACGTCGCCGCGCCGCCAGGGTGGCCGGTGTTCCAGGCATCGATCAGGTCGAGCGCTTCTTCACCGCGCACCTCGCCCACCAGGATGCGATCCGGGCGCATGCGCAGGGAGGTCTTGAGCAAGTGGGTCATGCTCACATCGACGGTGGTGTGGTACTGCACGAAGTTCTTGGCCGCGCACTGGATCTCGCCGGTGTCTTCGATGATGAAGACCCGCTCGCTGGGGAACTCCACGACCATTTCGTTGATGACGGCGTTGACCAGGGTGGTCTTGCCGGTACCGGTACCGCCGATGACCAGGATGTTGCGGTGATCGCGGATGGCGCGCTTGATGGCGTCGCACTGGATCGGGGTCATGATCCCCGATTCGACATATTGGTCCAGGGTGTAGATGGCCACCGCCTTCTTGCGGATGGCAAAGGTGGCCGCACGCACCACGGGCGGCAGTTGGCCGGCGAAGCGCGAACCGTCCAGCGGCCACTCGCCCTCGAGCAACGGCTTGCTGCGGGTCACTTCCTTGCCGTGGAAGCCGGCCACGGTCTTGATGATGGACTCGGCCTGGGCCGGGCGCAGGTCGCCGATGTGCCTCATCGGCTTGCCCAACTGCTCCAGCCAGAGTTTGCCGTCGCCATTGCACATCAGCTCAACGGTCTGCGGATCGTTGAGTGCATCGATGATGAGGGGGCCGGCATCGCGCTCCAGTTTCTTTTTGGCGCGCTCTTTCAGGCTGGCAGTTTCTGCGATTTCCACACTTGATCGTCCATGAAAATAGATACCACCCCAAGGTCTTGGGGAGGGCACTCCAAATGTTTTCTCGTGCAGTTCTTTGAACTAATGGCGAAGCGGAATGTCACCGCCCGCGAACTAACCTGCAATTGCAGAATTTGTTCGTGTTATGCGAGCCACTTCACAAGGGCGCGCAGGTTACCCGGCAACAATTACTAACGAAAGAGTCGATCTCTTACAGCTTTGTAAGCTTTCTCTTACACGCTTGGGACTAACGTCCCATTGACTAGTCAGACAGGAATGGCTGCAGGCACCGTAAAATCTGGGCTTAACAGAACATCTATATTAATTTGATATTTAAGTGCCACTATCTTTGCCAGTATTAAATGGCTTGAAAAATTTGACAGAGTTCACACTTGCACGCGACGTATTCTTACGTAAAACGCGGCCAGGGAAAGTTGATCCAGTATGAATATAGGCTCCGCAGGCACTTCAACTTCACCGGCTTCGCTGAAGTGTCACTGAGTGGTGGCAATTAGATGCCATATTGATATCTATGGTGCCACTTCGCCGTTATTTAGGGGCATTCAAAATAATGCCAACTGGCCACCAGGCGGGCAGAATTTCGAGCAATCGAGCGCCTGTGCTTCACGCCCCTCGAATGCCAGTTTGCGCATGGCTTTGGCGAACCGCTGCGCCAACAGCTCGGCGAAAATACCCTCGCCACGCATGCGTGCACCAAAGCGACTGTCATACAGTTCACCGCCGCGGCTCTGGCGAATCAGGCTCAACACATGGGTTGCACGCTGGGGGTAATGGTCCTGCAACCACTGCTCGAACAGCGGCGCCACTTCCAGCGGCAGGCGCAACATCATGTAGGCAGCGCTTTGCGCACCGGCCTCCTTGGCGGCCTCCAGCAAGCGCTCCAGTTCACTGTCGTTGATCATCGGTATCATCGGCGAACACAAGACCCCCACCGGCACACCCGCCTCGCGCAGCACCCGGATCGCCCGCAACCTCGCCTTGGGCGATGCCGCACGTGGCTCAAGCACCCGCTTGAGGTCGTCGTCCAGCGTCGTCAGGCTGATCATCACCCGCACCAGCCGCTGGCTGGCCATCTCGGACAACAGGTCGAGGTCACGTAGCACAAGTGACCCTTTGGTGACGATGGTCACCGGGTGGCGGAAGCGCAGCAGCACTTCAAGCAAGCGCCGGGTCAGCAGGTGGTCACGCTCGATGGGCTGGTAAGGGTCGGTGTTCGAACCCAGGTTAATCGGCGCGCAGACATAGCCCGGTTTGCTCAATTGCTGTTCGAGCACATCGGCAGCATTGGTCTTGGCGATCAGCTTGGTCTCGAAATCCAGGCCTGGGGACAGGTCCCAATACGCGTGCGAGGGGCGGGCATAGCAGTAGATACAACCATGCTCGCAACCTCGATAGGGGTTGATGGACCGGTCGAAGGGCAGGTCGGGCGAGGTGTTGCGGCTGATGACGGTCTTGGCGGTTTCGACCCGCACCTCGGTGCCTTGGGTCAGCGGTACTTCCTGGTACCAGCCGTCATCCTCCGCAACCGAATGGTTCGGGGCAAAGCGGTTGTGTGGGTTATGCGCCGTGCCACGGCCTTTTTGCGGTGCTGGAGGAATCATCATCCACCCCTATACTGTATCCATATACAGTATAGGTGGCATGCGGTTTATTCCAGCGCCTCTGGTCAGGTCAGGCCGTACCAACGTGCATAGGCGGCATGGCTGGGCAGGCGCCCGAGGAAGGCTTCGATGCCATCACGCAGGGGCTGCGAGGCACCGGGTTCGAACAGGGTCTCTTGCAGCGCGCGCCCCGTTTCGCGGTCGAGCAAGCCGTGTGCTTCGAAACGCGTGAAGAGGTCAAAGGCATGCACGTCTGCCCACAGGTAGGCGTAAAAGCCGGCATCGTAGCCAGTGACCAAGTGATCGAAGGCATGCGCGGGGTGCTCGAAATCCGCCAAAGGCCAGTAGCCGCAAAGGCCGCGGGCTTGCTGCAGGCGCTGCTCAAGCGTTCTGCCGTCATGGGGCGCGCCGTACAGGTCGAGGTCGAACAGCGCCAGGCTCAGGTCGCGGCCGATTTCCTCGATACCTTCCTGCTTGAACTGGCTCAGGTATGCCTCAGCCTGGGCCTCGCTGAGCGCACTCCCATCTTCACGCTGCGCCGCGATACCTGCCAGGTAGCGCGCATCCCACACCCAACGCTCCAGCAGCTTGCCGAACAGCTCCACGCCGTCACTGCCCAGCTCGGTGACATTGGACATAACCTGGTTGGTGGTGCGCACCAGCAAGTGGTGCAGGGCATGGCCGAATTCGTGGTACAGCTTGCGCAGCGACAGGTGATCGAGCAACGGCTCGGCACCCGCCAGTGCAGCGGGGATATCGCTGTTCACCACCACCACCGCGGGCTGGTAGATGCCTTCGGCATCGATGCGGCGGTTACGCACATAGATGGTGAACACGGCGTCGGGCTGTTTGCCGGCGTGTTGCACCGCGTCCAGGTACACCAGGCCTATGTAGGCGTGGTCCTGCCAGACCTCGAAGCTTTGCACGCTGTCGTCCCAGGCAACCAGCTGCCTGGGACGCAGGTCGAGCGCAAACAGTTGCCAGGCCAGGCCAGTCAAGGCCGTGACCACTGCACTCAACGGGAAGTAATCACGAAAGGCCTCATTGGCGCTGGCGTCGCCCGCTGTGGCCTGTAGATAGCTGATGTCCCAAGGCTGAACAGGCCCCAGGTTTTGCGCAGTCGCCTGCTGCTGAAGCTTCGTGCGCCATTGCGCCATTGCCGGCCTCACTGCCGCTGCCAGGCCCTGGAGAAAATCACCAACCTCGCTGAGCGACCCGGCGCTCTTGCTGCGCAGGCTCAGTTCGACGTGATTGGCAGCACCCAACAGGCGGGCTTTTTCGTCCAGGCATTCGGCCAGTTGCTGCAGATGGGTGCCGTTATCCTGCGCCAGATCGGTGCTGACGCCACGGGTATGAAACGCGCGGTAGAGCCGCTCACGCAAGGGGCGGTGGGCTGCCTGGCGCAGCACGGCCTCGGTGGATGCGCTTTCGCAGGCGACCAGCCAGCCTTGCTCGCCGGACTTCTCGGCGCGCACCGCCAGCTCTTCACGCAGCCTAGGTGGCAGGCCACGCAGTTCGGCTTCATCATCGACCCGCAGCCCTGGCCGGTCGAGGTTGCCTAAGAACGCTTGGCGCAGGTTGCCGGTCTGCGTCTGTAACTCGACCAGGCGCGCCTTGTCGGCTTCGCCGAGCGCAACGCCACTGCTGGCGAACTTGTCCAGGTGCCAACTCAGGGTGGTGCGCTGCTGCGCAGCCAGGTTCACGCCATGGGCACTGCTGGCCAAGCGTGCGTAGAGTGCCTGCAGGCTGACGTTGGTGAATTTTTGATCGAAGCGCGCGACCGTTCGGGCGTAGAAGCCCATAACCGCCTCGCCCCAGCTCGGCGCCTTACCCATCAGTGGCATCACGGCATAGAGCACCGCCAGCAATTGCGCATCCAGCTCATCGACTGCCAACACCAGGTCATCCCAAGTGGGCAGCGCCTGTTGCCGTTCGATGATGCGGGCGATGCCTTGTTCGTGCGCCTGCAGCATATGATCGAATGCCGCCTGCATGTTCTGCAGGGTGATCGCGGAATAATCGACGGGGGTCTTGCTGCCTTGCAGGAGGGGATTGTCCATGACGCATCGCCTTGCTCAGTGGGGGAGCGGGCGAGCATGCCTACCTGGCAGGGCGGTAGAGGCTTGATTATCTACCACCCGGCCAGGCAGGCCGGCCTTATTCGGCCGGTTTCTTCAGCTTCGGATTGGGGAAGAACTGCACGGTCTGCACCTTGGCCGGCGCCGGCTTGGGCGCCAGGTGGTTGACCCGCGTGCCGAGCTCCGAAGGCACCGACAGCCCTTGTTCATTCAGGGTATCGGTGAAGCCGCAGGCCACGCACTCGCGGTGCGGCACGCCATCTTCGTTCCACATCATCAGCTTGTCGGGCTCGCTGCACGCCGGGCAGACCGCCCCGGCGATAAAGCGCTTCTTGGTCTTGTTCACAACTACCTCACTCATGCCGCCGCGTCCTCGCTCAGCCCGCAGTGGCGCAGCAATGCATCAATGGAAGGCTCACGGCCACGGAAGTCGACGAACAGCACCATCGGCTCACGCGAACCACCCCGCGCCAAGATCGCCTCGCGGAAGGCACGGCCGGTCTCGGCATTCAGCACGCCTTCTTCCTCAAAGCGCGAGAACGCGTCAGCCGACAGCACTTCAGCCCACTTGTAGCTGTAGTAGCCCGCGGCATAACCGCCCGCGAAGATGTGCGCGAAGCTGTTGGGGAAACGGTTGTACGCCGGTGGGCGCATCACGGTCACCTCGTCGCGCACGCCTTCGAGCACCTCCAGCACGCTGCGGCCATCGCCGTGGGTGGCGTGCAGCTCGAAGTCGAACAACGAGAATTCCAGCTGGCGCACCATCATCATGCCCGACTGGAAGTTTTTCGCCGCCAGCATCTTGTCCAGCAGGTCCTGGGGCAGGGCAGCGCCCGTTTCGTAATGGCCGGAGATCAGCGCCAGGCCTTCCGGCTCCCAGCACCAGTTCTCCATGAACTGGCTCGGCAACTCGACCGCGTCCCAGGCCACGCCATTGATGCCAGACACACCGGCATGTTCGATGCGGGTCAGCAGGTGGTGCAGGCCGTGGCCGAACTCGTGGAACAGGGTGGTGACTTCATCGTGGGTCAACAGCGCTGGCTTGCCAGGCGCGGCAGGGGTGAAGTTGCACACCAGGTTGGCCACCGGGCTCTGCAGCGCGCCTTCAACGGTGCGGCGACGGTCACGGGCGCCGTCCATCCACGCGCCACCGCGCTTGTTGGCGCGGGCATAGAGGTCGAAGAAGAAGCGGCCGACGTGCTGGCCGTTTTCCTTGATTTCGAACAGACGTACATCCGGGTGCCAGCTGTCGAAGCCTTTGAGCTCGGCGATTTCGATGCCGTACAGGCGCTGAACGATGCTGAACAGGCCCGACAGCACCTTGTCGATCGGGAAGTAGGCACGCAGGGTTTCCTGCGACACGCTGTAGCGTTGCTCGCGCAGCTTCTCGCCAAAGTAACCGGCATCCCAGCTGGACAGCTGCGGGCAGCCCTGCTCGGCAGCGTAAGCCTTGAGCTGCTCCAGGTCCTGGGCAGCGAACGGCTTGGAGCGCTTGGCCAGGTCACGCAGGAAGCTCAGCACCTGGTCGCTGGACTCGGCCATCTTGGTGGCCAGGCTCAGCTCGGCATAGTTCGGGTAGCCCAGCAGCTTGGCCAGTTCCTGACGCAAGTCGAGGATTTCCTGCATCACCGGGCCATTGTCGAACTGGCCGGCATTAGGGCCTTGGTCCGAGGCGCGGGTGCAGTAGGCGGCATACAGCTCTTCGCGCAGGGCGCGGTCGCTGGCGTAGGTCATCACCGCGTAATAGCTGGGGAATTCCAGGGTGATCAGCCAGCCGTCGAGGTCTTTGGCCTGGGCCGCGGCCGCCATCTGCGCCTTGGCCGAATCGGTCAGGCCGTCCAGCACGGCTTCGTCGGTGACGTGCTTGGTCCAGGCCTGGGTGGCATCGAGCAACTGGTTGGAGAACCGGCTGCCCAGCTCGCTGAGCTTGCTCTGCACTTCGGCATAGCGCTGCTGCTTGTCGGCCGGCAGGTCGATGCCCGACAGGCGGAAGTCGCGCAGGGCATGTTCGAGGATGGTCTTCTGCGCCACGTCGAAACTCGCCGCTTCCGGGCTGTTGACCAGCGCCTCGTAGGCTTCGAACAGCGCACGGTTCTGGCCCAGTTCGGTAGAGTAGGCGCTCAGCGCTGGCAGGCAAGACTCGTAGGCCTCGCGCAATTCCTTGCTGTTGCACACAGCATTGAGGTGGCTGACCGGGCTCCAGGCAGCGCCCAGGCGGTCATTCAGTTCGTCCATGGCCAGCACCAGGCCAGCCCAGGTAGGGTTCTTGCCCTGCTTTTCGAGGATATCGGCAATGGCTTTGCGGTTGTCGGCCAGGATCTCTTCGATCGCCGGCAGCACGTGTTCGGCGCGGATCGCCGAGAAGGGCGGCAGATCGTAGGGCTGCAGAAGCGGGTTGGTCGCACTCACGGTTTGGATACCTTGGCAGAAGAAACACTGGACCATCTTAATTACAATCGACGCCGACCGCAGCAGGCAGCCTGCCTATCGGCACAGATGAGAGACCCTATCATGGCCATTCGAAGCTTCCAGCAACACACTCCGAAAGTTGCACCACGGGCCTTCGTCGACCGCTCGGCGGTGGTGTTGGGCGACGTGGAGATTGGCGAAGACAGCTCGGTCTGGCCCTTGACTGTAGTACGCGGCGACATGCACCGCATCCGCATCGGCGCACGCACCAGCGTGCAGGACGGCAGCGTGCTGCACATCACCCATGCCGGCCCGTTCAACCCGGATGGCTTCCCGCTGATCATCGGCGATGAAGTGACCATCGGTCACAAGGTGATGCTGCATGGCTGTACCCTGGGCAACCGGATCCTGGTGGGCATGGGCAGCACCATCATGGACGGCGCCATCGTCGAGGACGAGGTGATCATCGGTGCCGGCAGCCTGGTACCACCCGGCAAGCGCCTGGAGAGCGGCTTCCTGTATGTGGGCAGCCCGGTAAAACAGGCCCGGCCGCTGACCGACAAAGAACGCGCGTTCTTCCCGTACAGCGCCAGCAATTACGTCAAGCTCAAGGACCAGCACCTGGCCGAAGGCTACGACCAACCAGAATGACTTGAGTGGAATCGCTTACATGCACCAGCAGAACATCCTCTTCGACCTTGATGGCACCCTGACCGACCCGCGGTTGGGCATCACCCGCTCCATCCAGTACGCCTTGGCCAAACTGGGCATCGATGAACCCGACCTGGCCCGCCTCGAACACTTCATCGGCCCGCCCTTGCTGCAGGCGTTCATGCAGTTCTACGGCTTTGACGAAGCCAAGGCGTGGGAGGCGGTCAATTTTTATCGCGAGCGCTTCCGCGTCACTGGCCTGTACGAAAACCAGGTGTTCGAGGGCGTACCGGAACTGCTCAAGGCCCTCAATGGCCAAGGGCGCACACTGTATGTGGCCACGTCCAAGCCTTGGGAATTCGCCCGCGAGATTGCTCGACACTTTGCGTTCGACCATCACTTCAAGGTGATTTATGGCAGTGAGCTGGACGGCACCCGAACTAACAAGGTCGAGTTGATTCGTCACCTGCTCGACGAGGAAGGGCTGGACCCGGCGCAAACGCTGATGATCGGCGATCGCAAGCACGACCTGATCGGGGCCCGCAGCAATGGGCTGCAGGCGGTGGCGGTGGGGTATGGGTTTGGTAGCGAAGAAGAGTTGACGGCCCAAGCGCCGGAGTTTCATTTCGCTACGTTGGCCGAGATGCATCGGGCCTTCATTAACGCCTGATAATGATTGGGGCTGCTTTGCAGCCCATTCGCGGGGCAAGTCGGACCGCCGCACCGCCGCTCCCACAGGTACCGCATCGCTATGAATGGCAGTGCAAAACTTGTGGGAGCGGGCTTGCCCCGCGAATGGGCCGCACAGCGGCCCCAAAATCTCATTGGGTAACCACAACCCGCGCCAACGCCGCCTTACGCGCTTCAACCGGCAACCGCCCAAGCGCCTCGACCCGCTCATAAAACCGCCCCCAATCCCCACCAACCTCACCAAACACCGCTGCAAACGCCGGCACCCATTGGTCATACAGCCCAAACGGCAGCAGCTTGGCATTGCTCATCGGCCCATACATCCAGGCGTCATAACGCGTGTCGCCCGCCCACTGGCTATCACGCACGGCTCGGTACTCGCGCCGCAACCGCTCGAACTCCGCCTGCTTCGCCACACGCTTATGCGCGTCATCCAGCGGCCCGGCATACATCTCCTGGAGCCGTTCACGGCTGGCCAGCACCAGCCGAATGAACTGGTCACGCTGCTGCGCCTGATCATCCTCGATCGCTGCAAGCCCACGCGCTGCGCGCCATTGCCGCGATCCCTCCTGCTCGACGAAGGTGGCAAACGATTCGTTGAACGCCGTGTCGTCCTGCACATAAAAGCGCTGATGGGCCAGCTCATGGAAAATCAACGACGCCAACCGCTCATCCCCCCAGCCAACCATCGACGACAACAACGGGTCGTCGAACCAGCCCAGGGTCGAATACGCCTCGACGCCGCCCACATACACATCCATACCCGCCTGGCGCATCAACGCCGCCGCGCCACGCGCCGCCCCCTGGCGGTAATAGCCGCGATAGGCCACGCAGCCGGCAATCGGGAAGCAATGCGTCACCGGCTGCAACGACAGTTCAGGCGTGGCGAATACATTCCATACCACGTAGGGGCGCCCCAGGTCGGCGTAAACCCGGTAGCTGCGGTTGTCCGGCAGTTTCAGCTGCTGGCTGGCGAACACCCGGGCCTGTTCGGCATGCTGTAGCCGCGCACGTAACTGCGGGCTGCTGGCCGGGTCTGCCAGCACCTTTTCCACCGGCTGACGCGCGCGCAGTAGCTGCCATTGGCCCTCTGCTAACTGGCCGTAATAGCCGACGCTGCTGCAACCGTTCAGCAGAACGGCCGCCAACACGGGAACAAAACGGGTGAAAAGGCGGTCGAGTGGCCCAGGGCCTGAGCGCTGAAAAAGAAAAAGTCGAAGCATCTGGGACTGTCTGACTCGCTCATGGCCAATACGCTCCAAGACTATCTCGCCAGGGGGGAGTTTCGCCATGCGTCCATTGTTTGCCGCCAGCACACTCATGCTGTTGTCTGCGTGCTCAACCCTGCCGGACCCCGATCCGAATCAGGCCTGGGTCGACCTCACCCCCGTTGACGAGACGTCGCTGCACGCCGTGCAGGTGGACGAACGCGACTGGGCTGACACACGCTATTTCGAAGTTGCCCCCGGCAGCCACGAACTGACCGTGCGCTACCAGTTCCCGGTCACCCCGAGCAATATCGGCCCGGTCAACGAGCCGCTGTGGCGCGATTGCCAGCTCAACCTCACCTTCAAAGACTTCAGCGCCGGCCAGCGCTACCAGTTGCAGGCGGGCAGCATCGGCTTCCGACCCTGGATCAAACTTTACGACCACCAGCAAAAACTGGTGGGCCAAGGCCTGCCAGCGGGCTGTCAACGCACCTGAACCCCGCAAACGGCGCTATGCTTGTAACTTGTGAATCGCAAGTGGGAGTTTTGCCATGCGCCAGCCCATGATGCTGATCGCCCTCAGTGCACTGGGGGCTTGCGCCAGCCCCTTGCCGCCCGTCGACCCCAAGCAGGCCTGGGTCGAGCTTTCCACCATCACCCCCGGCAGGGTCCTCATGGCCGACCGCCTCGACGGTCAGCGGCTGGAGGATGGCCGATACTTCCAGGTAACGCCTGGCAAGCACGAGCTGGTGGTGCGTTTCGATTATGAGATTTACGGCGGGGGCATCATGTCCCAGCCGAGGGACCGTACCTGTTATCTGACGGTGCGCTATGACAGTTTCAAAGCCGGCGAACGCTATCGCCTGGAGGCCCGGGCGCCCGTGATGGAGCCGCAGGTGCTGCTGTACGACGCCAGCCGCAAGGTGCTGGTGAACGAGCCCAGCAACGTGTTTTGCATTCCGTGACGTTGGGGGCGCTTTGCGCCCCTTTCGCGACGCAAGGCCGCTCCCACAGTCAGTCATGTACCTGTAGGAGCGGCCTTGCGTCGCGAAGGGCCGCAAAGCGGCCCCAGCATTCAGATGCTACCGGTCGTTCTTCTGGTAGATGATCTTCTTGGTGCCACCTTCGCAGCTACCCACGACCATGTTCGGGTCCTTGACCTCGCTGTTGGGCACGATTTCCAGGGTGTAGGACGGTACGCCCTGGGCCTGGATCTTGGCCTCGATCTCGGCTTTCAATTCTTCGCACGGCTTCACTGCCGCCAGCGTAGAGGTGGCGAGCAGGGAGGCCAACACGGCGATTGCTACGCGGATCATGGAACGGCTCCTGAAAGGGCAGTCGTGCTGCCATTGCTGGTTAGACTACAGCAAACCGCCCTCGTTGCGCCGCCTAGCCCACCAGCGAGGCATCCAGGCTGATGGTGGCATTGAGCACCTTCGACACCGGGCAACCGGCCTTGGCCTTGTTGGCGATTTCAAGGAACTGCGCCTCGCTGGCGCCCGGCACCTTGGCCTTCAGAATCAGGTGCACGGCAGTGATGGCAAAGCCGTCGGCCTGCTTGTCCAGCGTCACCTCGGCAATGGTATCGATGCGGTCTGCGGTCAGCCCCGCTTCACCCAGCATCATCGACAGCGCCATCGAGAAGCAACCGGCATGGGCAGCGCCGATCAGCTCTTCCGGGTTGGTGCCGGGCGAGCCTTCGAAACGGGTATTGAAGCCGTACGGGTTCTGCTTGAGCGCGCCGCTTTCAGTGGAAAGCAAGCCTTTGCCGTCCTTCAGGCCGCCTTGCCAGATCGCCGATGCTGTCTTTTTCATGATGCCTCCTGGTCGCTACGTTTACATATCTTGGGGTGACATGCTTAAGGGTTCAGAGGTCGGCTACCTACGGCAAGTTCAGATCAATCTGACCGCAAGCATTGAATCCACCGAATGTGCCCATACAGAGTTCAAAAGGCCTCTGGCCAACCACCTTCAAGGAGGCTCCGATGACGCAGCTGCGTGACCTGAAAATTTCCACCCTCGACCTCGTGCCCGTGCGCGCCGATGGCGGGCCGGCGCAGTCGCTGCGTAACTCGCTGGACCTTGCACAGCACGCGGAACGCTTCGGCTACAACCGCTTCTGGGTCGCCGAGCACCACAACATGGATGGCATTGCCAGTTCCGCGACCTCGGTGTTGCTCGGCTACCTGGCGGGCGGTACCTCGACCATTCGTGTCGGTTCCGGTGGCGTGATGCTGCCCAACCACGCGCCGCTGGTAATCGCCGAACAGTTCGGCACCTTGGCCAGCCTGTACCCAGGCCGCATCGACCTGGGCCTGGGCCGCGCCCCTGGCTCCGACCAGATGACCGCCCGGGCCCTGCGCCGCGAGCGCTCCGGCAGCGCGGACGACTTCCCCGATGATGTCGAAGAGCTGTCGCGCTACCTCGGCCCGCGCACCGATGATCAAAAAGTGATCGCCGTGCCAGGGCATGACACCGAGGTGCCAATGTGGCTGCTCGGCTCAAGCCTGTTCAGTGCGCAGTTGGCCGGCATGCGCGGTATGCCCTATGCGTTCGCCTCGCATTTTGCGCCGCGCTACATGCACGAAGCGATTCGCGTCTATCGCAACCATTTCAAACCCTCCACCACGCTGGACAAGCCTTATGTGATGCTCGGTATTCCCATGGTGGTGGCCGACACCGACGAGCAGGCCGAGTACCTGGCCACGTCGGTGTACCAGCGCATTCTTGCCCTGATTCGCGGGCAGAGCCTGATGCAGCGTCCGCCCGTGCCAAGCATGGATGGGCTGTGGCTACCCCACGAGCGCGATGCGGTGATGAGCTTCCTCGGCCTGGCCATGATTGGCAGCCCGCAGAAGGTGCGGGCCAACGTCGAGGTGCTGCTGGAACAGACCGGCGCGGATGAGCTGATCTTTACCTGCGACTTGTATGAGCATGCGGACCGGGTCAGGTCCTATGAACTGATGGCAGAGGCCTTGAAGGCCTAGTAGCCCGCCTCGCGGGTAACCCCGCGAAGAGGCCGTCACTCAACCACGCCGGTAGACAATTTCCTTGGTACCGGCTTCACAGCTGCCAATCACCTTGCCCGCTGCATCGCCTTTCTTGACGATCTCCAGCGTGTAGCCATGCACGCCTTTGGCATCCAGCTTGGCGGCAAGCTCTGCCTTCAGTTCTTCACACGGCTTGCCCGCCGCCAGCGCACCACCCGCCAGTGCCATCAGGCCCGCCGCCAGAATCAGTTTCTTCATCGATCGCTTTCCTTGTACAGATGAAAATCAAAGAGGGCGCCGGCAACGGCGCCCCCTCTCTATTACCCCATCTTGCCGGCGCCAGCTAGCCCGGTAATGCTTCAGCTATTGGCAATCCGAAACCCGACCTTGAGCGTGACCTGGAAGTGCGCCGCCTTGTTGTCATGGATATGGCCCCGCGTGTCGATCACTTCGAACCATTCCAGGTGCTTGATGCTCTTGCCCGCTTCGGCCAGGGCATTGTTGATCGCGTCCTCGATGCTGGTGGGCGACGACCCAACCAGTTCGATCTTCTTGTACGTGTGATGATCGGACATGTGCACTCTCCTTGGATGACGGTGAAATTGAGCCTAGCAGCGCAGGCCTGGTTTACCTGCGAGCCGTCGCCAGGGATGAAAGTTCGATCGCACTTTCGCCGCGCGGTGCAGTCGCAATCCTTACAGCCCATCCCCGAAGGAGAGTCAACATGCACCGCAACTCGCTGCGTAAAACATCCCTGGAAAGCATGGAAGCCGAGATCGAAAGCCTTCTGAAATCGCTGGAAAACCTCAAACACGATGCCTCGGAGGAGTCCCAGAAGTCGGTGAAGGCAATCCGCAGCAACGCCGAGAGCGCACTCAAACATTCGCGCAGCCTGCTGAGCGACGCCTACGAGGAAGTGAAGACCCGCACTCGCCAAACCGGCATCGCCACCCGTGACTACGCCCAGGAGCACCCCATCACCACCGCCGGGGTAGCCGTGGGTGCCTTGGGCCTGCTGGCGGCTTGGCTGCTGTACAAGCGCAACTAAGCGATCTGCAGCCGCAGTTCCTGGCGCAGCCATTGCGCCAGTTGCTCGGCGCGCCCATCCGCGGCGCGCCGTGGCACCCACAGCGCCAGCGCGGCGTGCGTGGGTGAAAAGCCCCAAGGGGCCGCCAACCTCCCAGCCCGCAGATCATCCGCCACCAACTGCTGCGGCGCGATCGCGACCCCCAGCCCGGCCACTGCGGCCTCCAGCAAGTAGTACAGGTGTTCGAAGGCCTGGCCGAACGGCAATGCGCCCGGCTCGAGCCCGTGCTGCGCCGCCCACGCAGGCCACGCCTGCGGGCGTGAGGTGGTGTGCAGCAGCGACTCGCCCAGCAAAGCCTGGGGCGCCGCGCCGCGCAAACGCTCGAAGCCGGCGAAGTGGGGGCTGAGCACAGGCCCGATGCGTTCTTCGGCCAACACGTGCACCTGCATGTCTGCCGGCCACGGTGGCTCGGCAAACACAAGCAAGGCATCCAGGCCTGGGCGCCGCGGGTCCAAGTCGCCTTCCCCGGCAGACAGGTGCAGGCGCAGCTCCGGCAGGTCCGCCTTGAGCCGCCCGAGCCTGGGGATGAACCACCGCGCCAGCAGACTGCCGGAACAGCCAAGGACGAACGGCGCCTCGCTGTTATCCCGGCTCAACTCGGCACACACACCCCGCAACCTGTCGAATGCCTCGCCACTGGCATCGCGCAGGCGCATGCCGGCATCTGTGAGTTTGATGCCACGCCCATCCTTGACGAACAGGGCAATGCCCAAGTGCTCTTCAAGCACTTTGATCTGCCGGCTGACCGCGCCGTGCGTCACATGCAGCGCTTCGGCCGCCTGGCTGACGCTGTTAAGCCGGGCAGTCGCCTCGAAGGCCCGAAGGGCATTGAGCGGGGGAAGGTCCTGGGCCATTGTCTTGTGAGTTTTCCTGACAGGTTTGCGCAATCTTATCGGTTTTCAGACGGGCGTTGCGTGGTTAGAGTAAAGCCCATCACTCATTCATTACGCCTTGGAGCGCCCCATGACCCAGACTCAATACCGCCCTGGCCCAGACGCCAACGGCCTGTTCGGCTCGTTCGGCGGCCGCTACGTGGCAGAAACCCTGATGCCACTGGTACTGGACCTGGCCCGCGAATACGAAGCCGCCAAGGCCGACCCGAAGTTTCTCGAAGAGCTGGCGTACTTCCAGCGCGACTACATCGGCCGCCCGAACCCGCTGTACTTCGCCGAGCGCCTGACCGAGCACTGTGGCGGGGCAAAAATCTTCTTCAAGCGTGAAGAGCTCAACCACACCGGCGCGCACAAGGTGAACAACTGCATCGGCCAGGTGCTGCTGGCCAAGCGCATGGGCAAAAAACGCCTGATCGCCGAAACCGGTGCCGGCATGCACGGCGTGGCCACCGCCACCGTCGCCGCCCGCTTCGGCCTGCCTTGTGTCATCTACATGGGCGCCACCGACATCGAGCGCCAGCAGGCCAACGTGTTCCGCATGAAGCTGCTGGGCGCCGAAATCGTCCCGGTCACCGCCGGTACCGGCACCCTGAAAGACGCCATGAACGAGGCCCTGCGCGACTGGGTCACCAACGTCGAAGACACCTTCTACCTGATCGGCACCGTCGCCGGCCCGCACCCGTACCCGGCCATGGTCCGCGACTTCCAGTCGATCATCGGCAAGGAAACCCGTGCCCAGTTGCAAGAGAAGGAAGGGCGCCTGCCCGACAGCCTGGTGGCCTGCGTCGGTGGCGGCTCCAACGCCATGGGCCTGTTCCACGAATTCCTTGAAGAGCCAAGCGTGCAGATCATCGGCGTCGAAGCCGGCGGCCACGGCGTGCACACCGACAAACACGCGGCCAGCCTGAACGGCGGCGTACCCGGCGTGCTGCACGGCAACCGCACCTACCTGCTGCAGGACGCTGACGGCCAGATCACCGACGCCCACTCGATTTCCGCCGGCCTCGACTACCCGGGCATCGGCCCGGAGCACGCTTACCTGCATGAAGTGAAGCGCGTCGAGTACGTCAGCATCACCGACGACGAAGCCCTTGATGCGTTCCACGCCACCTGCCGCCTGGAAGGCATCATCCCGGCCCTGGAAAGCTCCCACGCCCTGGCCGAGGCGATCAAGCGCGCACCGAACCTGCCCAAGGACCACCTGATGGTCGTGTGCCTGTCCGGGCGCGGCGACAAAGACATGCAAACCGTGATGAACCACATGGCCGCCCAGGAGAAACAGGCATGAGCCGTCTTGAACAACGCTTCGCCGAACTCAAGGCCGAAGGCCGTTCGGCACTGGTCACCTTCGTTACCGCGGGCGACCCGGGCTATAACGCTTCGCTGCGCATCCTCAAGGGCCTGCCGGAAGCCGGCGCCGACGTGATCGAGCTGGGCATGCCGTTCACCGACCCGATGGCCGATGGCGTGGCCATTCAGCTAGCGACCCTGCGTGCACTGGAAGCCGGCCAGACCTTGGCCAAGACCCTGCAGATGGTTCGTGAATTCCGCGTGGGCAACCAGGCCACGCCGATCGTGCTGATGGGTTACTACAACCCGATCCATCGCTTTGGCGTGGAAAAGTTCGTGGCAGAAGCCAAGGAAGCCGGCGTCGATGGCCTGATCATCGTCGACCTGCCGCCCGAGCATGATGCCGAGCTGGCCACCCCAGCCCAGGCTTCGGGCATCGACTTCATCCGCCTGACCACCCCGACCACCGACGACGCACGCCTGCCGCGTGTGCTGGAGCGCAGCTCCGGGTTCGTCTATTACGTGTCCGTCGCCGGTGTGACCGGCGCGGGCTCGGCAACCACCGAGCACGTGACCGAAGCCATCGCCCGCCTGCGTCGGCATACCGACCTGCCGATCAGCGTTGGTTTCGGCATTCGTACCCCGGAGCAGGCTGCGAACATCGCCCGCCTGGCCGATGGTGTGGTGGTGGGGTCGGCGCTGGTCGACAAGATCGCTCATGCCAAGGATGCCGATCAGGCCGTCAATGATGTGCTGAGCCTGTGCTCGGCGTTGGCTGAAGGCGTGCGCGGCGCCCGACGCTGATTGGCGTTGCATTCTTCGCGGGGCAAGCCCGCTCCCACAGGTTCACTGCAATCTGTCAGAAAGCACTCGACCTGTGGGAGCGGGCTTGCCCCGCGAATGGCCGCATAGCGGCCCCCATCTAACCGCCAAAAATCGACAGCTTCAGCGGCCGCACAGCCCCCATCCAGATCGCATGATCCCGGTGATCCGCCAGCTCATCCCCGGTCAGCGGATGCAGAAACACCACCAACCCTTTCCGATACAGCGCCAGCCACGGCAACACCACCCCCACCACTTCAGGCCCGAACGCCAGCTGGCAACTCCAGTCCGGATGCGGCCCCACGGGTTGCTGGTGCATGCGCCCCATGGTCACGGGGAACAGCCGCGCCGCCTCCTCGCACAGTTCTCGCGCCTGCTCGAGGGTCGATGCGTCGTAGTACACGTGGGCGTGATAGCCCTTGATCCTTTGCACGATAACTCCTGATTGCGGTCAAACCATCACCCCCTGCAAAGGAAGTGATGCAGTGAAAAACGCCGAAACCCCAGTATTCAAGCTGGTCCTGTTCGGGGCCGAGTCCAGCCTTGGCAGTGCGCTGATTACCGAGCTGCTGTCACGCCAGCACGAAGTGACCGCCGTGGTCGATGACCTCAACCGCCATGCGCCACGCCCTGGCCTGCATTTCAAGATAGGCGGGCTGGCGAGTGCCGACCAGGCGGAGCAGGGTGCCGCAGGCGGCTCGGCGGTAGTTGCCTTGGTGTCAGCCTTGGCACCCGGTGACCTGCCTGCGCAATGGCAGATGAGCGAAGCGCTGGTGGCCGGGCTTGCGCGTACGACTATACGCCGGCTGTTGCTGGTGGGCGATTTCGATGTGTTGGACAGGCCAGGCGATTACAACGATGAAGCGCGTGAAGGCGTGGACCAGGTTGTCGATGGGCTGCAGCGCAGCGCATTGCACTGGACCCTGATCAATGCACCCCAGACGTTGGTCGACCTGGAGAGGGTAGCGGCGGGGATGGCCGATATGCTGGACTTGGGTTTACATCGGGGCGAGCATCTCAACTTCGTATCCTGAGGCCTCTTCGCGGGCCAAGCCCGCTCCCACAAGTACTGCACAGCTATCCAATCCTGTGGTGTACCGGTGGGAGCGGGCTTGCCCCGCGAAGAGGCCCTCAAGACTCACGCTCATCCTCCAGCCAACCGACAAACCGCTCAATCAGCGCCCCACGCCGCTTGCGCGGTGGCAAAACCGCGTAATACCCGCGTTCCGAGCGCAAACTGCCCTCCAAAGGCCGGCACAGCAGCCCCTGTTCAACCAGCCCATCGACCAGGTGCCCCCAGCCAATCGCTACCCCTTGCCCGGCAATCGCTGCCTGGATCAACAAGGTGTAGTTATCAAAACGCAACTGCCCCGGTGGCGGTGGGCTGTCTACGCCAAACCCACGAAACACACCCGCCCAATCAAACCAACGGCTGGCCTGCTCACCGCGCAGGTGAAGCAACGGCAAACGCTGCAAAGCCACGGCTGACAAGGGTTTGCCATGAGTCAGGCGGGGGCTGCAGACCGGGAATACCTCCTCATCGAACAACCACCGGCTCTCGCCTTGATGAAAACGCCCGTCACCAAACAGCACCGCCACATCGATATCCGGCCGCAGCATCGCCTGGCTGCGCTCACCCGTTACCAGGCTCACATCCACCTGTGGATAAGCTTCATGAAAGCGTTGCAACCGGGGCATCAGCCAGAACGCGGCAAAGGCGAAGTCGGTCGCCACCTGAAGCACCTCGCGCTGGCCTCGCCCGCTGGCCAGGGCAAGCCCATCGTCCATGGCCTGCAGCCCTTGGTGCACCTGTTCGAACAGCAACTGGCCGGCCTCGGTCAGCGCAATGCCCCGGTAGATCCGGTCGAACAGCCGGGTACCCAGCTGGGCTTCCAGGCGCTTCACCTGCTGGCTCACGGCGGGCTGCGTGGTCCCCAGCTCAAGCGCCGCAGCCGTGAAGCCACGCAACCGCGCTGCGGCCTCGAACACACGCAGGGTATCGAGCGACAGCTCGCCAAGGCGCTCAAACATAAGCTCAGCTAATCCCAGTCATTGCCCGTCATGGGCTTTACCCATGTTATCCACAGTCGCATCTTGGTAGGCAAGCGGTTCGCATAACCTTCAACGATGGAAGCCAACCATGACGCGCCCGAATATCCTGTTCATCATGGCCGACCAGATGGCCGCGCCCCTGCTGCCGATCTACGCCCCTTCGCCCATCCAGATGCCAAACCTCGCCCGCCTCGCCGACCAGGCGGTGGTGTTCGACTCGGCGTACTGCAACAGCCCGCTGTGCGCACCGTCGCGCTTCACCCTGGTCAGCGGCCAGTTGCCCAGCCGTATTGGCGCTTACGACAACGCCGCTGACTTCCCCGCCGATGTGCCCACCTACGCCCATTACCTGCGCCATCTCGGCTACCGCACTGCGCTGTCGGGCAAGATGCATTTCTGCGGCCCAGACCAGTTGCACGGCTACGAAGAACGCCTGACCAGCGATATCTACCCTGCCGATTACGGCTGGGCCGTGAACTGGGACGCCCCGGACGAGCGCCCGAGCTGGTACCACAACATGTCGTCGGTGCTGCAGGCCGGCCCATGCGTGCGCACCAACCAGCTGGATTTCGACGAGGAGGTGGTGTTCAAGGCCCGGCAGTACCTCTACGACCATGTGCGCGAAAACGATGGCCGGCCGTTTTGCCTGACCGTGTCGATGACCCACCCCCACGACCCGTACACCATTCCCAAGCGCTACTGGGATCGCTACGAAGGTGTGGATATCCCAATGCCCAGCGCCGAGTTTGACCAGCGCGAGCAAGACCCGCACTCGCAGCGCCTGCTCAAGGTCTACGACCTGTGGAACAAGCCCCTGCCTGTGGACAAGATCCGCGATGCCCGCCGCGCCTACTTTGGCGCCTGCAGCTACATCGACGACAACATTGGCCAGTTGCTGCAAACCCTTGAGGAATGCGGCTTGGCGGAGGACACGTTGATCGTGTTCTCCGGCGACCACGGCGACATGCTTGGCGAGCGCGGCCTTTGGTACAAGATGCATTGGTTCGAAATGTCGGCGCGCGTGCCACTGCTGATCCACGCCCCCAAACGCTTTGCCGCCGCGCGCGTGAATGCGTCGGTCTCCACCTGCGACCTGCTGCCGACCCTGGTCGAACTGGCCGGCGGTGCCGTGGACACGTCCCTGCACCTGGACGGCCGCTCGCTGCTGGGCCACCTGCAAGGGCAGGGTGGCCACGACGAGGTCATTGGCGAATACATGGCCGAAGGTACGGTCGGCCCGCTGATGATGATCCGCCGTGGCCCGTACAAGTTCGTGTACAGCGAAGACGACCCATGGCTACTCTATGACCTGAGCCGCGACCCGCACGAGCGGGAGAACCTCGCCAGCAGCCCCGACCATCAGGCGCTGCTGCAGGCATTTGCCGATGAAGCCCGGCAGCGCTGGGACATCCCCACCCTGCGCCAACAGGTGCTGGCCAGCCAGCGCCGCCGCCGCCTGGTGGCCGAAGCCCTGGCCATCGGCAAGCTGAAAAGCTGGGACCACCAACCGTTGGTGGACGCCAGCCAACAGTACATGCGCAACCACATCGATCTCGACGACCTCGAGCGCAAGGCCCGTTATCCACAGCCCGCCCCTCTGGATTGAGAAGAGAGTTCGCCATGCAAAAAATCTCCGCCGCTGTGCTTGCCCTGGCCCTCGGCCTGGGCGCTGCCACGGCTCACGCCGAAGACGCGCAATGCAGCACCGTGAAGATGGCCGACCCCGGCTGGAGCGATATCGCCACCACCAACGCCATCGCCCGCCTGCTGCTGGAACGCCTCGGCTACCAGGTAAAGATCGACAGCCTGGCCGTGCCGATCATCTATGGCGGCCTCAAGGACGGGCGCGTCGATGCCTTCCTCGGCAACTGGATGCCGGCGCACCAGGGGTTTCATGACAAGTTCATCGCCAATGGTGATGTGCAGCAGTTGTCGCGCAACCTTGAAGGCACCGAGTTCACCCTCGCGGTGCCCGACTATGTGTGGAACGCCGGCGTCAAAGACTTCGCCGACCTGCAAAAGCACGCTGATCAGTTCGACAAGAAACTGTATGGGATCGGCTCTGGCGCGCCTGCCAACCTGTCGCTGAAAGAAATCATCGACCAGAACCAGTTCGACCTCGGCCAGTGGAAGCTGGTGGAGTCGAGTGAGCAGGCGATGCTCGCGCAAGTTGACCGCGCCGTGAAGAAGCAGCAATTCATCACCTTCCTCGGCTGGACACCGCACCCGATGAACGTGAAGCTGAAGATGCACTACCTCACGGGTGGGGAAAAGTGGTTTGGCAGCAAGGGCCAGGTCTACACCCTGACCCGCAAAGGTTATGCACAGGCGTGCCCGAATACAGCGAAGCTGCTGAGCAACCTGACATTTACCCTGGACATGGAAAACAGCATCATGGCCGAGGTTGTGGATAAAAAAGTGAGCTTCGATGAAGCAGCCAAGGCTTGGGTGAAGGCGCATCCCGAAGTACTGGAAGGGTGGTTGGCTGGGGTCAGCACCAAGTCCGGTGGCGATGCGAAAGAGGCCGTCACAAGCAAACTGTAATCTCGATAATCACACTCATCCTGTGGGAGCGGGTTACCCGCGAATGCTCTAGTGAAGCCACCGACGCATTCGCGGGTAAACCCGCTCCCACAGGGGGCCGGTACAACACTCGGGAAACTGAAATACTTATGCACCGCCTCATCCAGCTGCTGCCTTTCCTTGCCTGGCTCCCCCGCCAATCGGGCCGCAGCCTGCGCCAGGACCTGCTGGTCGGCCTGAGCGGTGCCATCCTTGCCCTGCCGCAATCCATCGCCTACGCCCTGATCGCCGGCCTGCCCGCGGAATACGGCCTGTTCGCCGCCATCGTCCCGGTGCTCATCGCCTGCTTGTGGGGGTCTTCCTGGCACCTGATCTGCGGCCCGACCGCAGCCATCTCGATCGTCCTCTACGCCAGCGTCAGCCCCCTGGCGGTGCCGGGCAGCGCCGACTACATCACGCTGGTCCTGCTGCTGACATTACTCGCCGGCATCTTCCAGCTCTTGCTCGGCCTGCTGCGCTTCGGCGCACTGGTCAATTTCGTCTCCCACTCGGTGGTGCTCGGCTTCACCCTGGGCGCCGCCATCGTCATCGCCCTCGGCCAGTTGCCCAACCTGTTGGGCATGGACTTGCCAAGCCAGGCCACGGCGTTGAAAACCGTGCAAGACCTGGCCAGCCACGCCGGGGAGGTCGACCTGCCGTCGCTGATACTGGGGCTGACCACGGTGCTGATCGGCATGGCCTTCAAGCTCTGGCGGCCCCGCTGGCCGAGCCTGTTGATAAGCCTGGTCGTGGTCAGTTTGCTGGCCTGGTCACTGCCTGGCTTTTTTGGCCATGTGCCGCGGGTACCTGCCTTCACTGGCCAATTGCCCCCGTTGAGCCCACTGCCGCTACTGGACGTGGAGCTGATGCTGCGGCTGCTGCCGACCGCGGTGGCGGTGGGCATGCTCGGCCTGGTCACCAGCCTGTCGATCGCCCGGTCGCTGTCTGCGCGCTCTGAACAGCTGATCGACGCCGACCAGGAGATCCGCGCCCAGGGCCTGTCGAACATCGTCGGCGCGTTCTTCTCCGGTTACCTGTCATCAGGCTCTTTCACCCGTTCGGGCTTAAGTTATGACGCCGGCGCCCGCTCACCGCTGGCCGGGGTGTTCTCGGCCCTGTGGGTCGCGCTGTTTGCCGTCGCAGGGGCAGGGCTGATCGCCCACCTGCCGATCCCGGCGATGGCGGGCAGCATCCTGCTGATCTGTTGGGGGTTGGTGGATCACCGTGGCATTCGGGCGCTGTTCCGGGTCAGCCGCTCGGAGTTCCTGGTCATGGCCCTGACCGCCGCCGCGACCTTGCTGCTGGAGCTACAGACCGCGATCTATGCCGGGGTGCTGGCTTCGCTGTTCTTTTACCTCAAACGCACGTCCCGGCCACGGGTGCAGCAGAGCCGCGAAGGGCAGGCCGACGTGCTGCGGGTGGGCGGGTCGATCTTCTTTGGCGCGGCGCATTACCTGCAGGTGCGCTTGCAGCGCTGCCAGGGGCCGCATGTGGTGATCGATGCGCGGCAGGTGAATTTTATCGATTATTCGGGTGTAGATATGTTGCACCGGGAGGCACGGCGGTTGCGGCGGGCGGGGGGTAGTTTAACCTTGCAGCGGGCGCGGCCGCAGGTGGTCGAGGAATTGCAGAAGTTGGAAGGGGTGGCGGGTTGCCCCATTGAATTTGCAGAGTGACCATTGGGGCTGCTGTGCAGCGCATTTTTTGAGATTCGTGCAGAAACCTGTAGGAGCTGGCTTGTCGGTGCGCCGAACCGCTGCGATGGGCCGCAAAGCGGCCCCAAAATCTCAAATTCAGCCCCGAGCCAATTGCCGGCGCAGCTCAGCCAGCACCGGCGCCGTATCCGGCCGAACGCCACGCCAGATAAAGAACGCCTCAGCCGCCTGCTCAGCCAGCATCCCCAGCCCATCCAGCACCTTGGCCGCACCTAGGTTGGTAGCCCATTGGCAAAACGGCGTCGGCTCCTTGCCGTACATCATGTCGTAGCAAACCGTGCGTCCCGCCTTGACCAGGCTGTCGGCAATCGGCGGCATCTCGCCCGCCAGGCTCGCCGAGGTGGCGTTGATGATCACGTCCACCGGCTCCTGCAGCCAGCTGAACCCGCTGGCCAACACCGGCCCCAGCTCAGCGAACTCACGCGCCAGTTGCTCGGCCTTTTCTACCGTGCGGTTGGCGATCACCAGCGACTGCGGATCGTGCGCCAGAATCGGCTCCAGCACCCCACGCACCGCACCGCCCGCACCCAAAATGAGGATCCGCTTACCCGCCAGCTCAACCCCCGCATTCACCGTCAGGTCGCGCACCAGGCCAGCACCGTCAGTGTTGTCCCCCCGCAGCGAGCCATCCGCCAGCTTGCTCAGGGTATTCACCGCACCCGCCCGCTGGGCACGTGGGGTCAGGCTGTCGCACAGGCGGTAGGCTTCTTCCTTGAACGGCACCGTGACATTGCCACCACTGCCTTGCTTGAAGAAACCGCGGGCACAATCGCTGAACTCGTCCAGCGGCGCCAGCAGGGTGGCGTATTCCAGGTCCTGGCCGGTCTGCTCGGCGAACAGGCGGTGGATCAGCGGCGACTTGCTGTGGCCGATGGGGTTACCGAAAACGACGTACTGGTCCATAGGGGCTCCTCGGTTATCCACAGGTTTACTGGGCGAGCCAGTCGCGGTCTTGCAGGAAGTACTCGGTCAGGCGCGCTTCTTCGCTGCCAGGCGCGGCCTTCCAGTCGTAGCCCCAGCGGACCTGCGGCGGCAGCGACATAAGGATCGACTCGGTACGCCCACCCGATTGCAGGCCGAACAAGGTGCCACGGTCGTAGACCAGGTTGAACTCCACGTAGCGACCGCGACGGTACTCTTGGAACTCGCGCTGCTCGGCGGTATAGGGCGTGTCCTTGCGGCGTTGAACGATCGGCAGGTAGGCCTCGACAAAGGCATCGCCAATGGCACGGATGAAAGCAAAGCAGGTGTCGAAGTCCCACTCGTTCAGGTCGTCGAAGAACAGCCCGCCAATGCCACGTGGTTCGCCACGGTGCTTGAGGTGGAAGTAGCGGTCGCACCAGGCTTTGTAGCGCGGGTACACGTCAGCACCGAATGGCGCGCAGGCCTGCTCGGCCACACGGTGCCAGTGGATGCAGTCTTCTTCGTTGCCGTAGTACGGGGTCAGGTCGAAACCGCCGCCGAACCACCACACCGCCTCTTCGCCTTCTTTTTCGGCGATGAAGAAGCGCACATTGGCGTGGGACGTCGGCACGTGCGGGTTGTGCGGGTGGATCACCAGCGACACCCCCAGGGCCTCGAAACCACGGCCCGCCAGCTCGGGGCGGTGGGCGCTGGCCGACGGTGGCAGGCCGGCACCGAACACGTGGGAGAAGTTGACCCCGCCTTTCTCGATCACCTTGCCCTCACCGATCACCCGCGTGCGGCCCCCGCCACCGGCTTCACGCGTCCAGGCGTCCTCGACAAAGCGGGCGCCGCCGTCCTCACGTTCAAGGGCGGAGCAGATGCGGTCTTGCAGGTCGAGCAGGTAGGCTTTCACGGCCTCGGTGCGGCTGGTCATCGGGTCACCTGGAGCGGGCAGAGAAGAATTCGCCGCGTAGCATACCACCGGCGGCTGACGCGCCGCAGTTGACGGCGATCAAGCAAAGGCGTCCGATAGAGGGCTGTTACCAATCCCGACAACAGGAGTGCGAGATGGCCAAGCGTATCCAGTTCAGCCAGCATGGCGGCCCGGAAGTTCTGCAGCTTGTAGAGTTCGACCCCGCCCCACCTGGGCCACAGCAGGTCCGCGTGCGTAACCAGGCGATTGGCCTGAACTTCATCGACACCTATTTCCGCAGCGGCTTGTACGCACCGCCATCCTTGCCTTCCGGGCTCGGCACCGAGGCCGCTGGTGTGGTCGACGCCGTGGGTGAGGGCGTCACCCGCCTGAAAGTCGGTGATCGGGTAGCCCATGCCGGCGGCCCGCTGGGTGCCTACAGCGAAGTGCATACGCTGCCCGAGGCCAACCTGGTAAAACTGCCGGACAACATCAGCTTTGAGCAGGCAGCGGCGGTGATGCTCAAAGGCCTGACCGTGCAGTACCTGCTCAAGCAGACTTATGCGGTGCAACCGGGCGACGTGATCCTGTTCCATGCCGCTGCCGGTGGCGTGGGTTCGCTGGCCTGCCAATGGGCCAAAGCGCTGGGGGCCAAGCTGATTGGTACCGTCAGCTCCGCTGAGAAGGCCGAGCGGGCGAAGGCGCTGGGGGCATGGGAAACCATCGACTACAGCCATGAAGATGTGGCCAAGCGCGTACTGGAGCTGACCGACGGCAAGAAATGCCCGGTGGTGTACGACGGCGTGGGCGCCGATACCTGGCTGACCTCACTGGACTGCCTGCAGCCACGCGGGTTGATGGTGAGCTTTGGCAATGCTTCGGGCGCGGTGAGCGGGGTGAACCTGGGGATACTGGCGCAGAAGGGCTCGCTGTATGTCACCCGGCCGACCCTGGCGAGCTATGCCAACAATGCCGAGAACACCCAGGCCATGGCCGATGACCTGTTTGCGATGATTGCGAGTGGGAAGCTGGTTGTGGATATCCAGCAGCGGTATCCGCTGAGTGAGGCGGCCAAGGCGCAGGCGGAGCTGTCGGCGCGACGGACTGTGGGGTCGACTGTTTTGTTGCCTTGATTTAGGTACGGGATCGCATCAGGGCGGCCAGGTGCTTGGCTGGGTTGTTGTGGTGTTGCGTAGATCGAGCGCCGCCCGCGCGGCGCTTCGCAGCACAAGGCTGCTCCTACATCGGTTTCGGGCCAGTAACGCCTGTCCCAGCGCGCGCGACCGCCTTGTTTGTTCCACACGATATCGAGGTGGATGCCACAGGGGCCGCGCGCCTGTGTCTCAGGATTGATTGGCCCGAAACAAATGTAGGAGCAGCCTTGTGCTGCGAAGCGCCGCGCGGGCGGCGCTCGATTTCACAGGCGCTAGAACCCTCAAGGCAGGCACCTGTCAGCCCTCACACTTTCTTCTGCGGCTGTGGGGTCGACTCGATGCCATCGAGTATCGCCTCCACCACACCCTCTGCCATTTCAATCGCATGCAGGTTCGAGTTGAGGTGCTGGGTAGGGGTGGATCGGGTGGCGGCTGTACGCGAGGTGGTAGACCCGGGCATTTTCCAAACCAGGCAGGCTCGAAAGCCTCCCGCGCACAGCCGCCATAGACTGTCATGGAAAAGATGCATCCGGGCTACCACACCCGATCGCCAAGTTGTTCGGCGAGGGTCTGAAGCCTAGAGACAGGACTTCCCACTGAGAAGGTGATGGTATTCGTTACGAGATGTAGGAATTTTCCCAAACTGAATGCCGGACAGCCATTTGGATAAAGATCAGAGAGATTCCAGGCGACTCGATCAACTGTAGGAGCGGGCTTGCCCCGCGAACCAGGGCGAAGCCCTGGCCATACACACTGGCCGTCTGGGCTGGCCTCTTCGCGGGGCAAGCCCGCTCCCACAAGGAGGGGTATCGGCGCTTGGCAATTTAGCCCGGGCGAACGACTTCGCCCGTCGCCAGGTTGCGAATCACACTTGGGTTCTTCCGCCCGCCCAACGCCCCGCCCAGTACCAGGTCCAGCTGGCCATGGAAGTACTGCTCCACCCGCAAGCGGCTTTTCGCGGCCGGGCGACCGCCGGGGTTGCACGAGGTGGAAATCAGCGGCCCGACCAGCGCGCACAGCTCACGCACCTGCGGGTGGTCACTGACCCGCAGCGCCACCGTGTCGTGCTGGCCGGTCACCCACTCCGGCAACAGGTCCTGGTGCGGTACCAGCCAGGTGTTCGGGCCTGGCCAGGTGCTGCCCATGCGGTCAATCCAGTCCTCGGGGAAATCTTCGAACAAAAAGTCGAACTGGCGGATATTGTCGGCGATCAGGATCAACCCTTTATCCACAGGCCGCGACTTGAGCGCCAGCAGGCGATACACCGCGTCCTCGTTCCACGGGTCACAGCCCAGGCCCCAGACCGCTTCCGTCGGGTAGGCGATAACTGCGCCCGCCCGGATCTCACGTGCGGCTTGTTGCACACGAAAACTGCTCACCATTGCTGTCTCTCCGCCTATATACCTTGCTTGTGAGCAGTGTACTTAGCCAACGCGGGCAAACCAACGCCCGGCTTCATTGCTGACCCGCCCTTCAAGCTCCAGTTCGGTGAGCTGCGCCATCACCTGAGCCAACGTCAGTTCGCTGCAGTGGGCCAGGCTCTCGGTAGTCTGGGGCGCGGCATGCAGCAAGGCGAGCAGGGGGTGATCACGCTGTTCAACAATGGCCGGGGGCAGGTTCTGCCAGCCCTGCAGGCTTTCCAGAATCTGTTCCACGCTTTCCACCAGCAGCGCACCGTCGCGAATCAGCTGGTGGCAGCCTTTGGCACCTGGGTGGTGGATGGAGCCTGGGATGGCATACACCTCGCGGCCCTGCTCAGCCGCCAGGCGCGCTGTGATCAGCGAGCCACTGGCCAGGCTCGCCTCCACAACCAATACGCCCAGCGACAAGCCACTGATGATGCGATTACGCCGCGGAAAATTGCCCGGCAGCGGGCCGGCATCCAGCGGGTACTCGGAAACCAGCGCGCTGCCGCTGTCGATCATCGCTTGGGCAAGCTCGCGATGGCGCTGTGGATAAAGTTTTTGCAGCCCCGTCCCGAGCACCCCAATTGTGCCGCCCCCGGCCTGCAACGCTGCCCGATGAGCGGCACCATCGATACCCAGTGCCAGGCCGCTGGTAATGGTGAAACCCGTCTGCGCCAAGTAGCGGGAAAATGCTCGGGCAGTGTCGAGCGCGGGCGGTGAAGCACGCCTGCTGCCCACAATTGCCAACTGTGGCCTTTCCAGTAATGCGGGGTCGCCAGCGACGAAAAGCAACGGCGGCGGGTCGTCGGTTTCAGCCAGCAGAGCAGGGTAGCCAGGGCTGTCCCACATCAGTAAATGCTGGCCCGGGCGCTCTAACCAGGCCATTGCAGCCAGCGCACCGTCACGCACTTCGGCGCTTCTTCGGGCGTCGATACTGGCTTGCGGAATGCCCAGTGCGCGCCAGGCTGCGGCCGGCGCACTCAGCGCCGAAGAAGCGCTGCCAAAAGCTTTCAGCAGGCTGTGAAAGCGGCGTAACCCTGTGTCCGGCAGGCGGTGCAGGCGCAACCTCGCCTCCAGTTCGGCAGGCGCGCAAGGCGACGAATGGTGGGTCAACATGAGGATCATCCTTGATCGAAACGGGGCCATCGACGTGGCACAACCTGTGGATAACTGTGTTGATAACGCTTTGACAACCTGTCCATCAAATGGGTGATAAGCCGTCCGTTTAAACCCTAGCCGAGCTTTGCCAGGTGCCGAATCCCCCGATTACCTTTATTATGTGTGCTCAGTTTTCAACCGAACGCACAGTGACTGCCCGACCTTATGGCCATCTTGAACATTCTCGAATTCCCGGACCCGCGCCTGCGCACCCTCGCCAAACCGGTGACGGTGTTCGACGACGCCCTGAGCCAGCTGATCGACGACATGTTTGAAACCATGTATGAAGCGCCTGGCATCGGCCTGGCTGCGACCCAGGTCAACGTCCACAAGCAAGTGGTGGTGATGGACTTGAGCGAAGACCGCAGCGAGCCGCGGGTCTTCATCAACCCCGTCGTCGAAGAACTGACCCACGACATGGGCCAGTACCAGGAAGGTTGCCTGTCGGTGCCTGGCTTCTACGAAAACGTCGACCGCCCCCTGCGGGTGCGCGTCAAAGCCCAGGACCGCGACGGCAAGCCGTTCGAGCTCGAAGCCGAAGGCCTGCTGGCCGTGTGCGTGCAGCACGAGTTCGATCACCTCAACGGCAAGCTGTTCGTCGACTACCTGTCCACGCTCAAACGCGACCGGATCAAGAAGAAGCTGGAAAAGCAGCACCGCCAGCAAGCCTGATCCCCACCTTCCAGAAGGCTTGCTCCGGCAAGCCTTTTTCTTTTTTGCAGCGAGAACTCCATGCGCATCGTCTTCGCAGGCACTCCAGAGTTTGCCGCCGAACACCTCAAGGCACTGCTCGACAGCCCCTATGAGATCGTGGCCGTCTACACCCAGCCGGACCGCCCAGCCGGGCGTGGCCAGAAGCTCATGCCGAGCGCGGTCAAAGCACTGGCCGTGGCCCACGACATCCCGGTGCTGCAGCCGCCAACCCTGCGCAATGCCGATGCCCAGGCAGAACTCGCCGCGCTCAAGCCCGACCTGATGGTGGTGGTCGCCTACGGCCTGATCCTGCCCCAGGCCGTGCTGGATATTCCGCGCCTTGGTTGCATCAACAGCCACGCCTCCTTGCTGCCACGCTGGCGCGGTGCGGCGCCGATCCAGCGCGCCGTGGAAGCCGGCGATGCTGAGAGCGGCGTGACCGTGATGCGCATGGAAGCGGGCCTGGACACCGGCCCGATGCTGCTCAAGGTGGTCACCCCGATCAGCGCCGAAGACACCGGCGGCACCCTGCATGACCGCCTCGCCGAAATGGGCCCGCCTGCGGTCATTCAAGCCATTGCTGGCCTTGCCGACGGCTCGCTGCAGGGTGAAGCCCAGGATGACGCCCTGGCCACCTATGCCCACAAGCTGAACAAAGACGAAGCACGCATTGACTGGAGCCGCCCGGCCGTGGAGCTGGAGCGCCTGGTGCGTGCCTTCAACCCGTGGCCGGTGTGCCACAGCACCCTGGACGGCGAAAGCGTGAAAGTGCTGGCTGCCACGTTGTCCACAGGCAACGGCGCCCCAGGCGAGATCCTGTCTGCCAGCAAGGACGGCCTGGTAGTCGCCTGCGGTGACCAGGCACTGAGCCTGACTCGCCTGCAACTGCCCGGCGGCAAGGCGCTGAACTTCAGCGACCTGTTCAACAGCCGCCGCGAGAAATTCGCCAACGGCAAGGTGCTCGGCCAATGAACCCTCGCCTGGCCGCCGCCCGTGCCTTGGCCGCTGTGCTCAGCGGCAAGGCTTCGCTGAACAGCTCGTTGCCGGCACAACTGGACAAGGTCGACGAGCGCGACCGGGGCCTGACCCAAGACCTGGCCTTCGGCACCGCCCGCTGGCAGCCGCGCCTCGACCTGCTCGCTGCGCAGTTGCTGCAGAAGCCGTTCAAAGCGGCCGATGCCGATGTGCAGGCCTTGATGCTGGTCGGCCTGTACCAGCTGTTCTACACGCGCATTCCGGCGCATGCCGCCATCGGTGAAACCGTGGGTTGCGCCGACAAGCTGAAAAAGCCGTGGGCCAAAGGCCTGCTCAACGCCGTGCTGCGCCGCGCGCAGCGTGAAGGCGAAGCGCTGCTCGCGGGCATGGAGCGCGACCCGGTGGTGCGCACTGCCCACCCGCGCTGGCTGCAGAAATCGCTGAAGGCCTTCTGGCCCGAGCAATGGGAAGCCATCTGCGCCGCCAACAACGCCCACCCGCCGATGATTTTGCGGGTCAACCGCCGCCACCACAGCCGCGATGCCTACCTGGCCTTGCTGGCTGAGGCCGGCGTGGGCGCCAGCGCCTGCCAGTACAGCCGTGACGGCATCGTACTGAATGAGCCCTGCGATGTGCGCAGCCTGCCTGGCTTTGCCGAAGGCTGGGTAAGCGTGCAGGACGAAGCCGCACAGCTGTCCGCCGACCTGCTCGAACTGGCCCCCGGCCAACGCGTGCTCGACGCCTGCTGCGCCCCGGGCGGCAAGACTTGCCACTTGCTTGAGGCCGAAGCTGGCCTGGCGCAGGTGGTGGCCATCGACCTGGAAGCCAAGCGCCTGACCCGCGTGCGCGAGAACCTCGATCGCCTGCAACTGGACGCCGAGCTGATCGCCTGCGATGCCCGCGACACCGCCAGCTGGTGGGACGGCAAAACGTTCCAGCGCATCCTGCTCGACGCCCCGTGCTCGGCCACCGGCGTAATCCGCCGCCACCCGGACATCAAGCTGACCCGTCAGGCCGACGACATTCCGGCCCTGGCCACGTTGCAAGGCGAGCTGCTCGATGCCCTGTGGCCGACCCTGGAAGTGGGCGGCATGCTGCTTTACGCCACCTGCTCGAGCTTGCCGACCGAGAACACCGAGGTGATCGACGCCTTCCTCGCCCGCACCCCGGGCGCCCGTGAGTTGGACCTGGCCACCGAGGCCGGCCTACGCCAGCCACATGGCCGCCAGTTGCTGGCCCAGGAAGGCGGCCACGACGGGTTCTACTATGCCAAGCTGATCAAGATCGCCGCGTCACGCGGATAAGCACAACGGTTAGGGAGTAGCGGATGAAGATCATCATCCTCGGCGCGGGGCAGGTGGGCGGTACGCTGGCAGAACACCTGGCCAGCGAGGCCAACGACATTACCGTGGTCGACACCGACGGCGAGCGCCTGCGCGACCTCGGCGACCGCCTGGACATCCGCACGGTGCAAGGCCGCGGCTCGCTGCCGACGGTGCTGCGCCAGGCCGGCGCCGACGACGCCGACATGCTGGTGGCGGTGACCAACAGCGACGAGACCAACATGGTGGCCTGCCAGGTCGCCTACTCGTTGTTCCACACCCCGACCAAGATCGCCCGGGTACGGGAATCGGCCTACCTCACCCGCGAAGAGCTGTTCCACAACGACCACATTCCGGTCGACGTGCTGATCAGCCCCGAGCAGGTGGTGACCAACTACATCAAGCGCCTGATCGAGCACCCGGGTTCACTGCAGGTAATCGACTTCGCCGAAGGCAAGGCGCAATTGGTGGCGGTCAAGGCGTACTACGGCGGCCCGCTGGTGGGCCAGCAGTTGCGCCAGATCCGTGCGCACATGCCCAACGTCGACACCCGTGTGGCAGCGATCTTCCGCCGTGACCGGCCGATCACCCCACGCGGCGACACCGTGATCGAGGCCGATGACGAAGTGTTCTTCATCGCGGCGAAAAAAGATATCCGCGCCGTGATGGGCGAGCTGCGACGCATCGACGAGACCAACAAGCGCGTGGTCATCGCCGGTGGCGGGCAGATTGGCGAGCGCTTGGCCGAGGCCATCGAAAGCCGCTATCAGGTGAAGATCATCGAGATGAACCCGGCCCGCTGCCGTCACCTCTCCGATAGCCTTGAAAGCACCGTGGTGCTGCAGGGCAGTGCGTCGGACAAGGACCTGATGCTCGAAGAGAACATCGCCGACGCCGACATCTTCCTGGCCCTGACCAACGACGACGAGGCCAACATCATGTCGTCGCTGCTGGCCAAGCGCCTGGGTGCGCGCAAGGTGATGACCATCATCAACAACCCGGCCTATGTGGACCTGGTGCAGGGCGGCGAGATCGACATCGCCATCAGCCCGCAGTTGGCCACCATCGGCACCTTGCTGGCCCACGTGCGGCGTGGCGATATCGTCAGCGTGCACTCCCTGCGCCGCGGCGCGGCCGAGGCCATCGAAGCCGTGGCGCATGGCGATTCGAAGTCGAGCAAAGTGGTCGGCAAGGCCATCGAAGACATTGCCCTGCCGCCAGGCACCACCATCGGCGCGATCATTCGTGACGAAGAGGTGATGATTGCCCACGACGACACGGTGATCGAATCGGGTGACCATGTGATTCTGTTCGTTGTGGATAAAAAGCACATTCGGGATGTGGAGAAGCTGTTCCACGTCGGCTTGAGTTTCTTCTAGGAGAAGAGGGCATGCGCGAATCGCTGGAGAAGATGCTGGCCAAGGGTGTGGATAACCCGCTGTTGAGGTTCGGCCTTGGCAAGGCCTGGCTGGACGAGGGCAATGGCGCTGAGGCGGCGGTGCACCTGGCGCGTTGCGTGGAGCAGGACCCGAAGTATTCGGCGGCGTGGAAGTTGCTGGGTAAGGCGTATCAGTTGCAGGGGGATTTGGCGGCGGCGCGCAAGGCCTGGGAGGACGGGATCGTGGCGGCGCAGGCCCATGGGGATAAGCAGGCCGAGAAAGAGATGGCGGTGTTCCTTAAGAAGCTGAACAGGGTCTGAGATTGCCGGGGCTGCTGCGCAGCCCATCGCGACGCAAGGCCGCTCCTACAGATAACCGCGATCCTTTGTAGGAGCGGCCTTGTGTCGCGAAAGGGGCGCAACGCGCCCCCAAAAACATCAATACCAGCGCGCTTCGCCAGCCGGGCGCTTCTTGAAGCGCTTCATGCTCCACATGTACTGGCTCGGATACTCGCGCACATACCGCTCGACCACCTTGCTCATGGCCGCCGCCGACTCGGTCACATCCGTGCTGTACATCGCCTCCGGCGCCGCTTCCAGAATCACCCGGAACCCAGACCCGTCCGGCAGCCGCAACGCATGCAGGAACACACCCACCGCCTTGCCACCGGCCAGCATGTTCGGCACGAACTTGCTGGTCAGCGCCTGGGTGCCCAGGAACGGCACGAACACACCCGCCGACTCAGCAGGTTCCGGGTCGGCAGGAATGCCCACCTGGCCCCCGCGGCGCACTTCCTTGATCACGCTGAGGATGCCTTCCTTGGTCGAAGGCGCCACACGGTTACCCATCTGCACCCGCTGTTCACGCAACAAATCATCCACAGCTTTGAGCTTCGGCGGGCGGTAGAAGATGATCGGTTTGCACTGGTTGCAATAGAAGTGGTTCAACACTTCCCAGTTACCCAGATGGCTGGTGATGCCCACCACGCCCTTGCCCGAGGCCAGGGCCTGCTCCAGCACTTCCAGGCCGTGCACTTCCTTGACCAGTTCCAGCGAACGCTGCGGTGGCCAGATCCAGGCACAAGCGCTTTCGACAAAGGACTTGCCGATGTCTCTCAGCGCGCGGCCGACCAGTTGCTCACGTTCGGCCGGGTCCATCTCCGGGAAACACTTGGCGAGGTTGATACGCACCACGTTGCGCGACCCGTTCGGGACCTTCCACATCAGCCAGCCGATACCGGCGCCGACGCGCTGCACAGCGCCCCAAGGCAACTTGGCGAACAGTCGAAGCACCCCGACCATCAGGGCGCCCTTGAACTTTTCCACAGGCGAATTCCTTATTTCAGCAAGGCGCGCATTGTACCCCGTCAGCGCGCCAAGGCGGCGTAGCGATCACAATCGGTGGTGTGGTCCATGACCATACCGGTGGCCTGCATGAAGGCATAACAGATGGTTGGGCCGACAAACGTAAAGCCGGCTTTTTGCAGGGCCTTGCTCATTGCCTTGGCTTCATCAGTAACCGCCGGCACGTCGCTGCGAGCCGTGAAATGGTTGACCTTGGGCGTGCCGCCCACAAACGACCAGAGCCACTCGGCCGGGTTATCCACAGCCAGCCAGGCCTGGGCGTTGCGCCGGGCCGCCTTGAGCTTGAGGCGGTTGCGGATGATGCCGGCGTCGAGCATCAGTGCTTCGATCCGTTCATCGCTCATCTGCGCCAACTTCACCGGGTCGAAGCCATGCATCACCTCGCGATAACGCTCGCGTTTACGTAAAACCGTGATCCATGACAGCCCCGCCTGGAACCCTTCGAGCAAAAGCATCTCGAACAGCAACGCCGGATCACGCTGCGGTGTTCCCCATTCCTGGTCGTGGTAGGCCTGGTACAACGGATCGTCGGTACACCAAAAGCAGCGTGGCATAAGGCTCCAATGAGTAGAGGGCGAGGCGAATCAGGTTATACTCCCGCTCTTTACATCCGCATCCCCAGATACAGGTGAATTTCGTGAGCCAGCCTACGCCAGCCGTGCGTACCTTCCAAGACCTGATCCTCGCCCTGCAGAACTACTGGGCAGCTCAAGGTTGTGTGGTGCTTCAGCCCTACGATATGGAAGTAGGCGCCGGCACTTTCCATACCGCCACGTTCCTGCGCGCCGTCGGCCCAGAGACCTGGAACGCCGCCTACGTGCAGCCTAGCCGTCGCCCTGCCGACGGGCGGTATGGCGAAAACCCAAACCGCCTGCAGCACTACTACCAGTTCCAGGTGGTGCTCAAGCCGAACCCGGCCAACTTCCAGGAGCTGTACCTCGGCTCGCTGAAAGCCATTGGCCTGGATCCGCTGGTCCACGATATCCGTTTCGTCGAAGACAACTGGGAATCGCCAACCCTCGGCGCCTGGGGCCTGGGCTGGGAAATCTGGCTCAACGGCATGGAGGTGACCCAGTTCACCTACTTCCAGCAAGTGGGCGGCATCGAGTGCTACCCGGTCACCGGTGAAATCACCTACGGCCTCGAACGCCTGGCCATGTACATCCAGGGTGTCGATTCGGTCTACGACCTGGTATGGGCCGATGGCCCGTTCGGCAAGGTTACCTACGGCGACGTGTTCCACCAGAACGAAGTCGAGCAGTCGACCTACAACTTCGAACACGCCAACGTCGAGAAACTGTTCGAGCTGTTCGACTTCTACGAAAGCGAAGCCAACCGCCTGATCAAGCTGGAGCTGCCGCTGCCGACCTACGAAATGGTCCTGAAGGCTTCGCACACCTTCAACCTGCTCGACGCCCGCCGCGCCATCTCGGTGACCGAGCGCCAGCGTTACATCCTGCGCGTACGTACCCTGGCCCGGGACGTGGCGCAAAGCTATCTGCAAGCCCGCGCACGCCTGGGCTTCCCGATGGCCACCCCTGAATTGCGTGACGAAGTGTTGGCTAAGCTGGAGGCTGCACAATGAGTGCTCAAGATTTCCTGGTAGAACTGGGCACCGAAGAGCTGCCACCCAAGGCCCTCGCCAGCCTGGGCGACGCCTTCCTGGCCGGTATCGAGAAAGGCCTGCAGGCCGCTGGCCTGAACTACGCCAGCAAATCGGTATACGCCGCGCCGCGCCGCCTGGCCGTGCTGATCCGCCAGCTCGACGTGCAGCAGCCTGACCGCAGCATCAACATCGACGGCCCGCCCCTGCAGGCTGCTTTCAAAGACGGCGAGCCGACCCAAGCGGCCCTGGGCTTTGCCAAGAAGTGCGGTGTAGAGCTGTCGGAAATCGACCAGAGCGGCGCCAAGCTGCGTTTCTCCCAGCACATCCCGGGCAAGGCCACTACCAGCCTGCTGCCGACCATCGTCGAAGACTCGCTCAACGACCTGCCGATCCCCAAGCGCATGCGCTGGGGCGCCAGCCGCGAAGAGTTCGTGCGCCCAACCCAGTGGCTGGTGATGCTGCTTGGCGACCAGGTCGTCGACTGCACCATCCTCGCCCAACAGGCCGGCCGTGAGTCCCGTGGCCACCGCTTCCACCACCCGGAAAACGTGGTTATCACCACCCCGGCCAACTACGTCGAAGACCTGCGCAAAGCCTACGTGCTGGCCGACTTCGCCGAGCGCCGCGAGCTGATTGCCAAGCGCACCGCCGAACTGGCCCTCCAGCAGGAAGGCAGCGCCATCGTGCCGCCGGCGCTGCTGGACGAAGTGACCGCGCTGGTCGAGTGGCCAGTGCCGCTGGTGTGCTCGTTCGAGGAGCGTTTCCTCGACGTGCCGCAAGAAGCCCTGATCACCACCATGCAGGACAACCAGAAGTACTTCTGCCTGCTGGACAGCGAAGGCAAGCTGCTGCCGCGCTTCATCACCGTGGCCAACGTCGAAAGCCGTGACCCGAAGCAGATCATCGAAGGCAACGAAAAGGTCGTGCGCCCACGCCTGACCGATGCCGAGTTCTTCTTCAAGCAAGACAAGAAGCAGCCGCTGGAAACCTTCAACGAGCGCCTCAAGAACGTGGTGTTCCAGGCTCAACTGGGCACCGTGTACGACAAGGCCGAGCGTGTTTCCAAGCTGGCCGCGTTCATTGCCCCGCTGATTGGCGGCGACGCCCAGCGTGCCGCGCGTGCCGGCCTGCTGTCCAAGTGCGACCTGGCCACCGAGATGGTCGGCGAGTTCCCTGAGATGCAGGGCGTTGCCGGTTACTACTACGCGCTCAACGATGGCGAGCCGCAAGACGTCGCCCTGGCCCTGAACGAGCAGTACATGCCGCGCGGCGCTGGCGCCGAGCTGCCAGAGACCGTCACCGGTGCTGCCGTGGCGATCGCTGACAAGCTCGACACCCTGGTCGGTATCTTCGGCATCGGCATGCTGCCAACCGGTAGCAAAGACCCGTACGCCCTGCGCCGCGCCGCGCTGGGCGTGCTGCGCATCCTGATCGAGAAGCAGCTGGACCTGGACCTGACCGGTGCGGCCGAGTTCGCGGTCAAGCAGTTCGGTGCCAAGGTCAAGGCTGCCGGCCTGGCTGAGCAAGTGCTGGAGTTCATCTTCGATCGCCTGCGTGCACGCTACGAAGACGAAGGCATCGACGTGGCCACCTACCTGTCGGTACGTGCCCTGAAGCCGGGCTCTGCCCTGGACTTCGACCAGCGTGTGCAGGCCGTGCAGGCGTTCCGCAAACTGCCGGAAGCCGAAGCCCTGGCCGCGGTGAACAAGCGCGTATCGAACCTGCTGAGCAAGGCCGAAGGCGCCATCGCCGAACAGGTCGAGCCGAAGTACTTCGACAACGCCAACGAGTTCTCCCTGTACTCGGCCATTCAGCAGGCCGACCAGGCCGTGCAACCGATGGCCGCTGCGCGTCAGTACAGCGAGTCGCTGGCCCGCCTGGCAGCCCTGCGTGACCCGGTCGACGCCTTCTTCGAGGCGGTGATGGTCAACGCCGAGGACGCCAAGGTCCGCGCCAACCGTTATGCCCTGCTCAGCCGCCTGCGCGGTCTGTTCCTGGGTGTGGCCGACATCTCGCTGCTGGGGTAAGCCTTGAAACTGCTGATTCTCGATCGAGACGGGGTGATCAACTATGACTCCGACGCTTACATCAAGTCGCTGGAGGAGTGGATCCCCATTCCCGGCTCGGTCGAGGCCATCGCGCAGTTGAGCAAAGCGGGCTGGACGGTGGCCGTAGCCACCAACCAGTCCGGCATTGCCCGCGGCTATTACCCGGTGCAAACCCTCGAGGCCATGCACGCGCGCCTGCGTGCGTTGGTGGCCGAGCAGGGCGGCGAAGTGGGCCATATCGTCTATTGCCCACATGGCCCGGATGAAGGCTGCGCTTGCCGCAAGCCCAAGCCGGGCATGCTGCGGGCGATTGCCGAGCACTACCAGGCCGACCTTGGCGGCGTGTGGTTTGTCGGCGACAGCCAAGGTGACCTTCAGGCCGCTCTGGCCGTCGGTGCACAACCGGTGTTGGTGAAAACCGGCAAGGGCGAGCGGACCCTGGAAAAAGGTGTCCCTGAAACTACACTGATTTTCGACGATCTGGCAGCTATCGCCAGAGAACTAATTTAAACAGTGCGCCTTAGGGCGCATTTTCTCAGGCGGGCACGCCCCGCAACGGTACATGCCACTATGTCGATCCTGCAGGCGATCAGAATCTTTCTTTTTTACCTGCTGCTGGGCACCAGCTCGTTGCTGTGGTGCTCCCTGAGCTTTTTTGTCGCGCCATTCTTGTCGTTCCCCAAGCGTTACACGTTCATCAACGTGTACTGGTGCCGTTGCGCGTTATTTTTGACCCGCACCATCCTTGGCATCGATTACAAGATCACCGGCGCCGAGAATGTGCCGAATGAGCCGTGTGTGATCCTGTCCAACCATCAGAGCACCTGGGAGACCTTCTTCCTTTCCCAGTACTTCTCGCCGCTCAGCCAAGTGCTCAAGCGCGAGCTGCTGTACGTGCCGTTCTTCGGCTGGGCCATGGCCATGCTGCGGCCCATCGCGATCAACCGCGACAACCCCAAAGAAGCCCTGCGTCAGGTCGCCAGCCAAGGTGATGAACTGCTCAAGCAGGGTGTGTGGGTGCTGATCTTCCCAGAGGGCACCCGCGTGCCGTTTGGCACGGTCGGCAAGTTCTCCCGTGGCGGTACCGCGCTGGCGGTCAATGCCGGCCTGCCGGTGCTGCCCATTGCGCACAACGCGGGCAAGTTCTGGCCCAAGGCTGGCTGGGGCAAGCGTGCCGGCACCATCGAGGTGGTGATCGGTGAGCCGATGTACGCCAACGGCACCGGCCCTCGTGCAATTGCCGAGCTCAATGACCGCGCCGCCGCCTGGAACGAGGCCACGCAAAGGGCCCTGGGTTCGCTGCCACCCGCGGCTGAAAAGCCACAGGAGCAGACTGCTTGAGTTTCTGTGGATAACTTGTGAGCAGTTTTTCTGCGATCTGTTCTATGTATGCAGTAAGTGATTGAATTAGCTGTTTATTTCTTCACATGACAGATTTGCGAAAAACGTGCATAAGTTTTTTCGCGGCATAAAAAAACCGGCTTTTAAAGCCGGTTTTTTTATGAGTGAACCTGAGGTATGTCAGACCTTGTCGATGTCCACGTCCTTGGTTTCTTTCAGGCAGAAAATCCCCACCACCAGGCTGATGCCGGTCACCAGCACCGGGTACCACAGCCCGTAGAAGATATCCCCGGTATACACCACCAGCGCGAACGACACCGTCGGCAGGAAGCCACCGAACCAGCCGTTGCCGATGTGGTAGGGCAGGGACATCGAGGTATAGCGGATACGGGTCGGGAACAGCTCGACCATCACCGCCGCCAGTGGGCCATAGGTCATGGTCGCGATCAGGATCATCGCCACGATCAGCACCACCACCATCACCTCGTTGACCTGCCCCGGATCAGCCTTGGCTGGGTACCCCGCCTGCTCGATCGCCGAGCGCATGGCGGCGTCGTCGAAACCATTGATGGTCTTGTCGCCAATGTTGACCACCACCTCGCTGCCAGCCACGCTCACCGAGCTGTACGGCAGGCCCTGCTTGACCAGGAACGTCTTCACCTTGTCGCAGGGGCTGTCGAAGCGCGCCTTGCCAACCGGGTCGAACTGGAAGGTGCAGCCCTGCGGGTCGGCGGTCACGACGATCGGTGCCTGGCGGCTGGCGGCGTCGATCTGCGGGTTGGCGTAATGGCTGAGCGCCTTGAACAGCGGGAAGTACAGCACCGTCGCCAGCAGCAGGCCGAGCATCAGAATCGGCTTACGCCCGATACGGTCCGACAGCCAACCGAAGAACACGAAGAACGGCGCGCCGATCACCACACTGATGATCAGCAGCGTGTTGGCCTGGGCGGGGTCCATCTTGAGCATCTGGGTCATGAAGAACAGCACGTAGAACTGCGCGGTGTAGAAGGTCACCGCCTGGCCAGCATTGATGCTGAACAGGGCAGTGAGCACCACCTTGAGGTTCGGCCAGGAGGTGAACGACTCGCGGATCGGCGATTTGCTGATCTTGCCCTGGGCCTTCATTTTCACGAAGGCAGGCGACTCATGCATGCTCATGCGAATCCAGGTGGAAATCGCCAGCAGGAAAATCGACAGCAGGAACGGCAGGCGCCAGCCCCAAGTTTCGAACTGGTCACCACTGATGTAACGGCTGCCCAGTACGACCAGCAACGACAGCAGCAGGCCCAGGGTGGCGGTGGATTGAATGAAACCGGTATGGAAGCCGCGTTTACCCGGCGGGGCATGCTCGGCCACGTAGGTGGCCGCGCCACCGTACTCGCCCCCAAGCGCCAGGCCCTGCAGCATGCGCAGGATTACCAGGATGATCGGTGCCGCAATACCAATGCTGGCATAGGTGGGCAGCAGGCCGACGGCAAAGGTCGACAGGCCCATCAGCACGATGGTCACCAGGAAGGTGTACTTGCGCCCAATCATGTCGCCCAGCCGGCCAAACACCAGCGCACCGAAGGGGCGAACCAGGAAGCCGGCGGCGAAGGCCATCAAGGCAAAGATGAAGGCCGTGGTGTCGTTGACCCCAGCAAAGAACTGCTTGCTGATGACCGCCGCCAGCGCGCCATAGAGAAAAAAGTCATACCACTCGAAAACCGTCCCGAGGGATGACGCGAAAATGATCTTTCTTTCTTCACGACGGCTGGCGCTGCTGGCCGTCGCACCCTGCTCTTGGATGTAATCCGACATCGTTGCTGTCCTCGGCCCACAGGCCACAGTGATTATTCTTTTTGTTCCACTGTCGGCAGCCTCCGACCGCAAGCTGCCGGTGTTGCACGCACCCGGGTCAGGGCGTCGGTATTGCGTCTTCGTTTAGGTAGGTCTGGGTCGCAGCTCCTTTGAGGATAAGTTGCGCCGCCTTTTCGGCGATCATCAGCGTGGGTGAACAGGTATTGCCGGAGGTGATCTGCGGCATGATCGAGGCATCCGCCACCCGCAAGCCGGGGATGCCATGCACCCGCAGCTGGTTATCCACAACATCCTCTGGGCCACTGCCCATACGGCAGGTGCCCACGGGATGGAAGATGGTGGTGCCAATCTTGCCAGCGGCCTCGAACAACTCGTCTTCGCTTTGCAGGGCAGGGCCCGGCAGGTATTCCTGGGGGTCGAAGGCCGCGAGGGCAGGGGCCTGGACGATGCGCCGCGTCATGCGGATGGCGTCTGCGGCGACCCGCAAGTCCTGTGGGTCACTGAGGTAGTTAGGGTCGATCAGTGGCGCGCTGTGCATATCAGCGGCGCGGATGTCGATGCGCCCGCGGCTGAGCGGGCGCAGGTTGCACACCGAAGCGGTGAAGGCCGGGAAGCGGTGCAATGGCTCGCCGAACCGCTCCAGCGACAAGGGCTGCACGTGGTACTGCAAGTTGGCCGTGGCATGTTCGGGGCTGGAGCGCACGAACGCCCCCAACTGGCTAGGCGCCATGGCCAGCGGGCCGCTGCGGTCATAGAGATAACGCAGGCCCATGCCCATCTTGCCCCACAGGCTGTTGGCCATCTGGTTCAAGGTACGGGTGTTGCGGATCTGGTAGATCAGGCGCAATTGCAGGTGGTCCTGCAGGTTGCCGCCGACACCGGGCATGTCATGCCGCACGCCAATGCCCAAGTCTTCGAGCAGCTTGCGCGGGCCGATGCCAGACCGTTGCAGGATCCCCGGCGAGCCGACGGCGCCGGCGCACAGAATGATCTCGCGACGGGCAGCAAACTCATGCCAGGCACCTTGCCAGCGGGCTTTTACCGCACGGGCACGGGTGTTGTTGAGCAGTACCTGATCGACTTCTACACCGGTCAGTACCGTCAGGTTCGACCGGCTGAGCACGGGCCGAAGAAACGCCTTTGACGCGTTCCAGCGCACGCCACTGCGCTGGTTGACCTGAAAGTATCCACAGCCCTGATTGTCACCGGTGTTGAAGTCGTCGGCCTTGGCGATGCCACTTTGCTCGGCCGCCTCGCGGAACGCATCGAGGATCGGCCAGCTGTAACGCTGGCGCTCGACCCGCCATTCGCCGGCAGCGCCATGGTGCTCGCTGTCACCGGCAAAATGGTTTTCACTGGCCTTGAACAGTGGCAGTACGTCCTTCCAGGCCCAGCCTGGGTTGCCTTGCTCGGCCCAGTGGTCATAGTCGGCCGCCTGGCCGCGCATGTAGATCATGCCGTTGATCGATGAACAACCGCCCAGCACCTTGCCCCGTGGATAACCCAGGCTGCGACCACCCAGGCCGCTTTGTGCTTCGGTCTTGAAGCACCAGTCAGTGCGTGGGTTGCCGATGCAGTAGAGGTAGCCGACGGGGATGTGGATCCAGGGATAGTTGTCACGGCCACCCGCTTCCAGCAGCAGCACGCGGCAGGAAGGGTCGGCGGACAATCGATTGGCCAGCAGGCACCCGGCTGGACCGGCGCCCACGACCACGTAGTCGAAGACAGAATCGGCTGATGGCATGTGCAACCTCGCGCCTGATTATTGTTCTTGTCCCGAACCATCTTATTGATTAATTTCGCTGTGGAAACACGAGATTTCGCGCAGCCGCTGTGCGTTTTAGCACAGTGACATGTCTGCTTTGGCCATCGCCGGCCAGAGTGAACAGCCCAAAAGGATCAGCATGTTCGACTGGAACGATCTGCGGTTTTTCCTCGAGTTGCAGCGCAGCGGCCGTTTGCTCACTGCCGCCAAACGCCTCAATACCACCCACAGCACCGTCGCCCGGCATATCGAGAGCATCGAGAAAAGCCTGGGCACGCCACTGTTCGTGCAGCATGCCCAAGGCTACGACCTGACCCCGTCCGGGCAGGCCCTGCTCAAGCACGCCGAAGCCATGGAAAACGTCGCCTTGCTGGCGCAGGAAGAAATCACCCAAGCCATCACCCCGCTGGGCAAGATCCGCCTGGGGGTGACCGAAGGCATTGGCATCATGTTCTTCACCCCGCGCATGAACGCGCTGTTCGAGCGCTACCCAGGCCTTGAGGTGGAACTGGTGGCGGTGCCGCGCTTCGTCAGCATCCTCAACCGCGAGGCGGAAATCAGCATCCACCTGGAGCGGCCCAACGCCGACTTGCTGATCACCCGCAAGCTCACCGACTACCGCCTGGCGCTCTACGCCAGCCAAGCGTACCTCGACCGCGCACCGCCGCTGCGCAACCGCGAAGACCTGGCTCGGCACAGCTGGATCGGCTACGTCGATGACCTGCTGTTCAGCCAAGAGCTGCTGTTTCTCAATAGTTTCTGCCGCGCGCCCAACGTGGCGTTTCGCAGCACCAGCGTGATCGCCCAGCAACACGCGGCGCGCGCGGGCCTTGGCATTGCCGTGCTGCCCAACTTCATGGCGCGCCATGACCCGACGCTGGTCCGGGTGCTGCCCAGCGAAACCATCCAGCGCAGCTATTGGATCTGCACCCGTCGCGAGCTGCACAAGTCGGTGCGCCTGCGGGTAGTGTGGGACTACCTGCTGGCGCTGTGTGCCGCCGAACAGGGCGAGCTGCTAGCCCAGTAGCGCCTTGCCGGCCAACAGCAGGGCGGCCGCCCAACCGGCCACGGCAAACATCTGCTGCAAGCGCGGCCCGGCGAGTTTGGCTGCCAATGGCCGCGCCAGCAGTAAACCGATCACCGCACCGAGCGCAAACGGTGCGCCGACCTGCCAGTGCATCACCCCCGCCAGGCTGGCGCTGACCACGCTCCCCGTGGACACCAGCGCAATCACCGCCAGCGAGGTCGAGACGATGCTGGCCATGCGCAAATTGGTGTAGCGGTTCAAGGCGGGGATGATCACAAACCCACCGCCCACGCCCAGCAACCCGGACAGCAACCCCGACAGCGCGCCGGTAAAGGCCAGGGCGCGTGCGCAGGGCAACGTCCAGCGCAAACGGCCCTGCAGCGGGTTGAGCACGCAGGGTTCGATGTAGCGATGAGCATCGTTGGCTTCACCGCGCAGCTCCCTGGCCGCCTTGCGCCAAATGCGCAGGCAGGCGTAAACCAGCACGCCGGCGAATACCAATGCCAGCGGCGTATTGGGCACACGGTGCGCCAGCATCAGCCCGAAGGGCGCGACCGCGATGCCGATCAGGGCGATGAACAACGCCGCTCGGTAGCGCACCAACCCCTGACGCAAACCCAGCACTGCCCCCACGGCGGCAGCAAGGCCCACCGCCAACAGGCCGACTGGCGCCGCCTCGGCCATCGACAGGCCAAGGCCAAACACCAGCAATGGCACCGCAAGAATACCGCCCCCCGCGCCGGTCAAGGCCAGCACGGCACCGATGACCGCCCCCAAGCCTGCGCCCAACAGTTGGTGTTCGATCACTGTTTGGCCTCAGCTACCAATGGCTGCGGCCGCGCCAACCATTCACGCCCCTTGAGCATGCCTTTCCAGTACAACGGCGGCAGTACCCGCGCCTTCAGCAACCAGGCCAGGCGCGTCGGCCGTCGGCCATCGAGCAACCAGCGTGGGAAGCTCGGCGCCACTTTGCCGCCGTAGGTGAACTCGGCCAGCACGATCTTGCCGCGCTCGACAGTCAGCGGGCATGAGCCATAGCCGTCGTACATGGCGAGGGTAGGGAGCCTGCCCAACGCCACCAGCACGTTATTGGCCACTACCGGCGCCTGCTTGCGCGCTGCCGCAGCAGTCTTGGCATTACTGGTGTTGGCCACGTCGCCCAGGGCATGGATATTGGTGAACTTTCGATGGCGCAAGGTCTGCGGGTCGACGTCGACCCAGCCCGCGCTGTCTGCTAACGGGCTCTCGCGAATGAAGTCTGGCGCCACCTGCGGCGGCACCACGTGCAGCATGTCGAAGGCCTCGACACGGGTTTCAGTGCTGCCGTCGGCCAAGGTACGCACGAACGTCGCGCGCTTGCCGGGGCCATCCACCGCCACCAGTCGATGGGCGTAGTTAAGGTCCACGGCGTACTTGTCGATGTAAGCCATCAGTGCGGGCACGTAGTCGGCCACGCCAAACAGCACGGCACCGGCGTTGAAGAAACTGGCTTTCACATCCCCCAAATGCCCGTGGCGCAGCCAGTGGTCGCAAGACAGGTACAGCGCTTTCTGTGGCGCACCAGCGCACTTGATCGGCATCGGCGGTTGGGTGAACACGGCGCGGCCCTGCTTGAGCTGCTGCACCAGTTGCCAGGTGTACGAGGCCAGGTCGTAGCGGTAGTTGGAGGTCACGCCGTTACGGCCCAGTGTCTCGCTCAGGCCGTCGATGGCCTGCCAATCGAGTTTCAGGCCTGGGCAAACCACCAACTGTTCATAGCTGATAGCGCGGCCATCTTCGAGTACGACCAACTGGCCCAAGGGGTCGAAGCCCTGCACGCGCGCCTTGATCCAATGCACGCCACGGGGAAGGGTCGAGGCCATGGTGCGCGCCGTGTCTGGCGCCTTGAACACACCGGCACCGACCAGGGTCCAGCCGGGCTGGTAGTAATGCACGTCGGCGGGGTCGATCAGGGCGATATCCAGTGACGGATCACGGCTGATCAGGCTGGACGCGGTGGCGATACCGGCAGCACCGGCACCGACGATCACCACTTTGTGGTGGTCGGTATTGAGCGTGTTGGCAGGGTGGAGCAAGGCAGGCATGGCGGTATTTCCTGGAAATCTCGTTATGGGTAAAAGCGGTTAAAGCGTGTTCAAAGGAATCTTCAGGTAGCTAACGCCATTGGCCTCGGGCTCAGGGAAGTGGCCGCTGCGCATGTTGACCTGCACCGAGGGCAGGATCAGCACGGGCATGTCGAGGGTCTTGTCGCGGGCTTCGCGCATGGCCACGAAGCTGTCTTCGTCGATGCCGTGGTGAATGTGGATATTGCTGCCACGTTGCTCGGCCACAGTCGTGACGTATTGCATGTCGCGCCCGCCCGGCAGGTAGTCGTGGCACATGAACAACCGGGTCTGGTCGGGGAAGGCCAGCAGGCGGCGGATCGAGCGATACAGGGTGCGGGCATCGGCGCCGGGGAAGTCGCAACGGGCCGTGCCATAGTCGGGCATGAACAGCGTGTCACCGACGAACACCGCCTTTTCACCGCCATCCTCCACCAGATAGCTCATGCAGGCGGGGGTGTGCCCCGGCGTGTGCAAGGCACGGGCATACAGGTTGCCGATACGGAAACCTTCCTCATCCTCCAGCAGGACATCGAACTGGCTGCCATCCCGGGCAAAGCCGGGTTCGGCATTGAACAGCGCGCCAAACACTTTTTGCACCTGGGTGATCTGCGCACCGATGGCGGTGCTGCCGCCGAGCTTATCCTTCAGATAGGCCGCTGCCGACAGGTGGTCTGCATGCACATGGGTTTCCAGTACCCACTGCACCTCGGCATCGAGCGCCTTTACCCGGGTGATCAACCGGTCTGCCGAGGCGGTGCAGGTGCGCCCCGACTTGGGGTCGTAATCCAAAACGCTGTCGATCAACGCGCATTTGCGCGTCTCGCCGTCCATGAGCAGGTAGCTGATGGTCGAGGTCGCCTCGTCGAAGAAGGCTTCCACGTGAAGGTTGTTACCGATGATCATCACGTTCTCCAAAGTTTCCTACGCCCCCTATAGAGGCGTAGGCAGTGACCGGAAGTTTATCAAGATGCATGCCAGGGTTTTTCACAGGCCTTGGCCAATGAATACGGGCCGGGCTGGCGCTTGCCTGGCAACATGGCAGCCACGTTGGCAGTCGACTGTCAGCCAATGGCAGTGTTTGGCAGTCCTTGCTACCCTCCGCCGGGTTATCACATCGGTGCCGTCATGCCTGAGCCTCATCACATCATCCTAGCGTTGGTTTCCTACCTCGAACACGATGCCCTGCCCACCATCGTGCTGGACACGGACTACAACATCCTCGCAGCCAACGCGGCCTACCGTCGCCAGTTCGGCCGAGACCAGCAGGCGCCGCTGGGTGAAAAATGCCACAAGGTCTCGCACCACTATGCCGTGCCGTGCGACCAGGCCGGCGAGCATTGCCCCATGCGCAAGGCATGGGACAGCAAGGTGCCGGAACGTGTGCTGCACATTCATCACACGCCACGCGGCCCTGAGCATGTGGACGTCGAGCTGCGGCCGATCCTGGATGAGCAGGGCAGGGTGGTCGCCTTTGTCGAGCGCCTCACCACCATCACGCTCGCCGCGGCGCAACCTCAGCAGCAGGGCTTGGTAGGGCGGGCGCCAGCGTTCAAGGCAGCATTGGCCAGCCTGCAGCGCGCGGCCCCCGCGCAAATCCCAGTGTTGCTCCAGGGCGAATCGGGTACCGGCAAAGAGCTGTTCGCCCGCGCCCTGCACATGGGCAGCCCGCGCGCAAACGGGCCGTTGGTCGTGGTCGACTGCACCGGCTTGACCGAGTCGCTGTTCGAGAGCGAGCTGTTCGGCTACGAGAAAGGGGCGTTCACCGGCGCCAACCAACGCAAGATCGGCCTGGCCGAAGCCGCACATGGCGGCACGTTGTTCCTCGACGAAATCGGCGAAGTGCCGATGGCCATGCAGGTCAAGCTGCTGCGCCTGATCGAGTCCGGCAGCTTCCGCCCGGTGGGCAGCCTGCGGACCGTGCACTCGGATTTCCGTTTGGTCTCGGCCACGCACAAGCCGCTCAAGAAAATGGTCGCCGAAGGTACGTTCCGTGAGGATCTGTATTACCGCATCAGTGGCTTTCCTATACGGCTGCCTGCCCTGCGTGAGCGCGTGGAGGACCTGCCATTGCTGGTCGAAAGCCTGCTCCAGCGTATGGCTGGGCAGCCCGCGCCCAGGTTGGCCGATGACGCATTGAAGCACCTCGGGCTGCATCCGTTCCCGGGCAATATCCGCGAGTTGCGTAACATCCTTGAACGGGCACGGCTGTTTGCCGATGACGGGCTGATCCGTCCCGAGCACCTGCCTGACGACATCGGCCCACCGGTTGCACCCGGCGCGACCAGGGGCCGAGGCCATAGCGACCTGAGTGAGCTGGCGCAGGCGCTGGAGCAGTTTCAGGGCCCACGCAGTGAGCTGGCGCGCCACTTGGGCATGAGTGAGCGCACGCTCTATCGACGCCTGAAGGCACTGGGCCTGGGCACGTAGGCAGTCTAGGCCTTGCCCACCTTTACCTGACCTTTACCTCGAGCCAAGGAGTAGCTTGGCAAAACCGCTGTCTGATCCGTTAACCGCCCCAGGCGAACCGAACTTGCGCTGGGCATTAACATGCAGAGGATCAGCAACACATGAAGAAAACCCTGACCGTGCTGTGCGCCGCGCTGATGTTCAGCGCGCCGCTGGCCAGCTTTGCTCAACCGGGCCCACCCCCGGGGCATGACAACGGCCCCTCCCATCAGGGCAACACACCGCATGGCAACGGCCAGCACGGCAAACAGCCGCAGGGTCGGCCGGGTAACGGCCATGCGCCAGCCCCTTACCAAAACCCGAACTTCCGTCCACAGCCGGGTATGCCGATACCGCATCAACAATGGCAACGCGGGCATGCCGTTGACCCCCATTACCGCGGCGACCGCTACTGGGTAACCGACTGGCGTGCACGTCACCTCTATGCGCCACCGCGTGACCACCGTTGGTTGGCTGTGAATGGCGACTACGTGCTGGTGGCGATTGCCAGTGGGGTGATCGTGAACATTCTCAGCGGCTACTGACCCGCCGTATCGCACGCATAAAAAAGCCCGCTTTCGCGGGCTTTTTCATGTCGTTCAACCTACACCTGATCAGAAGTCCAGGTTCGATACCGACAGCGCGTTGCTTTCGATGAACTCGCGGCGAGGTTCCACTGCGTCGCCCATCAAGGTGTTGAAGATCTGATCGGCAGCGATCGCGTCTTCGATGGTGACCTTGAGCATGCGGCGCACGGTTGGGTCCATGGTGGTTTCCCACAGCTGGTCCGGGTTCATCTCACCCAGCCCTTTGTATCGCTGGATGGTGTGGCGCTTGGTGCTTTCGTTCATCAGCCAGTCCAGGCCTTCCTTGAACTCGACGATTGCCTTGCGGCGCTCGCCACGCTGCACATAAGCACCTTCGCCCAGCAGGCTGGCCAGCTTGGAACCGATGTTGACCACGGTACGGTAGTCGTTGCTGCCGAAGAAATCGCGGTTGAAGGTGATGTAGCTGGCCAGGCCGTGGGAGGTGATTTCCACTTCCGGCAGCCAGACATTGCGCTCCTTGTCTTCGCGCAGGCTGGCTTGATACGCCAAGCCCGACTTCTGGGTGCTGCTCAGACGCTCCTGGAACTTGGCCAGCCAGGCCTGCATCACAGCGTGGTCGCCCAGTTGCTCCAGGGTAACTTCCGGCAGGTAGATGAAGTGCTCGGTCAGCTCCTGTGGGTACAGGCGCGACAAACGCTTGAGGGTCTTCATCACGCCACGGAACTCGTTCACCAGGCTTTCCAGCTGAACGCCGGAAACCGCTGGCGCCGACTCGTCCAGGTGCAGGCTGGCATCTTCCAGGGCCGATTGGGTCATGTACTCTTCCATGGCCTCGTCGTCCTTGATGTACTGCTCCTGCTTGCCTTTCTTCACCTTGTACAACGGTGGCTGGGCAATGTAGATGTAGCCACGCTCGACCAGCTCTGGCAGCTGACGGAAGAAGAAGGTCAGCAGCAGGGTACGGATGTGCGAACCGTCAACGTCAGCATCGGTCATGATGATGATGTTGTGATAACGCAGTTTGTCGATGTTGTACTCTTCGCGACCGATACCACAGCCCAGTGCGGTGATCAGCGTACCGACCTCCTGGGACGAGATCATCTTGTCGAAGCGAGCCTTCTCGACGTTGAGGATCTTACCCTTCAACGGCAGGATCGCCTGAGTGCGACGGTTACGACCTTGCTTGGCCGAACCACCAGCGGAGTCACCCTCCACCAGGTACAGTTCGGAAAGGGCAGGGTCCTTCTCCTGGCAGTCGGCCAACTTGCCTGGCAAGCCCGCGATGTCCAGTGCACCTTTGCGGCGAGTCATCTCACGCGCCTTGCGCGCGGCTTCGCGGGCACGGGCGGCGTCGATCATCTTGCCGACAACAGCTTTGGCTTCGTTCGGGTTCTCGAGCAGGAAGTCTGAGAAGTACTTGTTCATCTCCTGTTCCACGGCGGTTTTCACCTCCGAGGAAACCAGCTTGTCTTTGGTCTGGGAGCTGAACTTAGGGTCAGGGACCTTGACCGAGATGATCGCGGTCAGGCCTTCACGGGCATCGTCGCCCGTGGTCGCCACCTTGTTCTTCTTGGCCAGGCCTTCCTGCTCGATGTAGCTGTTCAGGCTGCGGGTCAGCGAAGAACGGAAGCCCACCAAGTGAGTACCGCCATCGCGCTGCGGAATGTTGTTGGTGAAGCACAGCAGGTTTTCGTTGAAGCTGTCGTTCCACTGCAGGGCAACTTCAACACCCACACCATCGTCACGCTGGACGTTGAAGTGGAACACCTGGTTGTTCACCGGCGTCTTGTTGGTGTTCAGGTACTCGACGAACGCACGCAGGCCGCCTTCGTATTTGAAGAACTCTTCCTTACCGCTGCGTTCATCCTTGAGCAGAATGCCGACGCCCGAGTTGAGGAACGACAGTTCACGGATCCGCTTGGCCAGGATGTCCCAGCTGAAGTGGATGTTCTTGAACGTCTCAGCCGAAGGCTTGAAATGGATGTGGGTACCGGTCGTTTCGCTGTCACCTACAATCGCCATCGGCGCTTGAGGGACACCATGAACGTAGGTTTGCTCCCAGATCTTGCCGCTGCGACGCACAGTCAGCACCAGCTTCTCGGACAGGGCGTTAACCACGGAAACACCCACACCGTGCAGGCCGCCCGAAACTTTGTACGAGTTGTCGTCGAACTTACCGCCGGCGTGCAGCACGGTCATGATGACCTCGGCTGCGGATACGCCTTCTTCTTTATGCACGTCAACCGGAATGCCGCGACCGTTGTCGCGCACGCTGATGGATTCATCCGTGTGGATGATGACGGTGATGTCATCGCAATGACCGGCGAGGGCTTCGTCGATCGAGTTGTCGACCACTTCGAAGACCATGTGGTGCAGGCCGCTACCATCATCGGTGTCGCCAATGTACATGCCGGGACGCTTGCGTACGGCATCCAAACCTTTCAGCACTTTAATGCTGGAGGAGTCGTACGTTTGATTTTCGCTCATGCCTTCACTCCCGATGGTCGTGGGTCTGGGTGATACGGCCCTGTTCCACGTGGAACAAAGCAACTGGCGTTTCCGTCTGCCAGCCTTCCCTCAGTAATTCGTGATCTACACAGGTGATGAACACCTGGCAGCGTAATTCTTCTAGCAAGCGGCACAATGCGCGGCGGTGTTGCTCGTCCAGTTCTGACGGCAAGTCATCCACGAGATAAATACAGTGACCGCGGCGAGCCTGGCTGACGAGGTGCCCTTGGGCAATGCGTAGCGCACACACCACAAGTTTCTGCTGCCCTCGCGACAGAATGTCGGCTGCGTTATTGGCAGCCAAACGAAGACGCAGATCAGCACGCTGCGGACCGGCCTGGGTGTGGCCCATTTGCTGGTCACGAAGAAGAGAGGAGGCGAGTACTTCGTTGAGTTCCCGGTCCTTGTCCCAGCCTCGGTAATAGCTCAGGGTCAACCCGTCAAGCTCGACCAGTTCGCTCAGGGTTCGCTCGAAGACGGGCTTCAAGGCCTTGATGTAGTTGCGACGGTATTCATCTATTTCCGCGCTGGCCAGGCACAATTCCCGGTCCCAGGCGGCTTGCGAAGCTGGGTCAAGTGTACCATGCCGCAACCACGAGTTCCGCTGCCGGAGCGCCTTCTGCAGACGTTGCCAGGCAGGCAGAAAACGAGGTTCCACGTGGAACACTCCCCAATCCAGGAATTGGCGGCGAATTTTCGGGGCGCCTTCCAACAGCCTGAAACTGTCCGGGTTAATCAGCTGCAGGGGCAGCAACTCGGCCAACTGCGCCGCGCTTTTGGCATTCTGCCCGTCGATACGGATGGTGAAATCACCTTGCCGCTCACGAGATACGCCCAGGTTGCTGGTGCCCCCCGACGTCAACTCAACCTCGCCAAACACGGTGCACGCCGGCTGCTCGTACTGGATGACCGGATTCAGGCGCGTGCTGCGGAAGGAGCGCGCCAGCCCCAGCAAGTGCACAGCTTCGAGCACACTGGTTTTGCCGCTGCCGTTAGCACCGTAGAGGATGTTGATGCGGGGAGAGGGTGAGAGGGTCACCGGGTGCAGGTTGCGCACCGCGGTGACCATGATACGTCGAAGGGACATTCAGTCTGCTACAGGTTACAGACGCATCGGCATGACAACGTAGGAAGAGTCATCATTGCCAGCCTCCTGCAGCAGCGCACTGCTGTTGGAGTCGGACAGAATCAGACGCACCTGCTCGGTCGTCATCACGCCCAGCACGTCCAGCAAGTAGCTGACGTTGAAGCCGATCTCCAGCGCGCTGCCGTTGTAGTCGACGCTGATCTCTTCTTCCGCTTCTTCCTGCTCAGGGTTGTTGGCCTGAATCTTCAGCTGGCCAGCGGCCAGTTGCAGGCGAATGCCGCGGTACTTTTCGTTGGACAGGATCGCGGTACGGCTGAATGCCTCACGCAGCGCCTGACGATCACCGATTACCAGCTTGTCGCCACCCTTAGGCAGAACACGCTCGTAGTCCGGGAATTTGCCATCCACCAGCTTGGAGGTGAAGGTGAACTCGCCGGTGGTTGCGCGAATATGGTGTTGCCCCAGGACGATGCTGACCATGCCTTCCGGATCAGTCAGCAGGCGCGCGAGCTCCAGGATACCTTTGCGCGGCACGATCACCTGGTGGCGATCATCCTGCTCGATGGGCGCGCTCATGGAGCACAGCGCCAGGCGGTGGCCATCGGTAGAGACGGCGCGCAGGGTGTTACGCGACACCTCCAGCAACATGCCGTTGAGGTAATAGCGCACATCCTGCTGAGCCATGGCAAAGCTGGTGCGCTCGATCAGGCGGCGCAGCTTGCTCTGTTCCAGGTTGCAGGTCAGCGAGCCTGGGCCTTCTTCCACCGTCGGGAAGTCATTGGCGGGCAGGGTCGACAGGGTGAAGCGGCTGCGGCCGGCCTTGACCAACAGTTTTTGCTCGTCGACCTTGATATCGATCAGGACGTCGTTTGGCAGGCTTTTGCAGATGTCCATCAGCTTACGGGCCGGGACAGTGATTTCGCCAGGCTCGGCTGGCTCTTCCAGTTGCACGCGGCCTACCAGTTCGACTTCCAGGTCGGTACCGGTCAACGACAGCTGCTGGCCTTGCACAACCAGCAATACGTTAGACAGGACCGGCAAGGTCTGACGGCGCTCGACGACACCGGCGACCAGTTGCAGGGGTTTCAACAGGGCTTCGCGTTGAATGGTGAAATGCATGGTCTAGTCCCTTGCCTTCAATTAGCTGCGCAGACGGCCATCAGGTCGTCAGCGTCCGCAGCAGGTTCTTGTAGTCCTCGCGGATGTCCGCGTCGGATTCCTTCAGTTCGTTGATTTTGCGGCAGGCATGCAGCACGGTCGTGTGGTCGCGACCACCAAACATGTCGCCGATCTCCGGCAGACTGTGGTTGGTCAGCTCCTTCGACAGGGCCATGGCTACCTGGCGCGGGCGCGCGACAGAACGCGAGCGACGCTTGGACAACAGATCGGAGATCTTGATCTTGTAGTACTCGGCCACTGTGCGCTGAATGTTATCCACACTGACCAGCTTGTCTTGCAGCGCCAGCAAGTCTTTGAGCGATTCGCGAATCAGTTCGATGGTGATGTCGCGGCCCATGAAGTGCGAGTGAGCGATCACCCGCTTCAGGGCACCTTCCAGTTCGCGGACGTTAGAGCGGATGCGCTGGGCAATAAAGAAGGCAGCGTCATGCGGCAGCTCGACTTTGGCCTGGTCGGCCTTCTTCATCAGAATCGCGACACGCGTTTCCAGCTCGGGAGGCTCTACCGCAACGGTCAGGCCCCAACCGAAGCGGGATTTCAGACGTTCTTCCAGGCCTTCGATTTCCTTCGGGTAGCGGTCGGAGGTGAGGATCACCTGCTGGCCGCCCTCGAGCAGGGCGTTGAAGGTGTGGAAAAACTCTTCCTGGGAACGCTCTTTGCGGGCGAAGAACTGGATGTCGTCGATCAGCAACGCATCGACCGAGCGATAGAAGCGCTTGAATTCGTTGATGGCATTGAGCTGCAGCGCCTTGACCATGTCCGCGACGAAACGCTCCGAATGCAGGTAGACCACCTTGGCATTCGGATTTTTCTTCAGCAGGTGGTTACCCACAGCATGCATCAAGTGGGTTTTACCCAAGCCCACACCACCATAAAGGAAGAGCGGGTTGTAACCATGCTTCGGGTTGTCGGCGACCTGCCAGGCAGCGGCCCGCGCCAGCTGGTTCGACTTACCTTCGACGAAGGTGTCGAAAGTGAACGTGCGGTTCAGGTAACTGGTGTGCTTGAGGGCACCTTCAACCTGAACGGTGCGTTGTTCGGTGCGGGTGTTGGTAGCCGGTGCCGGCGCAGGCTCGGCCATGGCATCAAAGCTGTCACGTGACGAAGGCTCGGCAACCTCATTGACCTGCGCAGCTTCCACAGGCGCAGCGGCAGGCTCTACCGACATCGCAGCAGGCGCAGCTTTTTGTACCTGGGTCTGCGCCAACGAAGCGGCCACAGCGGCACTGACCGGCGCATTGGGCGCGGCCCGCGGCGCCGAGCTGCGACGGCTGCCTATTAATAAGGAAAGGGCAGGCGCAATGCCGCTGCCGTTCTCACCCAACAGCTCGAGCAGACGACCCAGGTACTTTTCATTGACCCAATCGAGAACGAAACGGTTAGGCGCATAGACGCGCAACTCGTCGCCTTCGGCTTCGACCTGTAGCGGACGGATCCAGGTGTTGAATTGCTGGGCAGGCAGTTCATCGCGCAGAAGCTCCACGCACTGCTGCCAAAGTTCCACTGACACGGATATCCCCTGAGTTTGAAAGCCGGATGAGGCAAAAACAAACCGCCATTGTACCGGTCGAGCGATCAGTTATCCACATGTGGATACGTTAGGAGCCATGACAAAACAGCCATTTATCGACCAAAAAGGCTTTATTGCGCTGTGCATAAGCTCTGTGGATAACCGCACCTGAGGGCTATGCACAACCCTGGGTTGAGATCTGTGGATAATTCACCTGTGGATAATGAGCACTTTAATCCACAGCTTCTGCGCATGCGGAGCACAAGCGCAGCACCGGATACCGACAGGGTTTCAAAACTCTGTACAGCCCGCGATTTCTGGGCTGTAGAACGTTATCCACAGAAAGTTATCCACTTAAGATTTATAAGTTCTTTAAGAAAGCTTTTTAAATGTCTCTTCTTTTTTTTCATGTTATCCCCCGATGTGCGTTCACGCTAAAGCCCTTGTCTGGGCAGCGTCTGATCGACCGAGCCCGTCACGCCTTCTATAAGGAATGACTGGTTGGAAATTGACCTATTGCCTTGCTTTCTCTAGAATCGCCGGTCTCTTAAAAAGGGGGCCATCCCGGCCGTCGTCGACAAACCCAGGTAACACGCCATGAAACGTACTTTCCAACCAAGCACCATCAAGCGCGCGCGCACTCACGGTTTCCGTGCTCGTATGGCTACCAAGAACGGCCGCGCTGTTCTGTCGCGTCGTCGTGCCAAAGGCCGTAAGCGTCTGGCCATTTGATTTTTCGGCACAGGTGGTGAGTCAGGACTTCAGTCGGGAAAAGCGACTGCTTACACCCCGACATTTCAAAGCGGTCTTCGACTCCCCAACCGGCAAGGTTCCAGGGAAAAACCTGCTGATCCTTGCTCGCGAGAACGGCCTCGATCATCCGCGCCTTGGCCTGGTGATCGGCAAGAAGAGCGTCAAGCTCGCCGTTCAACGCAATCGCCTCAAGCGCTTGATGCGCGATTCCTTTCGTCTGAACCAGCAGATACTCGCTGGCCTGGACATCGTGATCGTCGCGCGCAAGGGATTGGGTGAGGTAGAAAACCCGGAATTGCATCAACACTTTGGCAAGCTCTGGAAACGCCTGGCGCGCAGCCGGCCTTCTCCAGCGGTTAGCGCCGATTCCGCAGGGGTAGACAGCCAAGATGCGTAAACTGGCACTCGTTCCGATCCAGTTTTACCGTTATGCCATCAGTCCTCTGATGGCCAGTCACTGTCGTTTCTTCCCCAGCTGCTCCTGTTACGCTTACGAAGCCATCGAAAACCATGGCTTATGGCGTGGTGGGTGGCTGGCCGTTCGTCGCCTGGGGCGTTGTCATCCGTGGAACGACGGCGGTTTCGATCCCGTTCCACCCGCTCCTTCCTCCCGAACTTCTTCGATAGCCGAGTAATCATGGATATTAAACGCACGATCCTGATCGCCGCGCTGGCAGTCGTGTCCTACGTCATGGTCCTGAAGTGGAACGATGACTACGGCCAAGCTGCCCTGCCGACTCAGAATACTGCTGCCAGCACTGTTGCTCCGGGCTTGCCCGATGGCGTGCCGGCCGGTAACAACGGTGCCAGCGCCGATGTACCGAGCGCCAACGCCGAATCGAGCCCTGCCGAACTGGCACCGGTCGCACTCAGCAAGGATCTGGTCCGCGTCAAGACCGATGTTCTGGAACTGGCTATCGACCCGGTGGGTGGTGACATCGTCCAGCTGAACCTGCCGAAGTACCCTCGCCGTCAGGACCACCCGAACATTCCGTTCCAGCTGTTCGACAACGGTGGCGAGCGTGTTTACCTGGCCCAGAGCGGCCTGACCGGCGCCAATGGCCCGGACGCCCGTTCCACGGGTCGCCCGCTGTACGCGGCTGAACAGCGCAACTACCAGCTGGCCGATGGCCAGGAACAACTGGTGGTGGACCTGAAGTTCAGCGACAACGGTGTGAACTACATCAAGCGCTTCAGCTTCAAGCGCGGTGAGTACGACCTGACCGTCAGCTACCTGATCGACAACCAGAGCAGCCAGGCTTGGAGCGGCAACATGTTTGCCCAGCTCAAGCGTGACGCCAGTGGCGATCCGTCTTCGAGCACGGCCACTGGCACCGCTACCTACCTGGGCGCCGCCCTGTGGACAGCTGCCGAGCCGTACAAGAAAGTGTCGATGAAAGACATCGACAAAGGTAGTTTGAAAGAAAATGTGTCCGGCGGCTGGGTCGCCTGGCTGCAGCACTACTTCGTCACTGCCTGGATCCCGGCCAAGTCGGACAACAACGTTGTCCAGACCCGCAAGGACAGCCAAGGCAACTACATCATCGGCTACACCGGCCCAGCCATCAGCGTTCCTGCTGGCGGCAAGGTCGAAACCAGCGCCATGCTGTACGCCGGTCCGAAGATCCAGTCCAAGCTCAAAGAGTTGTCCCCAGGCCTGGAACTGACCGTCGACTACGGCTTCCTGTGGTTCATTGCCCAGCCGATCTTCTGGCTGCTGCAACATATCCACAGCCTGCTGGGTAACTGGGGCTGGTCGATCATCGTCCTGACCATGCTGATCAAAGGCCTGTTCTTCCCGCTGTCGGCTGCCAGCTACCGCTCGATGGCGCGCATGCGTGCCGTGGCGCCGAAGCTCGCTGCGCTGAAGGAACGCTTCGGTGATGATCGCCAGAAGATGTCCCAGGCGATGATGGAGCTGTACAAGAAAGAGAAGATCAACCCGCTGGGTGGCTGCCTGCCGATCCTGGTTCAGATGCCGGTATTCCTGGCCCTGTACTGGGTACTGCTGGAAAGCGTAGAAATGCGCCAAGCCCCATGGATGCTGTGGATCACTGACCTGTCGATCAAGGATCCGTTCTTCATCCTGCCGATCATCATGGGCGCCACCATGTTCATTCAGCAGCGTCTGAACCCGACGCCGCCGGATCCGATGCAGGCCAAGGTAATGAAAATGATGCCAATCATCTTCACCTTCTTCTTCCTGTGGTTCCCGGCTGGCCTGGTGCTGTACTGGGTTGTGAACAACTGCCTGTCGATTTCGCAGCAGTGGTACATCACCCGCCGTATCGAAGCAGCGACCAAAAAAGCTGCTGCTTGACGGGCTGCTAGTCTGTGAATAAAAACGCCCCCTAGTGGGGCGTTTTTGCTATCTGTCGTTTTTGTCGTAGAGGCTTTCGAGCATGAACACTGTGCGTGAGACCATCGCTGCCATCGCTACCGCCCAAGGCCGCGGTGGCGTGGGCATTGTCCGCTTGTCTGGCCCTCTGGCGGCCAAGGCAGGCCAGCTCATCACCGGCCGCACCCTAACGCCTCGCCATGCGCATTACGGGCCCTTCCGTGATGACCAGGGGCTGGTCCTGGACGAAGGCATCGCGTTGTACTTCCCGGGGCCGAACTCGTTCACCGGTGAGGATGTGCTCGAGCTGCAGGGGCATGGTGGGCCGGTGGTCCTCGACATGCTGCTGCAACGCTGTGTACAACTTGGTTGCCGCCTGGCCCGGCCCGGTGAGTTCAGCGAGCGTGCGTTTCTCAACGACAAGCTCGACCTGGCGCAAGCCGAGGCGATCGCCGACCTTATCGAGGCCAGCTCCAGCCAGGCCGCGCGCAATGCCTTGCGTTCGCTACAAGGTGAGTTCTCCAAGCGTGTGCACAGCCTTACCGAGGCGCTGATCGCCTTGCGGATCTATGTCGAAGCGGCGATCGACTTCCCTGAGGAGGAGATCGACTTCCTCGCCGATGGCCACGTGCTGTCGATGCTGGACGCGGTGCGTGGCGAGTTGTCCACAGTGCAACGCGAAGCCGGGCAGGGCGCTTTGCTGCGCGATGGCATGACCGTAGTGATTGCCGGCCGTCCGAATGCGGGTAAATCCAGCCTGCTGAATCGGCTGGCCGGCCGCGAAGCCGCCATCGTTACCGACATCGCCGGCACCACCCGCGACATCCTGCGTGAACATATCCACATCGATGGCATGCCGTTGCATGTGGTCGACACTGCAGGCCTGCGTGATACCGATGACCATGTGGAAAAGATCGGCGTAGAGCGGGCGCTCAAGGCCATTGGCGAAGCGGATCGTGTATTGCTGGTGGTGGATTCCACAGCCCCGGAAGCCGCAGACCCGTTCGCCCTCTGGCCTGAGTTCCTCGATCAGCGGCCAGACCCTGGCAAAGTCACCCTGATCCGCAACAAGGCTGACCTCAGTGGTGAGGCCGTGGGCCTGGAACAGTGTGACGACGGCCATGTGACCATCACCCTCAGCGCCAAGGACGACGACAGTGGCTTGCAGTTGCTGCGCGACCACCTCAAGGCCTGCATGGGTTATGAACAGACCGCCGAGAGCGGTTTCAGCGCCCGCCGGCGCCACCTTGATGCCCTGCGCCAGGCCAGCGATCACCTGGAGCATGGCCGCGCGCAATTGACCCTGGCGGGGGCCGGTGAGCTGCTGGCCGAGGACCTGCGACAGGCTCAGCAGGCCCTGGGAGAGATCACAGGGTCGTTCAGCTCGGATGACCTGTTGGGGCGCATCTTCTCCAGTTTCTGCATCGGTAAGTAATCCACAGGCCTTCAAAAGGCACTCGCAACACCAGGCCGCTCCTCCGGGAGCGGCTTTTTTTTGGGTGTTTGGCGGTGGAGTTTTTACGCCCTTGAGATCGAGCGCCGCCCGCGCGGCGCTTCGCAGCGCAAGGCTGCTCCTACATTTTTATCGGGCCAGTCAATCCTGAGACTGAGGCGCGCGGCCCCTTGGTGCCTAGCTCAATATCGTGTGGAACAAACAAGGCGGTCGCGCGCGCTGGGACAGGCGTTACTGGCCCGAAACCGATGTAGGAGCAGCCTTGCGCTGCGAAGCGCCGCGCGGGCGGCGCTCGATTTACGCCGTCCCTCATAACCCAAGACAAGCACCTGGCTGCCTTCACCCTATCTCGCGGCAAGCAATCGCACCTCTCACCCCAACTTGCTGAACAACCTTTTCGGCCCACCGGCCCGCTGGGACGGTCTGTGGATTGCCGAACGGCTGCGGTAATCCGGCTTTTTTCATCAACAGGTACAAAAAAGGCCCAGCTGTACCCTGTGGAAAACCCTCCATCAGCTCTCTTGATAACCCCCTCTTTTTCTTGAGGAAAAAAACGCCTGTGCATAAATACGCATTTAATCCACAGGCTAAAGGACGTTATCCAGAGGCCTTATGGCACTTGGATAACAGGGTTTAATTTCTCTGTACACACCGCCACATAAGGGATCTAGAACCTTATCCACAGAAAGGTGTGTGCATAAGAATAAACATAAAAACAAAGCTTTTTTAAATCTCTCTTCGTTGTTTTTGTTGTCTGCCACTCATCCACAGCCTGATCAAATTTTGCGCAAGCGGTTCCTTTGCAAGGGGGTAAGTCCCTATACTTGTCCGCTTACCTTCTCTATTCGCAAAAACAGGCACGAGGTGCGTGGTGGATTTCCCTTCCCGTTTTGAAGTGATCGTCATCGGCGGCGGCCATGCCGGTACCGAGGCTGCGCTTGCGTCTGCACGCATGGGTGTGAAAACCCTGCTGCTGACCCATAACGTGGAAACCCTCGGTCACATGAGCTGCAACCCCGCGATTGGCGGTATTGGCAAAAGCCATCTGGTCAAAGAGATCGATGCGCTCGGCGGTGCCATGGCATTGGCCACCGATAAGAGCGGCATCCAGTTCCGCGTTTTGAACAACCGCAAAGGCCCGGCCGTACGCGCCACCCGAGCGCAAGCTGACCGCGCCATTTACAAGGCTGTGGTTCGCGAAATCCTGGAAAACCAGCCAAACCTGTGGATATTCCAGCAATCCTGCGACGACCTGATCGTCGAACAGGACCAGGTCAAAGGCGTAGTGACCCAGATGGGCCTGCGCTTCTTTGCCGACTCCGTGGTACTGACGACCGGGACCTTCCTCGGTGGCCTTATCCACATTGGTTTGCAAAACCATTCCGGCGGTCGCGCCGGCGATCCGCCTTCGATTGCCCTGGCGCACCGCATGCGTGAACTGCCGCTGCGCGTAGGCCGTTTGAAAACCGGTACCCCGCCGCGTATCGATGGCCGGTCGGTAGACTTCTCGGTCATGACCGAGCAACCGGGCGATACGCCGATCCCGGTCATGTCGTTCATGGGCAACGCGCAGATGCACCCGCGCCAGGTGAGCTGCTGGATTACCCACACCAACGCCCGTACCCACGAAATCATCGCGTCGAACCTCGACCGTTCGCCGATGTACTCGGGTGTGATCGAAGGTGTTGGCCCGCGCTACTGCCCATCGATCGAAGACAAGATCCACCGTTTTGCCGACAAGGAAAGCCACCAGGTATTCATCGAGCCGGAAGGCCTGAACACCCATGAGCTGTACCCCAACGGCATCTCGACGTCGCTGCCGTTCGACGTGCAGCTGGAGCTGGTGCGCTCGATTCGCGGCATGGAAAACGCCCACATCGTGCGCCCGGGCTACGCCATCGAGTACGACTACTTCGACCCGCGTGACCTGAAGTACAGCCTCGAGACCAAAGTCATCGGCGGCCTGTTCTTCGCTGGCCAGATCAACGGCACCACCGGTTACGAAGAAGCCGGTGCACAAGGCCTGTTGGCCGGTACCAACGCTGCGCTGCGTGCGCAAGGCCGCGAAAGCTGGTGCCCGCGGCGCGACGAGGCGTACATCGGCGTACTGGTCGACGACCTGATCACCCTGGGTACCCAGGAGCCGTACCGCATGTTCACCTCGCGTGCCGAGTACCGGTTGATCCTGCGCGAAGACAACGCCGACCTGCGCCTGACCGAAAAAGGCCGCGAACTGGGCCTGATCGATGACCAGCGTTGGGCCGCGTTCTGCGCCAAGCGTGATGGCATCGAGCGTGAGGAACAGCGCCTGAAGTCGACTTGGGTTCGCCCGAATACGCCGCAGGGCCAGGCAGTTGTGGATAAGTTCGGCACGCCGTTGAGCCACGAATACAGCCTGCTCAACCTGTTGGCGCGGCCGGAAATCGACTACGCCGGCCTGATCGAGGCCACCGGTGGTGATGAAATTGATCCACAGGTTGCCGAGCAGGTCGAGATCAAGACCAAGTACGCGGGCTACATCGACCGCCAGCAGGACGAAATCGCTCGGCTGCGCGCCAGCGAAGACACCCGCCTGCCTGTGGATATCGACTACACCACGATTTCTGGCCTGTCGAAGGAAATCCAGGGCAAGCTTGGCCAGACCCGTCCCGAGACGTTGGGCCAGGCTTCGCGTATCCCTGGTGTGACACCAGCGGCCATTTCGCTGCTGCTGATTCATCTGAAAAAACGCGGCGCAGGCCGCGAATTGGAGCAAAGCGCTTGAGTTCCCTGGTCACCCCGCAACACGCCGAAGAATTGTCCACAGGCGCGCGCCAGCTCGGCATCGAGCTGAGCGCGCAGCAGCACGAGATGCTGCTGGGCTACCTGGCCCTGTTGATCAAATGGAACAAGGCCTACAACCTGACTGCCGTGCGCGATCCGGACGAGATGGTTTCGCGGCATCTGCTCGACAGCCTCAGCGTCATGTCGTTTATCCACAGCGAGCGCGATAACTGGCTGGATGTCGGCAGTGGGGGTGGCATGCCAGGCATCCCCTTGGCTATCCTGCACCCGCACAAGCAAGTGACGGTTCTGGACAGCAATGGCAAGAAGACCCGCTTCCTGACCCAGGTCAAAATGGAACTCAAGCTGGACAACCTGCAGGTTATCCACAGCCGGGTCGAAGCATTCAAACCGGCGCAACCGTTCAGCGGAATCATCTCTCGTGCCTTCAGCAGCATGGAGAACTTCACCAACTGGACCCGCCATCTGGGCGACACCGGGACGCAATGGCTTGCAATGAAGGGGCTGCATCCTGCCGATGAACTGGTAGCATTGCCCGCAGACTTCACAGTGGAAAGCGAGCAGGCCCTGACCGTTCCGGGTTGCCAGGGCCAGCGCCATCTGCTGATACTGCGCCGCAAGGCATGACTGGGAACACGCGCATCAATGGCTAAGGTATTCGCAATCGCGAACCAGAAAGGTGGTGTGGGCAAGACCACCACCTGTATCAATCTCGCCGCTTCGCTGGCCGCGACCAAACGTCGTGTGCTGCTGATCGACCTCGATCCGCAAGGCAACGCCACCATGGGCAGCGGTGTCGACAAGCACGAGCTCGAGCACTCGGTATACGACCTGCTGATCGGGGAATGCGACCTGGCTCAGGCCATGCATTACTCCGAGCACGGTGGTTTCCAACTGTTGCCGGCCAACCGTGACCTGACCGCCGCCGAAGTGGTGCTGCTGGAAATGCAGGTCAAGGAAAGCCGCCTGCGCAACGCCCTGGCGCCGATCCGCGAGAACTACGACTTCATTCTCATCGACTGCCCGCCGTCGTTGTCGATGCTGACGCTGAACGCGTTGGTGGCCTCCGATGGCGTCATTATCCCCATGCAGTGCGAGTACTACGCACTGGAAGGTCTCAGTGACCTTGTGGATAACATCAAGCGCATCGCCGCCCGGTTGAACCCGGAGCTGAAGATCGAAGGCCTGTTGCGGACCATGTTCGACCCGCGCCTGAGCCTGAACAACGATGTTTCGGCCCAGCTCAAGGAACACTTCGGCGAGCAGCTGTACGACACGGTCATCCCGCGCAACATTCGCCTGGCCGAGGCCCCAAGCTTCGGCATGCCGGCCCTGGCCTACGACAAGCAATCGCGTGGCGCGCTGGCTTATCTGGCCCTGGCTGGGGAACTGGTACGCCGTCAGCGCCGTCCATCCCGCACTGCACAAACAACTTAAGGAATCCGTATGGCCGTTAAGAAACGGGGTCTCGGACGTGGGTTGGATGCACTGCTCAGTGGTCCTTCCGTCAGCGCGCTCGAAGAGCAGGCTGTCAAGATCGACCAGAAAGAACTGCAACACCTGCCGGTCGAGCTGATTCAACGTGGCAAGTACCAGCCGCGTCGCGACATGGACCCGGTGGCGCTGGAAGAACTCGCGCATTCGATCCGCACCCATGGCGTGATGCAGCCGATCGTGGTTCGCCCGATTGCCGACAACCGCTACGAGATCATCGCCGGTGAGCGCCGTTGGCGCGCCACCCAGCAGGCTGGCCTGGACACCGTGCCGGCCATGGTCCGCGAAGTGCCGGACGAAACGGCCATCGCCATGGCGCTGATCGAAAACATCCAGCGCGAAGACCTCAACCCCCTGGAAGAGGCCCTCGCGCTGCAGCGCCTGCAGCAGGAGTTCGAACTGACCCAGCAGCAGGTAGCGGATGCCGTGGGCAAGTCGCGGGTTACCGTGGCCAACCTGCTGCGCCTGATCACCCTGCCTGAAGCGATCAAGACCATGCTCGCCCATGGTGACCTGGAGATGGGTCATGCGCGCGCTTTGCTCGGTCTTGAAGAGCATCGTCAGGAAGAGGGGGCGCGTCATGTTGTCGCACGTGGCCTCACCGTGCGCCAAACTGAGGCACTGGTGCGTCAGTGGCTCAGCGACAAGCCTGATCCGGTCGAACCGAGCAAACCTGATCCGGATATCGCACGCCTTGAACAGCGGCTCGCAGAGCGCCTGGGCTCTGCCGTACAGATCCGTCATGGCAACAAGGGCAAGGGCCAGTTGGTTATTCGCTATAACTCGCTTGACGAGTTGCAAGGCGTCCTTGCTCACATCCGCTGAAACAATTCCTGTTGTAGCGCGCAGTCGGAAATCACTACGAAGAGTTGAATAGGGGTTAATCCACCCCTATACTCTGCGCGCATTTTGTCGGCACAAATTATGCCAAGTCATAGCTGACTTGTTGGTCGACTTCCGAGGAGCAGTTGTGATGGAAATACGCACGCCAAACCGCTTGCCTTTCCATCGCTGGGCGGTTTTTCCGGTACTGCTGACTCAATGTGTTGTACTGCTGTTGGCAACGTTGGTGTTGTGGCAGTGGAAAGGGGCGGTCAGTGGATATTCAGGTCTCTGCGGAGGTTTGATTGCCTGGCTACCCAATGTGTATTTCGCCTGGAAGGCATTTCGCTTCAGCGGAGCCCGGGCAGCGCAGGCCATCGTCAAGTCGTTCTACGCTGGCGAGGCAGGCAAAATGATTTTGACGGCAGTGCTGTTTGCACTGACCTTCGCAGGAGTGAAGCCATTGGCGCCGTTAGCAGTATTCGGCGTCTTCCTGCTGACCCTAATGGTCAGCTGGTTCGCGCCACTGCTAATGAATAAAAGACTTTCGAGACCTTAGGGCGTTTGAGGCAACCATGGCAGCAGAAACCGCTTCGGGCTATATCCAGCACCACTTGCAGAACCTGACCTACGGTCAACTACCAGACGGCAGCTGGGGCTTCGCCCATTCGGCTGCAGAAGCCAAGGCAATGGGCTTCTGGGCGTTCCACCTGGACACCCTGGGCTGGTCCGTTGCGCTGGGTCTGATCTTCCTGTTCATCTTCCGCATGGCGGCGAAGAAGGCGACCTCCGGCCAACCTGGCGGTCTGCAGAACTTCGTCGAAGTGATGGTCGACTTCGTCAACGGCAGCGTGAAGGACTCCTTCCATGGCCGTAGCCCGGTGATCGCACCGCTGGCGCTGACCATCTTCGTCTGGGTATTCCTGATGAACGCCGTCGACCTGGTACCGGTCGACTGGATTCCTCAGCTGGCCATCATGATCTCCGGTGATCCGCACATTCCGTTCCGCGCCGTGTCGACCACCGACCCGAACGCGACCCTGGCCATGGCCTTCAGCGTGTTCGCCCTGATCATCTTCTACAGCATCAAGGTCAAGGGCCTGGGCGGCTTCATCGGTGAGCTGACCCTGCACCCGTTCGGCAGCAAGAACATCTTTGTTCAGATCCTGCTGATCCCGGTGAACTTCCTGCTCGAATTCGTCACCCTGATCGCCAAGCCGATCTCGCTGGCCCTGCGTCTGTTCGGCAACATGTACGCCGGTGAGCTGGTGTTCATCCTGATCGCCGTCATGTTCGGCTCCGGCCTGCTCTGGCTGAGCGGCCTGGGTGTGGTGCTGCAATGGGCGTGGGCTGTGTTCCACATCCTGATCATCACCCTGCAAGCTTTCATCTTCATGATGCTGACCATCGTCTACCTGTCGATGGCGCACGAAGATAACCATTAAGACCGCCTGGCGTGTCTGATAGCCTTCCTCGCCGGTACGGGGGGAGGGCTTAAAAAGTCCGCAAGGGCAGCTGTACTCACGATTTGTTTTACCGCTTCAAACTAAAAACCTAACCAATACGACGTAAAAGTCGGGAGGAAAGATGGAAACTGTAGTTGGTCTGACCGCTATCGCTGTTGCTCTGCTGATCGGCCTGGGTGCTCTGGGTACCGCCATTGGTTTCGGCCTGCTGGGCGGCAAATTCCTGGAAGGCGCTGCTCGTCAACCAGAAATGGTTCCGATGCTGCAGGTTAAAATGTTCATCGTTGCCGGTCTGCTCGACGCCGTAACCATGATCGGTGTTGGTATCGCTCTGTTCTTCACCTTCGCGAATCCGTTCGTTGGTCAGATCGCCGGCTAATCACTCGTCACCACGAGTTGATTTGCTGTATGAATTAAGACCGAGCGAGGTGTTGGCGTGAACATTAATGCAACCCTGATTGGCCAATCCGTTGCTTTCCTGATTTTTGTACTCTTCTGCATGAAGTACGTATGGCCTCCGGTCATCACTGCTCTGCAAGAGCGCCAAAAGAAGATTGCCGATGGCTTGGACGCTGCCAACCGCGCAGCTCGCGACCTGGAGCTGGCCCAAGAGAAAGCGGGTCAGCAACTGCGTGAAGCTAAAGCACAGGCAGCCGAAATCATTGAGCAAAGCAAGAAACGCGCTGCTCAGCTTGTCGAGGAAGCCCGTGAACAGGCCCGCGTCGAAGCTGACCGTGTGAAGGCTCAGGCTCTGGCCGAGATCGAACAGGAACTGAACAGCGCTAAAGACGCCCTGCGTGCCCAAGTGGGTGCTCTGGCCGTTGGCGGTGCTGAAAAGATCCTTGGCGCCACAATCGATCAAAACGCGCATGCGGAGCTGGTTAACAAACTGGCCGCTGAAATTTAAGCGAGGGCGATCATGGCAGAACTGACCACGTTGGCCCGACCTTACGCTAAGGCTGCCTTTGAGCATGCCCAGGCCCATCAGCAACTGGCCAATTGGTCAGCCATGCTCGGCCTGGCTGCTGCGGTGTCGCAAGACGACACCATGCAGCGCCTGCTCAAGGCCCCGCGACTGACGAGCGCAGAAAAGGCCGCCACGTTCATTGACGTGTGCGGTGACAAGTTCAATGCACAGGCACAGAATTTCATTCATGTTGCCGCGGAAAACGACCGTCTCCTGCTTCTGCCGGAGATTGCCGCTCTGTTCGACCTGTACAAGGCCGAGCAAGAGAAATCCGTGGACGTGGAAGTCACCAGTGCCTTCGCGTTGAACCAAGAACAGCAAGACAAACTCGCCAAGGTTCTCAGTGCACGGTTAGGCCAGGAAGTGCGCCTGCACGCGTCGGAGGATGCCAGCCTGATTGGCGGCGTCGTCATCCGCGCTGGTGACCTGGTAATCGATGGCTCTGTTCGCGGCAAAATCGCGAAACTGGCCGAAGCATTGAAATCTTGAGTTTGAAGGGGCAGCAGAGCAATGCAGCAACTCAATCCTTCCGAAATTAGTGAAATCATCAAGGGCCGCATCGACAACCTCGATGTGAGCTCCCAAGCCCGTAACGAAGGTACCGTCGTTTCGGTTTCCGACGGTATCGTGCGGATCCACGGTCTGGCCGACGTCATGTACGGCGAAATGATCGAGTTCCCTGGCGGCGTCTACGGCATGGCCCTGAACCTGGAGCAAGACTCCGTAGGTGCAGTGATCCTGGGTGCATACGACACCCTCGCCGAAGGCATGAGCGCCAAGTGCACCGGCCGCATCCTGGAAGTTCCGGTTGGTAAGGAACTGCTGGGTCGCGTCGTCGACGCACTGGGTAACCCGATTGACGGCAAAGGCCCGCTGGGCAACACCGAGACCGACGCGGTCGAGAAAGTTGCTCCAGGCGTAATCTGGCGTAAGTCGGTAGACCAGCCTGTACAGACTGGCTACAAGTCCGTTGACGCCATGATCCCTGTCGGCCGTGGCCAGCGTGAGCTGATCATCGGTGACCGTCAGATCGGCAAGACCGCCATGGCCATCGACGCCATCATCAACCAGAAAGACTCCGGTATTTTCTGTGTGTATGTTGCTGTCGGCCAGAAGCGTTCCACCGTTGCCAACATCGTTCGCAAGCTGGAAGAAAACGACGCACTGAAGAACACCATCGTGGTGGTCGCCAGTGCTTCGGAATCCGCCGCACTGCAATTCCTGGCGCCATACGCCGGTTGCACCATGGGCGAGTTCTTCCGTGACCGCGGTGAAGACGCACTGATCGTTTACGATGACCTGTCCAAGCAGGCCGTTGCCTACCGTCAGATCTCCCTGCTGCTGCGCCGTCCACCAGGACGTGAAGCGTACCCAGGCGACGTGTTCTATCTCCACTCCCGTCTGCTGGAGCGTGCATCGCGCGTTTCGGAAGAGTACGTCGAGAAGTTCACCAACGGTGCTGTGACTGGCAAAACCGGTTCCCTGACCGCGCTGCCGATCATCGAAACCCAGGCTGGCGACGTTTCCGCGTTCGTTCCGACCAACGTGATCTCGATCACCGACGGTCAGATCTTCCTGGAATCGGCCATGTTCAACTCGGGCATCCGCCCTGCAGTGAACGCCGGTGTTTCGGTATCCCGCGTAGGTGGTGCCGCTCAGACCAAGATCATCAAGAAGCTGTCCGGTGGTATTCGTACCGCTCTGGCTCAGTACCGTGAACTGGCTGCATTCGCCCAGTTCGCTTCCGATCTGGACGAAGCGACCCGCAAGCAGCTGGAGCATGGTCAGCGCGTTACCGAGCTGATGAAGCAGAAGCAGTACGCGCCAATGTCCATCGCGGACATGGCCCTGTCGCTGTACGCCGCTGAGCGTGGTTTCCTGACTGACGTAGAAGTCTCCAAGATCGGTAGCTTCGAGCAAGCACTGATCGCCTTCTTCAACCGTGATCACGCTGAACTGATGGCGAAGATCAACGTGAAGGGTGACTTCAACGACGAAATCGACGCTGGCCTGAAAGCCGGTATCGAGAAGTTCAAGGCCACCCAGACCTGGTAAGCCGCAGCGGGGGCCCAGGCCCCCGCTTGCTAACCTGATAGGTGATACATGGCAGGCGCAAAAGAGATTCGCAGTAAGATTGCGAGCATCAAAAGCACGCAAAAAATTACCAGCGCCATGGAGAAAGTGGCGGTCAGCAAAATGCGCAAGGCACAAATGCGCATGGCTGCTAGCCGTCCTTACGCGGAGCGTATCCGCCAGGTGATCGGTCATCTGGCCAACGCCAACCCGGAATACCGCCACCCTTTCATGATCGAGCGCCCTGTTAAGCGCACCGGTTATATCGTGGTGAGCAGTGACCGTGGTCTGTGCGGTGGCTTGAACACCAACCTGTTCAAGGCCCTGGTCAAGGACATGAACGCAAACCGCGAACAGGGCGTGGAAATCGACCTGTGCGTGATCGGCAGCAAGGGTGCGACTTTCTTCCGCATCTTTGGCGGCAACGTCGTAGCCGCGATCAGCCACCTGGGCGAAGAGCCATCGATCAACGATCTGATCGGCTCCGTCAAAGTGATGCTGGACGCCTACCTGGACGGCCGTATCGATCGCCTCTCCGTGGTTTCGAACAAGTTCATCAATACCATGACCCAGAAGCCAACGGTCGAGCAATTGGTACCGTTGGTGGCAACCCCGGATCAGGATCTCAAGCATCACTGGGATTACCTGTACGAACCCGACGCAAAAGAGCTGCTGGACGGCTTGATGGTGCGTTATGTGGAGTCGCAGGTATACCAGGCGGTGGTCGAGAACAACGCTGCTGAACAAGCGGCCCGGATGATCGCCATGAAGAACGCCACAGACAACGCCGGTGATTTGATCAAAGAGCTTCAGTTGATCTACAACAAGGCGCGTCAGGCTGCGATCACCCAGGAGATCTCGGAAATCGTCGGCGGCGCTGCCGCGGTTTAACGGTTCACATATTCAGAGGATCCAGCTATGAGTAGCGGACGTATCGTTCAAATCATCGGCGCCGTCATCGACGTGGAATTCCCACGTGACGTCGTGCCGAGTGTATACAACGCGCTGAAAGTACAAGGCGCGGAAACCACCCTCGAAGTTCAGCAGCAGCTGGGCGACGGCGTGGTTCGTACTATTGCGATGGGCTCGACCGAAGGCTTGAAGCGCGGTCTGGATGTCGTCGACACCGGCGCTGCCATTTCCGTTCCTGTTGGTAAGGCCACCCTGGGCCGTATCATGGACGTACTGGGCAACCCGATCGACGAAGCCGGCCCGATCGGTGAAGAAGAGCGTCGCGGTATCCACCAGCCAGCGCCTTCGTTCGCTGACCAGGCAGGCGGCAACGACCTGCTGGAAACCGGCATCAAGGTTATCGACCTGGTTTGCCCGTTCGCCAAGGGTGGTAAAGTTGGTCTGTTCGGTGGTGCCGGTGTCGGCAAGACCGTAAACATGATGGAACTGATCCGTAACATCGCCATGGAACACAGCGGTTACTCCGTGTTCGCTGGTGTGGGTGAGCGTACTCGTGAGGGTAACGACTTCTACCACGAGATGAAGGACTCCAACGTTCTCGACAAAGTAGCGCTGGTCTACGGTCAGATGAACGAGCCACCAGGAAACCGTCTGCGCGTAGCGCTGACCGGCCTGACCATGGCTGAGAAGTTCCGTGACGAAGGTAACGACGTTCTGCTGTTCGTCGACAACATCTATCGTTACACCCTGGCCGGTACTGAAGTATCCGCACTGCTGGGCCGTATGCCTTCGGCAGTAGGTTACCAGCCGACCCTGGCTGAAGAGATGGGCGTTCTGCAAGAGCGCATCACCTCCACCAAGGAAGGTTCGATCACCTCCGTTCAGGCCGTATACGTACCTGCGGACGACTTGACCGACCCGTCGCCAGCGACCACCTTCGCCCACTTGGACGCCACCGTCGTTCTGTCCCGTGACATCGCCTCCCTGGGTATCTACCCAGCGGTCGACCCACTGGACTCGACTTCGCGTCAGCTGGACCCGAACGTGATCGGCAACGAGCACTACGACACCGCGCGTGGCGTTCAGTATGTTCTGCAGCGCTACAAAGAGCTGAAAGACATCATCGCCATCCTGGGTATGGACGAACTGTCCGAGACCGACAAGCAACTGGTAGCCCGCGCTCGTAAGATCCAGCGCTTCCTGTCGCAGCCGTTCTTCGTGGCCGAAGTCTTCACCGGTTCGCCAGGCAAGTACGTTTCCCTGAAAGACACCATCGCTGGCTTCAGCGGCATCCTCAAAGGTGACTACGACCACCTGCCAGAACAAGCGTTCTACATGGTCGGCAGCATCGACGAAGCGATCGAGAAAGCCAAGAAACTGTAATTCCTGCGCCCCGCAAGGGGCGCTATCAGGTTGAGGCAAGCAGATGGCTATGACAGTCCATTGCGATATCGTCAGCGCGGAAGGAGAGATTTTCTCCGGTCTGGTCGAGATGGTGGTTGCGCACGGTAACCTGGGTGATCTTGGTATCGCTCCGGGCCACGCGCCGCTGATCACCAATCTGAAGCCAGGTCCGATCACGCTGACCAAGCAGGGTGGCGCCCAAGAGGTGTTTTACATCTCTGGTGGTTTCCTCGAGGTTCAGCCGAACATGGTCAAGGTGCTTGCCGATACCGTGCAACGTGCTGCAGACCTGGATGAAGCTCAGGCTCAGGAAGCCCTCAAGGCTGCCGAGAACGCCCTGAATCTGAAAGGCGCGGACTTCGACTACGGCGCCGCCGCCGCACGTCTGGCCGAGGCCGCAGCTCAGCTGCGTACCGTCCAGCAAATGCGCAAAGGCAAGTAATCGGCCCTGGGCTGATCACTTCTGTTGCGATTGAGTAAAAGGGTAGCCTCGGCTACCCTTTTTCTTTTTCCGAATTTCTCCCCCCGGTCATTTCACTGACCGCCCAGGATTGGTAGCCAGTAATGTCACTCGATATCGTTATTCTCGCCGCCGGCCAAGGTACCCGCATGCGCTCGGCGCTGCCCAAGGTGCTGCACCCGGTTGCCGGCAACTCCATGCTTGGCCATGTTATCCACAGCGCGCGTCAACTCCAGCCGCAAGGTATTCACGTGGTCATTGGCCATGGTGCCGAGCAGGTGCGTGAGCGCCTGGCAGCTGACGATCTGAACTTTGTCATGCAGGACAAGCAGCTGGGTACAGGCCATGCCGTGGCCCAGGCGCTGCCAGCATTGACCGCTGACACCGTACTGGTGCTGTACGGTGATGTGCCGTTGATCGAAGTGGAGACCTTGCAGCGCCTGTTGGCCAAGGCCAATGATCAACAGCTGGGCTTGCTCACGGTCACCCTCGAAGACCCGACCGGCTATGGCCGTATCGTGCGTGACGAGCAGGGCAAGGTGACGGCCATCGTTGAGCACAAGGATGCCAGCGACGCGCAGAAAGCGATCAAGGAAGGCAACACCGGCATTCTGGCCCTGCCTGCGGCGCGCCTGGCGGACTGGATGAGCCGCTTGTCGAATAACAATGCCCAAGGCGAGTACTACCTGACCGACGTCATCGCCATGGCGGTGTCCGATGGCCTGGTGGTTGCCACCGAGCAACCTGAAGACCCGATGGAAGTGCAGGGCGCCAACGACCGTCGCCAGCTGTCCGAGCTCGAGCGCCACTATCAGCTGCGCGCAGGCCGCCGCCTGATGGCCCAGGGCGTCACCCTGCGTGACCCGGCGCGGTTCGATGTACGGGGTGAAGTGACCGTTGGTCGCGATGTGCTGATCGACATCAACGTGATCCTCGAAGGCCAGGTGGTCATCGAAGACGGCGTAGAGATCGGCCCCAACTGCGTGATCAAGAACAGCACCCTGCGCAAGGGTGTGGTGGTCAAGGCTAACAGCCACATCGAAGGTGCGGTGATGGGTGAGGGCAGCGATGCCGGCCCGTTCGCTCGCCTGCGCCCAGGCAGTGTGCTGGATGCCAAGGCCCATGTGGGTAACTTCGTCGAGCTGAAAAACGCTCACTTGGGCGAAGGCGCCAAGGCAGGCCACCTGAGCTACCTGGGCGACGCCGAAATTGGCGCGCGCACCAACATCGGCGCTGGCACCATCACCTGCAACTATGATGGCGCCAACAAGTTCAAGACCGTGATGGGTGAGGACGTGTTCATCGGTTCGAACAACTCACTGGTGGCGCCTGTGGAAATCAAGGCCGGCGCGACCACGGCAGCCGGTTCGACTATCACCCAGACCGTCGAAGCCGCCGACCTGGCTGTGGGCCGCGCGCGCCAGCGAAACATCTCGGGCTGGAAGCGGCCGGAGAAGATCAAGAAGAGCTGAGTTATACACAGCTGTTCGATCGAAAGCCGACTTATGTGAATAAGTCGGCTTTTTTTTGGGCGTGAGTTGCGGTCCCTGTAGGAGCGGCCTTGTGTCGCGATGGGCTGCAACGCAGCCCCAAAATGGAGCTTTACCTCGAAATCACTGGGGCCGCGTTGCGGCCCATCGCGACACAAGGCCGCTCCTACAAGGGTGAAACTATCCACAGGGCAGCAACCGCTTGACGAAACGAGCGTCTTAGGTTTTGATTGCAACCATTATCTTTCGAAACGAAACTTAAGCGCTCATGTCGAAACGTAACACGCCTCAACGCCGCCACAACATCCTGGCCATGCTCAGTGAGCAAGGGGAGGTGAGTGTGGATGCATTGGCCAAGCGCTTCGAAACCTCGGAAGTGACCATTCGCAAAGACCTCGCCGCCCTAGAAACCAACGGCCTGTTGCTACGCCGCTATGGCGGTGCGGTACCGGTGCCGCAAGAGCTGCTCGGTGAGCCGGCCCAGCCCGTGTCTGCCTACAAGAAGGCCATTGCCCGCGCGGCGGTAGGGCGTATCCGCGAACATGCGCGGATCATCATCGACAGTGGCAGCACCACTGCCGCGATGATTCCCGAGCTGGGCCGACAGCCTGGCCTGGTGGTGATGACCAATTCCTTGAACGTGGCCCGCGCCATCAGCGATCTCGAGCATGAGCCTGTATTGCTGATGACCGGTGGTACCTGGGACCCGCACTCCGAGTCGTTCCAGGGGCAGGTTGCCGAGCAGGTGCTGCGCTCCTACGATTTCGATCAGCTGTTCATCGGTGCCGATGGCATCGACCTCAACCGGGGCACCACCACCTTCAATGAGCTGCTGGGCCTGAGCCGAGTCATGGCCGAGGTCGCCCGTGAGGTGATCGTGATGGTCGAGTCCGACAAGGTGGGGCGCAAAATCCCCAACCTTGAGCTGCCGTGGGGCAGCGTGAATACCCTCATTACTGACGAACGCCTGCCCGCAGCGGCACGCGAACAAATTCAAGCCCGCGGCATCAACCTGATTTGCGCCGCGATCAGCCAGGAGCAATGAACATGTGTGGAATCGTTGGTGCCGTAGCCGAACGTAATATCACCGCCATCCTGATCGAAGGCCTCAAGCGCCTTGAGTACCGCGGGTACGACAGTGCCGGCCTGGCGGTCTACAGCCAGCAGGGTGGGCTGGAGCGCCGCCGCCGGATTGGCAAGGTCAGCGAGCTGGAAGCTGCCGTGGCCGCCGAGCCGCTCGTTGGCCAGCTGGGTATCGCACACACGCGTTGGGCTACCCACGGCGCGCCAACCGAAGGCAATGCCCACCCACACTTCTCGGGCAGTGAATTGGCGGTCGTGCACAACGGCATCATCGAGAACCACGAAGAACTGCGTGAAGAGCTCAAAGGCCTCGGCTACGTGTTCACCTCGCAGACCGATACCGAAGTCATCGTCCACCTGATCCACCACACGCTCAAGACCGTTGCAGACCTGACCGACGCGCTGAAGGCTGCGGTGAAGCGCCTGCACGGTGCTTATGGCCTGGCCCTGATCAGCGCTAAACAGCCAGACCGCCTGGTAGCTGCTCGCAGCGGCAGCCCGCTGGTGATCGGCCTGGGCCTTGGCGAGAACTTCCTGGCCTCGGACCAGCTGGCCCTGCGCCAGGTCACCGACCGTTTCATGTACCTGGAAGAAGGCGATATCGCTGAAATCCGCCGTGACCAGGTCAGCATCTGGGACCAGGCTGGCAACAAGGTCCAGCGTGAAACCGTGCAGTATCACGAAGGTGCAGAAGCGGCGGACAAGGGCAACTACCGTCACTTCATGCTCAAGGAAATCCACGAGCAGCCAAGCGTGGTCCAACGCACCCTGGAAGGCCGTCTGGGCAAAGACCACGTGCTGGTACAGGCCTTTGGCCCGAAAGCCGCCGACCTGTTCGCCAAAGTGCGCAACGTACAGATCGTTGCCTGCGGCACCAGCTACCACGCAGGCATGGTCGCCCGTTACTGGCTGGAGAGCCTGGCCGGCATCCCTTGCCAGGTCGAAGTCGCCAGTGAGTTCCGCTACCGCAAGGTGGTGGTGCAGCCCGACACCCTGTTCGTCTCGATCTCGCAATCCGGTGAGACTGCCGACACCCTGGCTGCCCTGCGCAACGCCAAGGAGCTGGGCTTCCTCGGCAGCCTGGCGATCTGCAACGTCGGCATCAGCTCGCTGGTGCGTGAATCCGACCTGACCCTGCTGACCCTGGCTGGCCCGGAAATCGGTGTTGCTTCGACCAAGGCGTTCACCACCCAGCTGGTCTCGCTGATGATGCTGACCCTGGCCCTGGGCCAGGTACGCGGCACCCTCGAAGCCGGTGTCGAAGCCGAGCTGGTTGAAGAATTGCGTCGCCTGCCGGCCCGCCTGGGCGAGGCACTGGCCATGGACGCAACTGTCGAGAAGATCGCCGAGCTGTTCGCCGACAAGCACCACACCCTGTTCCTGGGCCGCGGCGCCCAGTACCCGGTAGCGATGGAAGGCGCGCTCAAGCTCAAGGAAATCTCCTACATCCACGCCGAAGCCTACCCGGCAGGCGAGCTGAAGCACGGCCCGCTGGCACTTGTGGATAACGACATGCCAGTCGTGACCGTGGCGCCGAACAACGAACTGCTGGAGAAGCTCAAGTCCAACCTGCAGGAAGTGCGTGCCCGTGGCGGTGAGTTGGTGGTGTTTGCCGACGAGCACGCTGGCATGACTAACGGCGAAGGCACCCACGTGATCAAGGTGCCGCACATCGCTGACGCCCTGGCGCCGATCCTGTACACCATCCCGCTGCAGTTGCTGTCGTACTACGTGGCGGTGCTCAAGGGCACCGACGTTGACCAGCCGCGTAACTTGGCGAAGTCGGTGACGGTGGAATAAACCGACGGGCAAGAGTTAAAAAGCTGGCGACAAACAACATAGTTTGACACAACACACAACCCCCCATATTTACGGGGGTTTGTGCGTTCTGGGCTGAGCGATCGGTCCGGTTGATCCGCTTCGCTTCAGCGCGAGACTAATGTGAGAAGACCTCCCCCACGAGCATAGGCTCTGGAATGCCCAAGGTGTTGATTGGAACGTTGTTACTGAGCTAGGCTTTAGCGATGTTTTTATTAAAAACTTAGGTCTGTCTCGAAGATATGCTCAATTGCCGAGGGCATTAGCTCAGCCTGAGCTGCTTTCGAAGTTTATTTCTGAGCTGATTGCTAGTCGGCCTTATCCATGGAATGTGCTCGATTTTTTCGTAATCGATTTAATTGGCTTGCGATGGCCGTGTTTCGAACTCAAGCGATAATCGTGCATGAGCCAAGAGAAGCCATGAGTACAAGGTAAAATGTAATAGGAAAGTTTCGCTTGGTTCGATAAAGTGGATTTAATTATTTCGGGCGGCAGTGGAGTAGCCGCTTGAATTTTATCGTGGGCGGGAAGTAATTGATCATGAATTTCTCCATTCCATTGGTGGTGCTGTCAATTGTTGTTCGCGAGGAATCGGATTCGGCCTGATGTCGTGCAAGGCCCAAATCCACTTGATGATGGCCGGAGAAACACCGGGGGCAAGTGCTATGTTAACCGCCGCTTCGGCGTGGCGGGCCAATACGGCGCTGAGTGACTTACTCAAGCGTTGGACTCAAGTTTGCCGCAGGCCATTGGATTTACCTGCTTAAGTAGATCCGACCAGGCTCGAGGACATCGTGCTCGAAAGCGCTTGAATCAGTGGGTGACGGAAATAACGAAAAGCCCTGCCAACTCGGCGATTACGTTACGCGATGTCATTGGACAACCAGCAGGACTGCGCGTGCTCGGCGACCGTTGCGGGGGATGACGGTCGCCGAGGGAGCTTGTCGGCTCAACCCAATCTGCAAGTCGTCAATGAGCCTTATGCCTTGAGAACTCAATTGTCCATCTCACTTCTTGTATGAGTATGGAGGTTTGGCTTTAATGGAGCATTTAGTTTTGCGACAGAGAACAAGGTTGCCCGTAGTCGTGACATCATTCACGATGTGTCAAAACAGCATTCTGTATTAGCCCTTTACACCGGAGTTGGAGTCACCCAAGCTGCTGCTGATGTGGCAGCTAGCGCAATAGGGGTAGTAAGCCCGGTTCCTGGGACTGGCTTGCTCATGAAAGCTCGAGCTGCCGAGCAGGTTGTCGATAGCGCTCGGACGGTTGGTCGCGTTGCTGAAGCAACAAGAGCTGAAAAAACTTATCAGACATATACAAAGACAAACTCGGCCACCGGGGAAGTATATACGGGCCGGACAAGCGGAAAGGGTAGCGCTTTTGAAAATATTGCCGCTAGAGATAGTAATCATCACAAAAATAGTGAAAATTTCGGCCCTGCCAGGCTTGATAAGTCCTCGACAGACGCACAGGCGATTCGGGGGAGAGAGCAGATGATGATAGAAAGATATGGTGGTGCAAAATCAACCGGGGGCACATCAGGAAATGCGATTAATGGTATTTCAGAGAGAAATCCTAATCGAGAAAATTATCTTCAAAAAGCACGAGAAGCTTGGGGTAGTTGGTGACTGAATATGACTAGACAAACCATCACGCCCGGGGCGATTCTTGAGATTTACTTAGGCGAGGCACTCTACGCTTATGGGCAGATCGTGAGTCGATCTGAAATCGCTTTTTTCGACTACATCGGCAAACAAATCAAAGACATTTCAGAGTTAGATTCAATAACTGATAACTTGTTGTTTATTATTCCAGTTATGAATAGCGCGATTACTCGAGGACGATGGAAAAAAATCGCAAAGCGCCCCCTTAGGGAGATTTTCCTTGCCCCGCGCGACTATTTTGTCGTTGATGAAATCAGCAAATCCATTCAAATTTACAGAAGCAGCGATGACTCGATGAGGCCAGGCACCGCGAAGCAAGCTACACAGTTGGAATGTGCCGCAGTGTGGTCGGCTGAGCATGTAGAAGACAGGTTGAGAGACCACTATTTTGGCAATAAAAATATATGGCTAGAACAGCTGCGGGAGCCGCTGGCAGCCATCCTATGAACGTGCGAATTCCAGTCAGGTAGCTTCCTGCTGAACCTATAGGCATCCAGTGATGACCAGTCCACCCTGCCTTTGAAAGTAGAATCGGGGTGGGCTGCTAATCTCTGAATTAGTAAGTGTCAATCAGTTTAGGATTAATATCCTGTTGCTCTATTACGCCTCACCGCGCTTGGGCATGAGTCAGGTATCCGCCCCATGAAACCTAACTTCCAAGCAAATAGCTGCCCTCGAATGTTGTTGTCCCGATTTTTTTCTGAAGCCACTTCCGCAGTGATGCTCCCTGACAGCAAAGTCGAAAAGTTTATCTCTACCTCAACCGCGTAAGCCCTTGAATGGATGCCAGGGACTAAATCAATGAGCATGTTGAAGAGATTTGCCAAGGTGCTGTGCACCCCCCTGCTGTGCATGGCCATGGTCAACAATGCCATGGCCGCAGTGGTGACCTACTACCACAATGACATTTCTGGCAGCCCCATCGCGGCCACCGACGCCGCCGGTAACCTGAAATGGAAGGAGAGCTACAAGCCCTATGGAGACAAGCTGACCCGCTCGGCTGCCAGCAGTGACAATAAGATTGGTTTTCACGGCAAGGCGCATGATGACAGCACAGGGCTGTCGTACATGGGGGCGAGGTACTACGACCCACTCTTGGGCCGATTCACTGGGGTAGACCCCGTCGATTTCAAAGCAGATAACCTGCATAGTTTCAACCGTTACACCTATACAAACAATAACCCTTACAAATTTACCGACAAAAATGGAAAATACGCAGAGCTTGTTATCGAGGGAGCAAGTATTGCACTAGGGACCTATAGTTTTCAGAAAAATATTGACAGCGGAAACTATGGTGCTGCAGCGGCGGATGCTGCTGGTATTGCCTTCGATGCTGTAATGTCCGTGATACCTTTCGTACCGGGGGTAGCCAGCTTAGGATTGGACGCTGCGCGAGGTGGAAAAAATATTGAGAAGCTGCTGCCTTCTAAAACGCCTGACTTCGTTGTAGCACCGGATGGAACAACCTTCAAAGTACCTAAGGGTGCTGAAGGCCCCGTACCGGTCGTTAATCCGTCGGGAAATACAACTGGTACAGCGTTCGTCAATGGGGCTGGTGGAGATAATGGTAAGGTGAGCACGATGCGCCTCATGCAACCAACTCCAGCAAGAGGGAGCAGTCCGGGATATCCTAATGGCTACATAAAATATGAGAACAAGTCTGGCCAAGGTGTTGACCCTAATACAGGCAAAACATTGCCGAATTCACAGAGCCACTTCCCCATCAGGTGAACAATATGAGCATCTTACAGAGTATTCTAAACTCCAGAGTCGTATCAATTGACTCCCAAGATGAGTGTACTCATCTTGAGTTTAGTAACGGAAATACACTAAATATCTTTAACTCTAGCTCAATCACGCCAGCCGGCGCTGACTTAACTGGCTTGACGCTCACAAGCATAACTGAAGGCGGAAAAATTATTGTTTTGATATTTGACAGTAAGATCAAATTAGAAGTTAGTCTCGAAGACCGAGCCTATAATGGTCCGGAGGCCCTTAGTCACATAGACTCTACAGGTCGGATAACTGTGTGGAATTAACTGGTCTCTTTGGGTTAAAGAGCGAAGCTGGCTCAAGGCAATTTAGTCGCACCTACTAACAGGAGCGATTTCAGTTTTCAGTTCTGGTGGATCCTGGTTGAGCAAAAGACATCTGATAGAAATGTCAAATGTCTTTTGTGTTAGCCGCTTAGATCTGAATTCTTCGGGATAACGTTGACGACTCATGGCACCTCCTATTTGGCCTCATTATGAGGATTGGAGGTGTCTAGGAAACCAGGGGCGGTTCACCCAGCTCCCCGGCTGGGAGGCCAAGGACCGGTTCTACAGCGGCAACCACCCGTTCCTGTGTGACTGCGGTGCTCGCTTCTTGATCGCAGAAACGTCAGTGAGCCAGGCATTCGATTCGGCTGAAACTGTAGACGGTGACGCTGGTTTTGACCGGCAGGCCGACGGGTTGTGTCAATCTATGTTGTTGCGGAGGCTACAGCGTCAACGGCTACAGGCCCCAATTTTCGCGGGTGCTTGTGTCAAACAATGTTGTGAGCACCCAGCTGTGATCAACAGCAGGAGCTGGTGCTTTTTTGCGCAGTAAAACGGTTTTTGGTATAACTTTCGGCCGGTTCAAGGGATTGAACACATTCAAACGCGCCTCAAAGGAATGACTGATGCCTGCTGTCCCCCCTTCTTACTTCGCTGCCACCGTCGTCCTGATCGGTAGTGCCCGATTTCCGCAAGTCAGCCCAACGCCTAGCCATCGCCTATCGGCCACGCCTGCATTAGCCCGCGAGGTTCGTATGGAACTGTCTGAAATTTCTCCAGTCAGGGTGTGCTCAAGGCCAAAGCACTTCTTCAATCATCTGTAAGGTTGTCCACATGAAAGCTCTTCGTAATTGCCTCTTCGCCGCGCTGCCTTTCGTAGCCCTTTCGGGTTGCGCGAATTTTGAGCAAACAATGCAGGAAATTCAGAAGGCGACCGCGCCAGTAGCCATCGATCAAAGCCTTGCAGAAATCTGCCGTGTCACGAAAGAAAATAAGGTGCGTGCAAACAGCCTGTACCGCGGCAAGACCTTCTCCACTAACGGTGAAGTCGCCATGATCAATCAAGGGCTCGAGGCGTATCGGGTAGTGCTGAGCGTTGGCGACGTGGATATCCACGCTGAATCGACCAACACCAGCATGGTCAATGCGCTTTCCGTTGGGAAAAAATCGAATGTTTCCGGTGTGGTGACACTGGTCGACTACGACTACAAGAACTGCCACATCTCGCTCAAGAACGCGACGTTCTGAAGGTAATGCCAGGCTGCGGCGCTCTTGTTTGCAGGGCGCTGCGGCATAGCCTGCGTAGCATCCGGGCGTGCCTGTCACCATCAGTCGGCGTACCGGCACGCCTTAGCAACCTGCTCTATAGTCACTAGCGCGGCACAGGCAATGAGCCAGGCCGTCTAGCCGATGACAGGGAGGTCGTCTGATGGCGCGCCAGGCTAATGCGCCCCTGCCAGCATGGGTGCGCGACACCTGCGGTGATCCGCTCAAATGCGCGTTATGGGCTGCCAGCCTCGTTGCTTTTATCTGGATGGCGCTCAATAACGACAGCCACCACGATCTTGAATCGTTCTGTATTTCCGGCTCGCCCTCGATGTTGACCGAGGGATGGCTGAACCTGCGCCTCTATTATTCCAGCATGGACATCGCCGTCTTTACCGGTGCGGTGGGGCTGATGCTGGTCGCGATGATGCTGCCCGCGCTGCAGGGGCCATTGGCGCATCTGTGGCATCAATCAAGGCCCTACCATCGAGCGCCCGCTGTCGCGGCATTTCTGCTGGGGTATTTTGGCGTGTGGCTGTCGGGCAGTGCACTGCTGTTGATGATTGCGCTGTTGCTGGTTTCTTTCACCGGCTCGCAACTCGCAGCAGGATTGCTGGCGCTGATAGGGGCAGGGGGGTGGCAGTTGTGCGCGTTCAGAGCGCATTGCCTTGTGCGCTGCCATCGGCCCGTCAGCGTCGCCAACCCATTGGCCAAGGGGGCGCTGCATGGGGTGTGGTGCTACGCCACCTGCTGGCCGCTGATGCTGATCGCATTTTGCCTGCCGTCTGTTCATCTGCCCGTGATGATTGTCGGTGCAATCATCATTGCCTATGAGCGTAGGGACCGACAGCGTTCAAGCGCCTGAGCGCAGCACCCGAAGCCAGGCTTAGGATGCTGCGCCGGCGGTGGCTCAGTAGGTTTCCAGTTTGAATGGCACGTCAGCGGCTACAGCGTTGCTGCTATTGAGCAGATTGGCCCCCTCTGGCCGTTTGAGCACCGTGTCACGGGTCTGTACTTCCACTTCGATTGTGCCTTCATCAATCGCCGAGTTGTCGGCGTTGAGTGGCAGCTTGAAGGTAGCGGTGGCTTCCAGGTGGGTCTGGCAGTTCATGCAGCCTTCGACATGCCAGCGGCTGAGTATCGGCCGGGTCCCCAGGTATTCGCGCTTGCCATCGACCTTGGCGTAGGCGCTGATCAGGAACGAACCGCGGATCTTGCCCCGGTTGATGCGGCTGACCCGCAAGGTCTTGCCAGCGGGTTGCACGGCCTCGGCCTTGAACAGCAACGGCTTGTTGGGTTGGGCGTAGGCGTCCAGCGAGCCTTTGCCATAGCCATAGCCCAGCTGGGTTTCGATGTTGAAGCAGTCACGGGTGGTGAAGGGGCTGCCGTCGGCCTTCACGAACGGGTCAAGCGTGGTGTCCAGGCTCAGGATGGCATTCGGGTCCAGGCCTGCTGCCCCTGCTGGCGGTTGCACGCCATCGGGTTTGTAGTAGCTGGCGCCGGGATCGGTGGCATCGATGCTGAATTCATCAGTCGCGCCTTGCCGACGCTGCCAGGTCCAGAACACATAGTCGATGAAGCAGTGGTGGAAGAAGAAGATCGGGTCCAGGCCGGCGGTCTCGTTCTCGCCCATGTCGCCGTTGGCACCCGGGATCGCCGAATTGTTGCCTTGCCCCGGGTAGTCGAAGCCGCCGACGGCCAGGTGCATGAAGTTATGCGGCTCTTCCAGGGAGACATGGTGAGTGCCCGCTGGGTCAGCCTTGTTTTTCGCGGCGGCCGACGTGGTATTGGAGAACAGGGTGTAGGTGGGCGCGTCCAGGCAGTTTTCGAAGCGGGTGAATACCTCGCCACGCCACCTGCCACCGATCTTGATCTTGCCGCTCAGCCAGGTACTGATGTTGCTATTGAGGTAGCCGATGTTCTGCTCTGGGTCTGGGAATTGCGCGTTATGGGCGTCGGTCTTCGCGCGGTCTTCATCAGTGCCCACCAAACCGGACAGCGGGTAACGCACTGTCTCGTAGCCTTCCGGCTTGCTGTAGATGATCGGCGTGTCCTCGACCTCGTCGGTGATGGCTTTCGGGAACACGAAGGAGCGCAGAGGGTTGTCGATCTTCTGGCCATCGAGCACGAAATATTCTTGGGTCAGGGCCGACGGGATACCGTTTTCCCGTGATGCATCGCTGCATTCATCCCAGAACGGCAAGGTCACGTCTTTGCAGCCGGGGATGCTGCGCAGCGCCTCTTCCAGGCGCCAGAGGTAGGCGCGGTGCCAGCTTGGGAACAGCACCGTCCCGTGCTGGCAGTAGCCGCCCCACCAGTTGGGGTCGGTCTTGCCCTTGTCACGGAATGGCTCGCCATGCAGGCCGCCGAGGGTGAAGAAGGAGTTTGGGTCGTTAGCGGGAAGATCCTTGATGCCCTTCCAGGCGCGGATCAGATTCTCAAGTTCTGCTTTTTTGCCTTGATCGTAGTCAGCCTGGATATCGCTGAGCGAACGACGTACACGCGGGGTGGATGACATGGTGAACCTCCTTGTTGCCACTGGTCCCGAAAACTCGGGGGTTTACTGCTCCATCGTCCAGCATATCCGGGTTGTAAAAATCTGCCTGGGAGGGCGCCAGACGGTTGATCTCCGTATCAACCGTGCCAGCACCGGCACCTGTGGCCGAGGTTTTGTCAGATCTGCATCGCCATCCCTTCCACATTCATCGCCGCCTGGCGCAATGCCTCGGAGCGGGTCGGGTGCGGGTGGCAGGTGAGGGCGATGTCCTCTGCCGACGCCGAGAACTCCATGGCCACGCAGAACTCACCGATCATCTCACTGACACTCGGGCCCACCAGGTGCACGCCCAGTACCTCGTCGGTGTTGGCATCGGCGAGCACCTTGGCGAACCCTTCGGTCTCGTGGTTGATCTTGGCGCGGCTGTTGGCGGTGAAGGGGAACTTGCCCACCTTGTAGGCGCGGCCTTCGGCCTTGAGCTGTTCTTCGGTCTTGCCGACGCTGGCCAGCTCGGGGCGGGTATAAATGACACCGGGGATCAGGTTGTAGTTGACCTCATGGGCCTTGCCGGCGATGCGCTCGATGCACGACACCGCTTCATCTTCAGCCTTGTGCGCCAGCATCGGGCCTGAGGTGACATCGCCGATCACCCAGATGCCAGGCACCGAGCTGCGGTGATGATCGTTGCTCAGCATGCCGCGCTTGTCGGTCGCCAGGCCTACGCTTTCCAGGTTCAGGCCCTGGGTGTAGGGGCGGCGACCGATGGCCACCAGCACGTAGTCGGCCTGCAAAGTTTGTGCGTCGCCACCGGCAGCGGGCTCCAACGTCAGGCTGACGCCGTCGGCCGACGAGGTGGCCTGGGTGACCTTGCTGCCGAGCTTGAAGCTCATGCCTTGCTTGGCCAAGGCCTTCTGCAGGGTCTTGGCGGTTTCTTCATCGGTGCCCGGGCAGATGCGGTCGAGGTATTCGATGACAGTCACTTCGCTGCCAAGGCGGCGCCATACTGAACCCAGCTCGAGGCCGATGACGCCGGCGCCGATGACGATCAGGTGCTTGGGCACCTGGGGCAGGGACAGGGCACCGGTCGAATCGATGATGCGCTGATTGTCGATGGTCACGCCTGGCAGGGGCGTGGGCTCGGAACCGGTGGCAATCACGATGTCCTTGGCGTGAAGGGTGCTTTCGCTGCCGTCCTCGGCCTTGACCACGACTTTGCCAACGCCATCCAGACGCCCCCAACCCTTGACCCAGTCGACCTTGTTCTTGCGGAACAGGTACTCGATGCCCTTGGTCAGGCCGGTAACGCTCTCGTCCTTCTGCTTCATCATCTGGGCGAGGTTCAAGGTGGGCTTCACTTCGATACCAAGGTGGGCGAACTCCTCGCCGCTGGCGGCCTCGTACAGCTCGGATGCATGCAGCAGCGCCTTGGACGGCATGCAGCCGACATTGAGGCAGGTGCCGCCCAAGGTCGAGCGGCCTTCCACACAGGCAACGGTCAGGCCCAGCTGGCCTGCACGGATTGCCGCGTTGTAGCCGCCAGGGCCACCGCCGATGATCACCACGTCATAGGATTTCATGGGTTCAACTCCAGGATGAAGAAGCGCGAGAGGGGCACAAGGTTAGTCTGTGCGTTTAAAGTTGTATACAATCTGCGTGTCTTTCATGTCTGTTTGTTCTAGACCATCGTCGTGTAAAGCCCAAAATCGGCACCAATGAACTACCCTGATTCGGAGGCGTCCGAAATTATGAGGCGTGACGCCCCGTTACCTGAAGGGAGGGTCATTGATGCTTGCGCAACTTCCACCTGCGTTGCAGAGCCTGCACTTACCTTTGCGTCTGAAGTTGTGGGACGGCAACCAGTTCGATCTTGGGCCCAGCCCGCAAGTCACGATCCTGATCAAGGAGCCTCAACTGATCAGCCAGCTGACCCACCCGAGCTTGAACGAGCTGGGTGAGGCTTTCGTTGAAGGCAAGCTGGAGCTTGAAGGCGATATCGGCGAGGTCATTCGGGTATGCGACGAACTCAGCGAGGCGCTGCTGAGTGACGACGAGGACGCGGTTCCACAGCGTTCCGCCCACGACAAACACACCGATGCCGAAGCCATTTCCTACCACTACGACCTGTCCAACGCGTTCTACCAGCTGTGGCTGGACCCGGACATGGCTTACTCCTGTGGCTACTTCCGTGAGCCAGACAACACCCTGGCCCAGGCCCAACAGGACAAGTTCGATCACCTGTGCCGCAAGTTGCGTTTGCAGGCCGGCGACTACCTGCTGGACGTCGGCTGTGGCTGGGGCGGCCTGTCACGCTTCGCCGCGCGCGAATACGGTGCCAAGGTATTCGGTATTACCTTGAGCAAGGAGCAACTCAAGCTGGGCCGTCAGCGGGTGAAGGAGGAAGGGCTGGCCGAGCAGGTCGACCTGCAGATCCTCGACTACCGTGACCTTCCCCAGGATGGGCGTTTCGACAAGGTAGTCAGTGTCGGCATGTTCGAACACGTGGGGCATGCCAACCTGCCGTTGTATTGCCAGAAGCTGTTCGGTGCTGTGCGCGAAGGTGGCCTGGTGATGAACCATGGCATCACCGCCAAGCATGTGGATGGCCGGCCGGTAGGGCGGGGGGCAGGGGAGTTCATCGACCGTTATGTGTTCCCCCATGGCGAGCTACCCCACCTGTCGATGATCAGCGCGAGCATCTGTGAAACAGGGCTCGAGGTGGTCGATGTAGAAAGCCTTCGCCTGCATTACGCCAAGACCTTGCACCACTGGAGCGAAAACCTGGAGAACCAGCTGCACCGCGCCGCAGCCATGGTGCCGGAAAAGACCCTGCGTATCTGGCGGCTGTACCTGGCCGGTTGTGCCTATGCCTTTGAGAAGGGCTGGATCAACCTGCACCAGATTTTGGCTGTGAAGCCCTATGCCGATGGTCACCATGACCTGCCTTGGACCCGCGAGGACCTTTACCGCTGAACGTCCAACCTTTGTAGGAGCAGCCTTGCGCTGCGAAGAATGAGTAAGCTTGAAACTCACCTTATAGAATCGGCGAGATCAACTGGGCTATTCGCATCCCGAGCTGTTGCAGCCGATGGGTGCTTCTGGTGCAGAAATCCCGTGCACCAGATCCTGGCTGTGAAGCCCTATGCCGATGGTCACCATGACCTGCCTTGGACCCGCGAGGACCTTTACCGCTGAACGTCCAACCTTTGTAGGAGCAGCCTTGTGCTGCGAAGAGGCCGGTGCAAGCACCATCGATTGAGGGTATCGGAAGGGCACACTGCTGTAGTCGATTCACGAGATTAAGGAGCCTATGGGGTCTTCTGGTGCAGAATTCGCGTGCGGCGGGGGGTGGGGG